>NC_004460.2:0-307471 GCF_000039765.1 Vibrio vulnificus CMCP6 | reverse complement strand
AAGAATTTCTTCCTGTAATCTGACTCTGGTTTTACTCACGTTCCCTAACGCATCTACAAGCGAAAAAAAATGGTGAATACCGATAATGCCATCATATGCGATGGAAATATCCAGTTCCCAACCATTGGCTAGCAGTGTCGCGTCGTTAACAAGTTTTTCTGTTGCAGCGAGAATCGTGCGGCCACGTTCTAAGATAAGTCGACCAGCGTCTGTGAAATTCGCTTTGTGGCCAGAACGATCAAAAATCATGATGTCTAGATCTTGCTCAAGCTTTTGAATTTGATAACTCAAAGACGAAGGAGCGCGATCAAGCTCATTGGCAGCGGAAGCAAAACTCCCTCTTCTGTCGATGGCATCTAAGATATGTAATGCTTCCAAGGTTATGGGGCTTTGCACTTCAACTCCTTTGGTGATCAAGATCACAGATGTGAATTTTGTAAAGTGGCGCTATAAATTCATCATTCTCAGTATATCGTATTGATATTTTGTAATTTTTCATTTTAAGAAACGCGGAACGACATAAGAGCCAGGTTAAAAATATTTTTACGAATGATAGTAATTATCATTAGCATCCAATATCATAGCGACAATTATTCGCCTACTATGGATTTAAGGTAGTAAAAATGTACAACAGAACGTTCCTTTCAGCCTCAATACTATTCGCTCTCGCTACGCCAGTACAAGCACAAGATGCTGGTTTATTTGATGAAGTTGTTGTTTCTGCAACACGTACGAATCAAACTATGGACGCAGTCGCTGCATCAGTAACCGTTATCTCTGATAAAGATCTTGAAAGTAAGATGGCCAAAGATCTCAATGATGTTTTTGAATATACACCAGGGGTAACTATCAATAGTACACAGGCGCCAAGGGTGTTCAAAGTATCAATATTAGGGGAATGGAGGGTAAAAGAGTTAAAATTTTGGTTGACGGAGCATCTCAGCCAGGCGTGTTTGATGGCGGTCCCTACTCTTTTATCAATTCAAGCGCAGTCTCGGTTGATCCGGATATGCTTAAAAGTGTCGAGATCGTAAAAGGCGCAGCATCTAGCTTGCATGGAAGCGATGCGATTGGCGGTGTTGTGGCATTCGAAACGAAAGATCCAGCTGACTTTCTTAAAAATGGCAAAGTATTCGGGGGGCAGGCCAAACTATCATACTCATCCGAAGATAAATCGTTTAGTGAACATGTAGCCGTAGCAAAACGTTTTGATAACGTTGAAGCCTTGGTCGCCTACACTCGTAGAGATGGCAAAGAACTCCAAAACTTTTCAAAAGCACCGTATGACGACTATTCAGTTGAGTCTCAAGACTACGTTAAGAATGATCTGTTGATCAAATTGCAATCTCAGCTGAGCGATGACCATCGTTTAGAATTTCTTGGAGAAGTGATTTACAACCAAAATGACTCAGATATTGCAAGCTCCTCTTACAAAAACTTTAACTCTGAGGATACAACCAAGCAAAATCGTCTTGGTCTAAAGCACATTTGGCTTGTTGATACAACCATCACTGATTCCATCACATCTAGACTAACTTGGACAGATAAAGAAGAAAACGGACTTACAAACCGTTTCAAAGAAGCAAGTGCAGGAGTCCCACCTAGGGTTCCACCCAATGGAGATAATCAGCAGAAAAAAGACTATCAATATGCTGAAAATAAAATTGAGTTAGAAACCCAGTTCGATAAGGAGTTAGAAACGCACTATTTAGTTTATGGTTTGTCTTATAAGACAAGTCGCATCAGTAACACGAATCGTGAATTTAACTCTGATCCGAACACTCCGGATAAAATCTATGTATACACGCCAGATGCGAAGGAAATGAGTTTTGGTCTATTCTTCCAAGATGAAATCTCCGTACTGAACGACAAGTTAGTTTTAACTCCTGGTGTACGTTATGACTATTTCTCTACAGATCCGTCAGACACTGTAGATGAAAGCTTCATAAAATTCAGTGATTCAGCATTCACAGGTCGACTAGGTGCCACTTACAAGGTAGCGCAAGAAGGCACACTGTTTACACAAATTAGCCAAGGTTTTCGCGCGCCTTCGTTCAATGAGTTGTACTATACCTATGACAATCCGGGACATGGTTACACTAACCGCCCCAACCCTAATCTCGAGTCTGAAAAAAGTCTCTCATATGAGCTAGGTTATCGTCATAATACCATCGCATCAACCAGTGAAATCGCTCTCTACTATAGTGACTACACTGATTTCATTGAGCAAACTTCAACGCGAGGCGGTGGTTTGACGGAATACACCTATGTCAATATCAGTGAAGCGACCATTAAAGGGATTGAAGTCTCCAACACTTTGGATTTGAACAGAATTGCTAATCTACCTTTAGGTATGACTACCCGTTTTGTAGCTGCATACACTGTAGGTGAAGATGGCGAAGGGAATCCCTTGAATAGTGTCAATCCTTGGAATGCAGTGGGTGCGGTAAATTATGATGCTCCCAATACTCTATGGGGTACAAGCATAAAAGTGAATTACACTGCTAAAAAGTCCAATAGTCACATTAATTTAGACGGAAATAATGGCGGAACGGCAAATCAAGTAGAGCTACCATCAGCAACCGTAATTGACTTAACGGCTTACTTTAAACCCACACAAGACGTTACCGTAAGAGCTGGAATCATGAACTTGACCAACGAAAAATATTACCTATGGAACGATATTCGAGGGGAAAAAGAACTGAGTCGAGATTTAACTCAAGCAGAGAGAAACTACAACATCAGTGTAAAATACGAGTTCTAACCAACTACAAAAACAAAAGCCAGCATTTGCTGGCTTTTTAAGTTTCATTCAAAAATGTACAAAGAGAAAAAGTTGATGAATGATAACTTATTGTTTTGACATTTCTTTTTTTACCATCACAACAGAAGCAACGATAAAAACAACAATTAGAGCAAGTTCCATAGGATCCTCAAAGAGAAACAAATTTTTTATCACAAATTAAATTCCATCTAATTGTAACAGTTCATCAACAAGATGCGAGCGATTTGCTCAAAAGTTGCGGTATTTCCGATTTAGATCAAAGTTTATTCCGAAGTAACGTCGCTTAAACATGCCTCTCCGACCTCAGAGCCGATCAAAATCGCCTGCCCTTTGCCAGACTTCTTAGCCTTATACATTGCGGTGTCAGCGCTTTTTAAGATCCTTTCCATATCCTTCTCTTGTGGACCGACCAATTTAACGCCAATGCTACAGCCAACTTGCATCGTTTGATTCAAATACTCAATAGGTTGGCGCAAGCTTTCTAAAATACGTTCACTCAGTAAAGTGACGGAATGATTATCGGCCCGCTTAATCAAAAGAACGAACTCATCACCCGATAATCGCGCGACTAAATCGCCACTACGAACTTCGTTAAGTAACCGTTCTGATACAACCTTTAACACATGATCGCCAGCGTCATGACCAAAGGTATCATTGATGAACTTAAACCCATCTAAGTCCATATAAAGTAAAGCAAACTCGCTGTGAGTAAAGTTGCACAACTTCAATTCATCTTCTAGCGTACGATGCAATTTGGCACGATTTGCAAGGCCCGTTAATGCATCATGGTGGGCTAAATACTCCAGTCTTTCCATTTCTTTTACGCCAGACAGATCCGAGAGGATAATCACCATGTCAAACACCTCTTGAACACCGACTTTTTTAGAAATTCGGCTCACTTTGGCGAACATTGGTATTAAATTGCCATTGTAGTGTTTTTCCAGCACCTCACCTTGCCACTGTCCGTAATGCTCCAGCGATTCTTGGATGGTTGGCATAATGGTTTGGATTTGTTGCCAGTCAAACGCTTTTAATAATGACTTCCCAATTAGAATTTCCTGTGGATAGCCCAGCATTCGTGTCACAGCCGGGTTTGTCATGGTGATGAGTCCGTTATGATCAAGTACCACAAGTCCGTCTTGGCTGTTTTCGAATACACCAGCAGCGATACGCTGACGATTCAACGCGGTTTCAATTTCCGTTACATCTTGAATTGAAAATAGGGTCGCCCTCCTCTTGCTTAATATCCGTGTTGAAATTTTGATCAGCAATTTGGAGCCTGTTGGTAGCCTGCATTCAACTAATCGTTCCTCTAATGGATTCTTGCTAGTCAACGCATTGGCGACGAACGAAGGCTCTTTACAAAGCATGAGTTCGGAAAGCTTGTGTTGCGCAATACGTTGTGCGTCTGATTGAAATAGCATCCGTGCAGCAGCATTGTGGTGCAATATATCGCCATGTTCATTGACAACTAACAACGCGGTTTGAACGGCTTCAATCACATCCGTTGCAAATGCTTTTTCGTGTTCCAATCGATCGAGCGTGTGATGCACTTGGCTGTCACGAAGAGCAAGGCGCTGACTCATCGCATTAAAAGCGTTCACCAACTCTCCCATCTCATCGCTGGAATGAGATACCAGTGACCCACCCTTTATTCGTCCTTCAACCAAATCTTGCATTGACTCATTGAGTTTATACACCGGGTCAATCACGACTTTTTGCACAATCAAATAAAGAGTACTTCCGGAAAGCAGTAATATGGCCAAAAACACCACACTACTTTCGAGTAGCCGCGTGAGCATTTGTTCAAGCGTTTGAGTTGATGCGGTGATACTGAGCGTCGCTATCGCGTTTTGTTCAACGTCTATGCGTTGGCTATAGGTAATAAAGGTTTCGAAAGGATACGGTAGAGATAAAACGTGGTTATCAACGTTAACAGGCATCTCACGCTGATAACGAGCAAGGACGCCACCTTCAAGAGAACGAAGTTCAACAATCAATATGCTCGGATCGATAGAAAACGAATCTAGAATCTCTTGCATCACTTTTTGGTCGTTGAATAACACGGAAGCCTGTAAGTTTTGTGCTGCGCCGTAAGCAAGAATAGAGATTCTATGGTTTTGCAACTGTTGATCTTTTTCGTAACTCGCCCAAAAGTGAAAACCTTGTGCGATAAGAAAAATCAGCGTGCCGAACAGCAAAATGGGCAACAATAATTTATTTTTGATGGAAAGGCTTTTTAGCGAACACATCTTTCAGCCTCCTTTACATCGGCGATTCGCATGAGCGAAGCATCAACGGTAAAATCTTTCTCCTGCAATGCCCTTTGGCATATTCCTATCGCTGCACGCCCTTGTGTTATTGTCAGTTCAACCACGCCACCAATCTTCAAAAAGTCTTTTTTGCCGCTTATCGTCACCGTGCTATTGGTCTGTGCTTTCAGTATCTGAAAACGCGTTTTTTCATGAAAGTAGATAAAATCACACTGTTTTAGGTTGTTGCTTATGAGGAACTGACGAGATGTGTTCGGCTTGTTCTCTAGAATCATTTCTAATGCTTGTTGCACTTTCTTATCGCCTTTAATACAAAAACGTATCGGCTCGTCTGGTGATCTATCTGGCCAATGAACAAAGTGAGAGGTTTGATAAATTGCAGCTGCTTTGAGTTGTGATTCGGATGGAATTTCGGAAGCAAATACTTTTTGAAAACAGAGCAATAATGCTAGCGTGAGCAAAGCGACGTAAAAATGAAAAAATGAACGAGAAATCAACAAATAATGATATTTAGGATGGCGAGTAAGGTGATTAATCAATAAATTGGCTTTCATAGATATCTATCAACTTTTGCTCTATAGGTTACAAATAGGTGCGAAACGCTTCGACATCCCCCTAATACCACGGTTCAATTGATAAAGGATGAGGTTGATCATTGCCATTCAGCGCGTTTTCAGCCAACTTAAGTAAATTAATAGCAAGGATGGTTCAAATAATAGTGAATAAGCAAAGAGTAACGTTAAATTGCGACATGGGCGAAAGCTTTGGAAATTGGAAGATGGGATCCGATGAATTAGTGATGCCTTGGGTTGACATGGCCAATATCGCTTGTGGGTTTCACGCTTCTGATCCGAGTGTGATGTCGAAAACCGTCGCATTGGCAAAACACTACAAGGTCAAAATAGGCGCTCATCCTGGATATCAAGATTTGGTTGGGTTTGGTCGACGCTCTATTCCACATACACCAGCTCAAATCAGCGAGATCGTGCTTTACCAAGTAGGAGCCTTAAAAGCGGTTTGCCAATACCACGATGTACCTCTTCATTACGTAAAGCCACACGGTGCGCTTTATAACGATATGATGGAGAGTGAAGCAATTTTTCGCGCGATTTGCGAAGCGGTATCGATTTTTGGCATCCCTTTGATGATTCTTGCCACGAGCGACAACCAACATTACCTCGATATCGCTGACATTTATGATGTTCCTTTGCTATTCGAAGCATTCGCCGATCGTCAGTATCAAGAGGACGGAAAACTCACGCCTCGAAGCCAAGCTAATGCGGTCTATCATCAACCCGAAGACATTTATAATCAGGCGCTACAAATCGCGACATACGGCAGTGTCAATACCGCCAATGGCACTCGATTGTCTTTGGAGGCCGATACCATTTGCGTGCATGGCGACAATCCAGAATCCATCGCCTTAGTGCAACGAATTAGCCAAGCGATAGCCAAAATGTAAGGAGAAACTTTGAATAATAAATGGTTCACAATTTCCCCAGTTGCCGAATGTGCATTGATGCTTCATTTTGATGATGCGATTTCCGAGCAACAAATAGGTTTATATGCTGGAGCCATTGGTCAGCAGCTTCAAATAGCAGTAATGAATGTTGTCCCAGCCTATCATACGATTCTGGTGGAATATTTGCCTTTTCGACTTGATGAAGTCTCCATCATTTTAACAATCGAAAAATTACTGAATGAAATGGCCGACAAAAAGGTTGCCACTTCTTCACAACACCATGTTATTCCAGTCTTTTATAGTGAAGAAACGGCGTTAGATCTGCCTCGTTTTGTCGAAAAAGGCGTTCACTTGGAACACCTAATTTCACTGCATACCACTCCTTGTTATTCAGTCTCTGCGATTGGTTTTACACCTGGGTTTGCATTCCTCTCGGATGTGGATGAGCGCATTTCACTTCCACGCCTTAGCTCACCTCGTCTACAAGTGCCAAAAGGAAGCGTCGCCATTGCCGACAACAAAACCGCCATTTACCCAAGCGCGACGCCTGGCGGGTGGAACATCATTGGTCGAACGCCACTGGAGGTTTATCAACCTAACCATATTCCGATTACACCTTTTAATATTGGTGACACTGTCGCGTTTAAAGCTATCTCTGAGAAAGAATTTTTGAATTTAGGAGGGATGCTATGAGCGAAACAGGATTAAGAGTCATTAAAGCTGGCCCACTAAGTTTAATTCAAGACTTTGGCCGTTTTGGCTTAGCGCATTCTGGCGTGACACAAGGTGGCCCGGTGGATGATTACGCTTACAGTTGGTCAAATTATTTGCTCGGTAACTCGGTCAATTGTAGCTCCGTCGAAATCACCTTTGGCCAGACTGCGTTTGAAGTGATGAGTGATTGCCATTTGGCAATTTGCGGAGGCGATTTGTCAGCCACGTTAAATGGCAAGCCGCTTAACAATTGGAGCGACTTCATTGCACGTAAAGGGGAAATTCTGACGTTTGGCTTACCCAGAAACGGCCTAAGAAGTTACCTTTCTGTCAAAGGCGGCTTTGATGTTGCCCCCCATCTTGGCAGTAGCAGTACAGTCATTCGCGATCACCTTGGTGGTTTGTCGGCCAATGGTGAAGCGCTCAAAGCGGACGATTACTTAGCGTTCAATCCCCATGTACTGCCAACACAAAAATCTCGCGCACTCACCTTTCGTTTTAAACCGGATTACAACTTGCCTCTTAAGCTTAGAGTGATTGAAGGGTTCCAAGTAGATGATTTTGATGATCATGAGCGAGAACGTTTGTATCAAACCCGATTTGAAGTGGACACAAATTCCAACCGAATGGGCTACCGATTGGCTGATGGGAAAATTACGCCGCCCTACAGCGGGATTTTGTCTGAAGGTATTACTTTGGGCGCGATTCAAATTCCCCCCAATGGGCACCCAATCATCTTGTTGAACGATCATCAAACCATTGGGGGCTATCCGAAAATTGGCTGTGTAGCTCGTATTGATCTTCCACGTTTGGCTCAAGCCAAACCGGGTCAGGAAGTCCGTTTTATTAAAGGTGATCGTGAAGGCTTACAAGACGTTTGGTGCCAATGGGCCAGATTTTTTGGCTATTAATCTGGCCTCTAAGTTACAGGTTTTTATAAAGCCCTTCTCCCGTCGTTTTCGCAAGAGCGACGGGATAACCACGTAATTGAGCCAGTTCAATTGCTTTCTCTTCAATCTCTTGTGGACTCAATGTCAGCGTTACTGGGTGTTGCCCCTCAATATCAAATGACGGTGTTACGCCAAACCAATGTTGCGCGGTTTTCTGCGCTGCCTGTAACGTTGACGATGCTTTCACTATCTCTATGCACGCATAGTTGTTTGCTGAAAACGAGACATCTGCAGCTCGTAGAGTGACGTCATTACCTGGGATTTGCTGAGCACCAAACAAGGCCTTGCCAGCGGCTTGTGCGTCAGAAAATATAGGTACAAATTGGCTCATGTGTTCAATCGCACCTTGGGTTCGCGAGATGAGAATCTCTTTATTCCAGCCTTGTTGAATTTTTTTCACATATTGCAGTGGCAAACGAGGTTGAGATGAGCCTTCTTCACTGCTGACTAAACCGTCTTTAAACAAGGTGATGTCTTGCGTCATGCCATGCAACTGAAA
The DNA here is from genome assembly GCF_000039765.1 of Vibrio vulnificus CMCP6. Classification (NCBI taxonomy): domain Bacteria; kingdom Pseudomonadati; phylum Pseudomonadota; class Gammaproteobacteria; order Vibrionales; family Vibrionaceae; genus Vibrio; species Vibrio vulnificus. Next base: position 298,788 of record NC_004460.2, on the reverse strand, counting down.
ATAACCGTCGCCGTAAGGTGTCAATTGGGCCATCCCCTGGGGCGTGCCCCTTTGGCCATGAAAAATCACTTCTGGCCATTCTTCCTTGCACTTGGACCATTGGGTGACATAAGCCGCCTTAAATTCCACTAAGCGTTGTGTTTTCACGCCAATATGATCATCCAGCGTCCCGGTTTCAAATCCACAGGCATTCACCAAGTAGTCAACTGTAAGCGGCTGAGATGTATTGGATAAAGTCAGTTGCCACTGTTTGCCGTCCCATTGACATGTCTGCAACTCGCTATTGCATCGCACCTCGGTTGCAGGAAACTTGTCGAGAGCTAGACTTGCAATTGCTGACAACCTAAAGACACTCCACCCGTACTCTTGCACCATAACCACGGGATACTTGAGACTGTTTAAGTCTGCGTGTTTTGCAAACGGAATCATCCATTCATCCATCGAACGGGGATTCTTTGGTTGAGTCATTGACGCTAATGCTGCCAATTGATCGCGTGAGTAGAGTTTGTAATAGTCTTCAGGCTTACCAAGTACTTGGTTACGGCAATCTTGCTCGACAAGAGCTTTGTATTCGGTGGCGACCGCTGCCAAACGAGGAAGAAGATCGTTTGGCTCGCCGTCATCAGAATGCGGAATCGCAATGACCGTAGGACGAATATTGATGCTATGAGGAAAAAGTCTTACGCTTTCGATGGACTGCCTGAGCAGTTCAATACATTGTTCGGTCGAAATTTCACGATACAAATTACCACCTGCGTGCAAATGGCAGATAGGTGGACCATTAACCAACGATGGCCCTTTTTCGAGCAACGTGACTTTATAGCCGAGTTCAGAAAAGTGTATTGCCGCTGTAGCACCCGCTACACCACCACCGACGACTGCGATATGGGTATCGCAATTAGGCGTATTTAACTTATTCATTTATAAACTATCACTATGAATTCTGACGTCAGATTCTACCCCTGTTCGAGCGTGAATAAAATCACAAATTCCCTGAGGTTACTGGCAGTTGGCGCTTTTTTATTCGCTTTATTTTTTAGCGACGAAGACAAAAGATTTTTCGCAAAAAAAGCTTGACGAGATTATGTTGATTCTTAAATAAATTTGATTTGTGAATAACCCCTCTTCGCTAACTCAGATGCCTCAACGACTCGGCAAAGATTGCACTATTTTGGGCATTCACTTATCCCAAAAGTTATCCACTGATTTTGTGGATAACTGGGATAAGTGAAGTGTGCAATTAGGCGTAACTGTTGTTAACAGGCGTCAATAACTGCTTGATTAAACTTAAGACAACCGCGAACAACGTCAGTAACGCCAACAGTGGCAGCATTACCCATAACTGCGGATGAATTTGAGTGGAGAGCTCGAAGCCAAAGTGCATAACGCCTGCGACGGCCAACTCTGCACCGAGTGTTGCCACCAAGCTCGCAATGATGGCCATCAAGCCAAATTCCGCCCAGATCGTCTGAGTTACCCGCTTTTTCGAAGCACCTAACGTACGATACAAACGAATTTCTTGTTGACGCTGCGATAAACTCAACCGGAGCAAGGTAAAGATCAGCATAACGCCGGCAATAACTCCCAAAATAGCGAGTATCGAGATAGACCAAACGATTTGCTCGATCAGGCTTTGAATTTTCGTCGCCATAGTCCGAATATCAAGCACGCTGACCGTCGGGTGCTGACGAGAGAGTTGGTTAAGAATCCCGCCCTGATTTTCGTCAATTCGATAGCTCACTAAGTATGAACCCGGCATGTTTGCCATCACATCATTTGAGAAGATGAAATAGAAGTTTGGCTTCATGTCCCGCCATTCTACTTTCCGTATTGTGTTGACGGTCGCCTTAATGGGCTGGCTGTTGATTACAAACGTCAGTACATCGCCGATTTTGATGCCCAGCTCACTAGCAACTTCGGATTCTACTGAGACCGCATTTTTGGCTTGCCATTCACCTTGCAACACTTGGTTATAGTTTGGTAGGTGATCAGACCACGTCAGGTTGAGCTCTCGGCTGATTGCATCGCTTCGCTCTTGGCGACCTTGTTGCTGATCTTGTTTGACGTCGACACCATTAATTTCAGTAAAGCGTCCACGAATAATGGGATAAGCTTCAGAGCGTAACACTTGATTTTCATCCAGTGCGTTTAAGTAGCTCTCTTTTTCATAGTCAGCGATATTGAGCGCAAAAACGTTGGGCGCATCCGCAGGTAATGTACGTTGCCAATCAAGCAACAAATCAGTCCGTACTAGCCAAATGATCGCCAGCAACATCAAAGAAAGTGCAAATGCCCCCAATTGCAAGCCACTCGCCAATGCTGAGCGATTTATCCGGCTTAATGCGAGCTTAATCGGTGTCGCCAAAGGAAAACGCATCAGCCCCCGACTGACCAACAACCCAAAGGCCGCGAGTACCACAAATAGAATCAAAATTGCCGCTAAAACAACCCATACCATTACGTTGTTGTAGTAATTGACTAACATAGGCACCACGGGAACCAAAACCAGCCACCCACTTTTACCTATTTTTTGTTGCGATCCGTCATCGGGTTGCATCACGCTAACCGCCGAAGTTTTCAATAATGATGAAAGCGGGATCCCCAACGACGGTACAGCAATACAAAAAGCCGTTGCTAACGACACTAAAAACGGCTCAATACCAAAGCTTGGCAGTGGTTCTGGAAGCAGGTCTTTGAGTGGAATTCTCAATAGCTGTTCGAGCCCCAGCCCGATGAGTAAACCAACCAGCGCGGCAAAAAGAAACAGCAGTGACAATTGAATGGCCAACCAGCGAATAATCCAACCGCGTTGTGCGCCAATACTTTTTAACATCGCGATGGTTTGTTTTCGCGTGACAACGTAATTTTGACAAGTCAGAACCAAAGTCGTGGCTGCCATAATGATGACAATTGCAACCGTTAGAGAGAGGTATTGGCTGGTACGCTCAAACACTTCGCTAGAGCGATCCGCGTTTTCTTGATCTCGCCAACGATCGCTTGGGCTGAGCTCTACAGCGGATTTAATCGTGGTTAACGACGGCCTTTCACCAACCAGATAGACGCGATATTGAACTCGACTACCTACTTGAATCGCACCCGTTTTATCAACGTCTGACTGATGAATGTAAACCGCAGGCATTTGTTGGAACGGGTTAAAACTTAATCCAGGTTCCGCCTCTATCACGCCAGTGACCGGAAAATCGGCATCACCAATGGTGACAACGTCACTCACCTTGACCGACAATCTTTCCATAACTCGACCGTCAAGCCAAAGCTCTCCTGGTTTGACGTGCCGTTGTTTCTCTTCGCCCCGAGATAAAACCAACTCTCCGAGCAGTGGATAACTTTCTTCAACTGCTTTTACGGTGACTAACTGCATTTCGTTGTCGCTAAACGCCATAGTCGCAAAACGAGTCATTTTCGAGGCTTGCACATCTTGCGCTGCGATGGCCAGATCGAGCGTTTGCGGTATCGGATTGGCAGAAACGAAAACGGTGTCCGCTGTTAACGCATCTTTGCCCTGCTTAACAATCACTTGTTCCATGCGAGTAGCCAACGCGGACAACGCAAAAACAGACGAGATAATGAGAATCAACGCCACGCTTATTGGCCACAAATTACCGTGCCGAATCTCTTCGAGGCTCCAAAGAGTTAACCTGCGATTGAGAGAGTACTTAATCATATTACCCCTCTCCAACAAGTTGGCCAGCATCCATTTTAATGACCTTCTGACAACGCCTGGCCAGATTGTCGTCGTGCGTCACAAGCACTAACGTCGTACCATGTTGTTGATTCAGTTCAAATAACAGATCGATGATTTTTTCTGCGGTGTGTTGGTCTAAGTTGCCGGTTGGTTCATCTGCAAACAAAATTTTAGGTTGAGTCATGAATGCGCGAGCTAAGGCAACGCGCTGTTGCTCGCCACCCGAAAGCTGGCTTGGGAGATGTTGAATACGAGAAGCCAGCCCTACCGAGGCCAACAGCGCTTTGGCTCGCTCGTGGTCTTCTTCCTCACCTTTTAACAAACATGGCAACGTGACATTTTGTAGGGCTGTTAAGCTAGGGATTAAGAGAAAACTCTGAAACACAAAACCAATATATTCGCTACGAATTTGCGCTCGTTGTTCATCATCGAGCTGAGATAATGCTTGTCCTAACAACGTGACGTCACCGGAGGTCGCCACATCTAAACCAGCCAGAAGCGTCATCAGAGTAGACTTACCGGCACCAGAGGTACCGACAATCGCAACGCTTTCACCTTCTTCAATGACAACATTTACATTTTTAAGGATTGTTAACTGCTCATTATTAGTAGAGACTTGTTTACTAACGGATTCCGCTTTAATTACTGGAGATGGCATGGTCAGATTGTTTTCCTTACTTATAATGTTTTTCCTTTCTAGCGTCGCACACGCAACCGAGAAAGTGTTAATTGTTGGCGACAGCCTAAGTGCAGGATACAACATGTCTGCAGAGCAGGCTTGGCCAAATTTGTTACCAGAAGCATTGAATACATACGGAAAAAACGTAGAAGTGATCAACGCCAGTATCTCTGGAGACACAACCGGCAATGGACTATCTCGTCTGCCTGAGTTGTTAAAAACGCACTCACCAGACTGGGTGCTTATTGAGCTGGGGGCCAATGATGGCTTGCGAGGTTTTCCACATAAAGTGATCTCTTCAAACCTTTCGCGAATGATTCAATTAAGCAAAGCCTCAGACGCTAAAGTCGCACTGATGCAAATTCGTGTCCCACCTAACTATGGCAAGCGCTACACGGATGCATTTGTTGAACTCTATCCTACGCTTGCCGAACATCATCAAGTGCCACTCCTGCCGTTTTTCTTAGAACAAGTGATCGTCAAACCGGAGTGGATGATGCCTGATGGCTTACATCCAATGCCCGAAGCTCAGCCTTGGATCGCTCAATTTGTTGCAAAAACGTTTTACAAACATCTCTGATTTTAATGGCCTAGCTCAAATCATTTTACGTTTCTTTACGTTAGCCTAATGCAATTCTCCCCGAATCAGGAATAGTGCATGCGTATAGAACCGATTATTCAAGGCGTTGTTGCTCGTTCTGCTCATCCTTTTGGTTGTGAAGCAGCAATAAAAAAACAGATAGCATTTGTTAAAAATGCACCACAGATTTCACAAGGACCTAAACGTGTCCTTATTCTCGGTGCATCTTCTGGTTTTGGCCTTGCCGCTCGGATAGCCCTCACTTTTGGTGGTGCGCAAGCAGACACCATCGGTGTTTCATTTGAACGAGGCCCTTCTGAAAAAGGAACAGGCAGCGCGGGCTGGTACAACAATGTTTTTTTTAAACGTGAAGCTGAAAAAGAAGGCCGTATTGCAATTAATATTGTTGGTGATGCTTTTGCTTCCGAAACTCGTACCCAAGTGATTGAGGCGATCGAAACCTATTTCGAAGGTGAGGTTGACCTCGTTATCTACAGCCTCGCAACAGGCATGCGACCGATATCAAATCAACCGGGTGAATTTTGGCGAAGTGTGATTAAACCTTTTGGCCAAACAGTGACCGGAGCATCGTTCGACTTAGAGCATGATCGCTGGATTGATACCACCCTCGAATCGGCTACAGAAGAAGAAGCATTGCACACCATTAAGGTCATGGGCGGTGAAGATTGGGAAAGCTGGATCGACACGCTCATTAATGCCGAATCCATTGCTCAAGGATGCCAAACCATCGCGTTTTCCTATGTAGGGCCTGAAATCACACATCCAATCTACCTTGATGGCACCTTAGGGCGTGCAAAGATCGACCTTCATCAAACCAGCCATTCTTTGAACTTGAAACTGGCCAATTTTGACGGCGCAGCGTATGCCACGGTTTGTAAGGCATTGGTGACGAAAGCCAGTGTATTTATTCCTGCATTGTCCCCTTACCTGCTCGCACTTTATCGAGTGATGAAAGACGAAAAATGCCACGAAGGATGCATTGAGCAAATGCAGCGCTTATTCGCAACGAAGCTTTATGGGCAAGACCACATCAGCGTTGATGGTGAGCGATTGGTCCGGATGGATGATTGGGAACTGGCGCCTCATATTCAAAATAAAGTGAACCAGATTCTAGAAGAAATGGATGCCAATAATTTCCAAGTAATCGGTGATTACCAAGGGTTTAAAAACGAGTTTTTACAGCTCAATGGTTTCGGATTTGACGAAGTTGACTATTCACAAGATATTGACTTACAAACAATTTTGAAATTAACGCCTTAGCTACACAGTGTTCCATTATTGAGATTCAATCTTTTATTTCCCCGTCCCGAACGATTTCGGGACTTTTTTTTGGGTAACGCCAACTCTAGCCCCTATACTAACAAGGATGTTTGCCGTCATTATAATTTTAAAACATGAGCTCAAAGCTCATTCAAACAAGGATGTTTGCTCAATGGCAAAATACAGAACGTTGGATTATGAGATTCCAGAAGCAATGCAAGAAAGTTGGCAGAGAATTGTCAACCTATTGGCGTATATCGTTGATGTCCCCGCCGCATTGATTATGCGTATCCAACCCGAACACATTGAGGTGTTTTCCTCCAGTCAAAGTTCATTAAACCCTTATCATCAAGGAGATAGCGAATCGCTAGGCCATGGTCTTTACTGCGAAACCGTGATTGAAGACAACACGGAATTGCTGGTGCCTAACGCTCTGAACGACAAGGAGTGGGATCACAATCCCGATATTAAATTGGGAATGCTCGCCTACTGCGGTTTGCCATTGCTTTGGCCAAATGGTGAGGTGTTTGGCACCATTTGTATGCTAGATGACAAAGAAAACAACTTTGGCCAAACATATCGAGAATTGCTCGCTGGTTTTCAAACTTCGATAGAAGCGCAACTGTCTGTGGTCTACCAACATCAAAAATTACTGCGCCTCAACGAACAGCTAAAACAACGTGTTGATAAGCGTACAACCAATCTTGCTCAACTTAGTTTTAGCTTAAACCAAGAAATTGACCGTAGAAAAGCCGCAGAACAGCAAGCGCACTATCAGAAACATCATGACCACGGTACAGGCTTTCTGAATCGATGCGCGTTAGAGCAGCATTTACAGAGGATGTTAGACGAATGGCGTCTTGGGGATTCCAGTTTGGTAGTGATCCATATCGGATTCACCAATGCCCGTTCAATTCAAACCAAATATGGGTTTGCCCTATTGGATGATTTGCTGAAAATCTACCGTAACCAAATCGGTGTCATTGAATCTGTCGATTCCATTACTGGCCGCCCAAGCTCGCACGATCTTGTGATCGCGATTCGTGCGGATGACGTTACTGATATCCTCGACAACCTGCTTAACCGGATCATCAATGCCGGACAACGAGGCTTTAAAGTGGGCGAAAGCGAAGCGCATTTGCACGCATTCATTGGTTTAGCGGTGGCGGATTCAACAACCGAAAGTGCTCAACAACTGTTAAGGCATGCCAATCAGGCCATGGTTTTGAGCAAAGATTCCGGCCAGCAATACGCGTATTTTTCAGCAACTCACGCAGATGCCTTACTTCACCACAATCAAATCGAAAGCTACTTACTGCAAGCAGTAAGAAACGACGATTTAACGCTCTATTTTCAGCCGAAAGTTTGCCCTCAAACGCACAAGTGGATCGGCGCAGAGGCGTTGTTACGTTGGAGCCACCCTGTTTTGGGGGACATTTCCAATGAAGCCCTGATTCATATGGCAGAGCAAAACGGGCTGATCTTTGAAGTCGGGGCGTTTGTACTACGCTCTGCGATCGAAAAAGCAAAAGAGTGGTCAGCGATTGTGGAACATTTTCGAGTGGCGGTGAATGTGAGTGCGATTCAACTTAAAAATCCCCTCTTTGCTGAGCAAGTTCAGGAATTGCTCATCGCCTACCAACTTCCGGCTCAATATCTTGAACTTGAGGTAACAGAAAGCGGTTTGATCAGTGATGAAGTGGTTGCACGTGCTACCTTAGAACGGTTGCATGAACTCGGAGTGACATTGTCACTTGATGACTTTGGTACTGGCTACGCCTCTTTCAGTTATTTGAAAAAGTATCCATTCGATGCGATAAAAATTGATAAGAGTTTTGTTCAACATATTGATAAGTCGGAAGAAGACAAAGAAATCATCCGTTCAATTATCCATGTGGCTAAAAAGCTCGATTTAGAGGTGGTGATGGAAGGCATCGAATCCGACCTACAAGAGGATTTCTTGATCCGCGAAGGATGCGATATTGGCCAAGGATTTCTGTATGGCAAGCCAATGCCTGGCAGTGAATTTGTTCAAGGCTTATACAGTCAGAACTTTTTAGGCACCCCTCGCTTCGCGTATCACACATAATTGCATCACTTTTAGGGATAATTTCGACAAGCAGACGCCACACACCATATAGTTGCTTTACTCTTACGTCGGCGATTTCTATAATCGCCGCTTTTCTGTTTCTAAAAGGCTGTTTGTTATGGACCAGTTGATTGCAAAACTCAAAAAGCTTGAAAAGCAAAATTATCGTGCATACCAGCAAATCAAAGGGCAGTACAATTTTACCGATTTTGATCTGTTTATTGATCATATCCAATCTGACCCTTACGCTTCTGCTTCACGCTTCCGCGCTTTTCGTGCTTGGTCCTTAACTGGGCTTTCTTGGTTAAAAGAGGAGTCTGCAGCGTTCCAACTTGGCGCAAGAGATTTCATTGCTCGTAGCTTCGCCGAATTCGCCAAACAAGAAAACGCCATTGCCATTTCTTTGCATGGACAAACCGTTTTAGACAGCACTTCTGTATTATTTACGGAAGAAGGGATTGAACTGCGTTTTCGAGTCAACCTGCCCGCTGAAGGCCGTGACATTCTGGCAAAGAAAGCGATTAATATCATTACCTTCCACTTACCGAAGTTTATCCGTCGTTCCACCATCGAACGTGAACTTGATAAAGAGGCACTATTGACGCACTGTCAGGTTGTGGAAGACCAAGAGGCATTACGCGAACAGCTTGAGGTCAATGGCCTTGTTTCATTTGTTGCCAATGGCAGTATCTTGCCTCGAGTGGCTGGTAATTGCGATCTACCAATGAAAGACGCCGTCGAGTTCACCGCACCAGAATCACTGCAAGTCACGTTACATGCACCAAATCGCGGCTATGTCACTGGCTTAGGGATTCCGAAAGGGATCACTTTAATTGTCGGTGGTGGTTTTCATGGCAAATCTACCCTGCTAAATGCCATTGAACGCTCGATCTACAATCACATTCCTGGTGATGGCCGTGAATACATTGTCACCGATGGTTCAGCAATGAAAATTCGCGCTGAGGAAGGCCGCTGCGTTCATCATTTGAATCTTTCCAACTACATTAATCATTTGCCAATGGGCAAAGATACTGCAGACTTCACCACGCAAGATGCATCAGGTTCCACCTCTCAGGCAGCGTGGTTACAAGAATCTGTCGAAGCGGGCGCTTCAACGCTATTGATTGATGAAGATACATCAGCCACAAACTTCATGATTCGCGACGAGCGCATGCAAGCGCTTGTGGCAAAGGGTGACGAGCCAATCACACCGCTGGTGGACCGTATCGGTCAATTGCGCGATGAATTGGAGATCTCCACCATCATCGTGATGGGCGGGTCAGGCGATTATCTGGATGTTGCCGACAACGTTATCCAGATGCATGACTATCAGGCATTAGATGTGACCGAGAAAGCGAAAGAGGTGATTCAGTTGCACCCTACTCAACGTCACAACGAATCTGAGGCACCTTTGGTGACATTCCCTCCTCGTGCACTCCATTGCTCTGCGTTGATGAACATTCTAACGGATGGGAAATTCCGTGTATCGGCGAAAGGTAAAGACAGCCTTCGCTTTGGTAAAGAGTTTACAGACCTCTCCGCGCTTGAGCAGTTAGAGTCGAGCGATGAAGTCAACGCGATTGGTTGGGTTTGGTATCAGCTTGCCCAACACGCTGGATGGAACTCAAACCCAGCCAAACAGATCAGCGAATTATTGGGCGATGCTTGGTTCCAGAATATGCCTCAGCATGGTGATCTCGCCAAACCACGTCCAATTGATGTGATGGCAGCTTTAAATCGTATGCGAAAGTCACAGTTTCGTAACAACCATTAACGGATAACGTGTGTCCATAAAAAGCGCAGTTTATACTGCGCTTTTTCTTTAGTTATTCTTAACTATCAGTGAGGTGGGCTATCTGTGACATTTACCATTACAACCGAACGATTGATTCTGCGTGATTTCACGCCTCACGATGTTGAAGCGTATTTTCAACAGTGCCAAGACCCAAAATACCAACGTTTTTATTCCGTTGAAGATTGCTCAGCAGAGAAATGTGCATTCTTAGTGAACTTATTCTATGAGCAAGCACAGCAATCTCCTCGGCAAGCCTTCCATCTTGCTGTCACAGATCGCTTTACTGGCGAGTACATGGGCATTGCAGGACTGAGACTGGAAAATGATCAACAAGCCTCAAGTGGTTGCGGTTTAAAACGCACTTTTCATCACAGTGGTTTAGCGGTAGAAGCGATGTCTGCCCTACTCGATTTCGCTTTTAACCAACTGAATGTCCATCGGGTTTACGCCGAAACTATTTCAAAAAATCGCCCAGCGATTAAGTTATGCCGTCAACTTGGCATGACACAGGAAGCGGAGTTCATAGAAAACCGCTTCTTTAAAGAGACTTGGTGGAACACGGTGGTATTGGCAGTTCTAAGATCGCAGTGGTCACCCAAATAACTCAAAGATAACCAATAGACGTGATTGGCTCCGAGTGGCTATTGGGTGTCAGTGGCGTAAAACGTTCCACGCTTCGCACAGCACGCGAAATCGCTCTGCATTGCCGTTGTCACGATCTGGATGCCAACGCAGTGCGAGCCTTCTCCAACGCTTACGGATATCAACGGCCGTTGCATGTGGATCGAGTTCAAACAACTGCAACGCTTTTTCTCTATCGATGGGCTCCCCTTCATGATGCCCAACAAAACGACGATAACGCGTCCAGAACTCGTTCAAAAGACGTTTAACTTCCCCTTCATTCGCTTCGTAATTTTGCCACTGGACGTAGTATTCTCTTAAAGGATCATCGACGTCTATGGTATGGCCAGCGCAGGCGTGACTCGACATCAAAACGATATTCATCGCCTCAACTTGAAGCCAATGGTCTGGGTAAAGCGTTTCTTGTAACTGATAAAGCGCATTCATGATCAGAAAGTTGCGCTTAAAAAGATCTTTGTCGGGAGAAGGATCAAGTTGGTGAATCAATCCCAGCTCACCTAAATGTGAAGCGAGAGTGTGTACCTTCCAGCCACTTGGCTGCTGACGTAATACTTCTAAAATCGGCCATAACAACGGGTTTTCCATGTAGGTTTGGAAAGTGGCCGCCAAATTCGTTTGCTGCATCCTATTCGCCTATCTGAATTTGCTTGCTCCTTTTATTCAAAGTCAGGATAGCCAATTTGTCGAGCAAGATTTCATTTTGACTGTCAGTTCGTGAAGCAGTGTTGAAAAAAAGAGACAGCACATTGGCTGTCTCTCACAGTCTGTGATGTGGAATAAGGCTTAAATCACACCTAGCTCTCTTAAACGCTCCATCAGATAGCTATGCGCGGTGTAGCGCTCAGAAAGAACTACGTCAGGTTTAGGATGAAGGAACAATGGTAGTGAAATGCGCGACTGCGTTTGACGTTCACCCGTTGGGTTGATCACACGGTGTGTTGTCGACGGAAAGTAACCACCTGACGCCTCTTGTAGCATGTCGCCGATGTTAATAATCAAGTTGCCAAAGTCACACGGCACATCAATCCAGCTGCCATCTTTCGCTTTCACTTGAAGGCCAGGCTCATTTGCCGCTGGTAATACGGTCAACAAGTTGATGTCTTCATGCGCAGCCGCGCGAATAGCGCCCGGCTCTTCATCACCCGTCATTGGTGGATAGTGCAATACACGCAATAAGGTTTTGTCACTGCCATTGATCATCTCAGACAGAGCAACAGAAAACTTTTCCTGAACCTCTTTTGGTGCGTGGGCTTCAACCCAGCCTAGCAGTTCGGAAGCAAAGGCATTTGCGCGCTCATAGTATTCCATGATTTCTGCTTTGAGCTGCTCTGGCATTTGACCCCAAGGATAGACGTGGAAGTATTCCTTGATGTCTTTAACGCTATGCCCTTTCGCCACTTCAGAAACCGACGGTGGGAAGTAACCATCTTGTGTTTCAACATTAAAATGAAAATCGTGCTTTTGCTCCGTTGAGAAAAACTCGTACCAGTTCTTATAAATCGATTCCACCAACTCTTTCGGAATTGGGTGATTTTTCAGGACGCCAAACCCAGTTTCGCGCAGCGATGTGACAAATTGTTCTGCTGCATCATCAGCAAGATAATCGACAGTTTCCAGTTTCATGACTTCACTTTCTTTTTGTTTTTTGAATTAGAGTCCGGATTCTAGTGGTACAAGCAAATGTAAATCAAACTTTAATGAAATGTATTGCCGCAAACGGTTAAATGTTGAGCCAACGCGCAAGCTATCAACACATTTCGTAATCGATATACCCGCTTACTCTCTCTGATTACATCGCCCAAACCATCAGGGTGAATGGTGCGTCACACAAATTAATTGAACAACGTTCAATAAGCTGTCATCATTTGACGCGATTTACGCGAAAACTAAGGGAATAGAATCACGATGAAGAAGGAAAACTTAATGACAAAACAAAATCCTTTGCTGCTCTTGACGCTCGGCTATGCTGTCATCTTCGTTTTCTCTGCGGTATCGCCGACCTCTCACGCGGTGTGGATTGCCGAAATCATTCCAGCCGTTGCCATTCTTGCGACGATCATTTGGCTCAGTCGACGCTTTACCTTCAGTCGCACCGCTTACTTACTGATGTTTGTTTGGCTTTGTCTACACACCATCGGGGCAAAATACACTTTCGCCGAAGTGCCATTTGATTGGTTCAACCAGCTGATTGGCTCGGAAAGAAACAACTATGATCGCTTGGCCCACTTTTCTATCGGCCTTTACGCTTATCCCATTGCAGAGTACTTGGTGAAACAGCATAAACAGTCGTTCACTTTTGCTTCTTTATTTGCCCTGTTTGCGATTATGAGCTTAGCCGCTGCCTATGAAATTATTGAATGGTGGTATGCTGCCCTCGCCGGTGGTGACGAAGGCATCGCTTTTCTCGGCTCTCAAGGTGATATCTGGGATGCACAGAAAGACATGCTGTGTGACACCCTCGGTGCACTTACCTCGTTAATGCTTTTGCGTCTCCAAGGTGTTGGCCGCGATCCAGCTTAAATAGGGCGGAAAGCCCGCGGCGATGTCGAGTTGTACAATTTGCGGCACTTCGTAGTTGTGCAACTCACGTATCGCTTCTTCCAACAGCGTATAAAGCGATTTTTTGCTTTTTATCACCAGCAGTGTTTCACTGTCGTGGCATACTTCTTCTTGCCAAATATAATGGCTAGTCATTGGTATTTCTTGAATACACGCAGCAAGTTGTTTGCTCAATAGCGCCTTAATGATGGCATGTTTATTGGCATCATTATTGGTGGTGGTCAACACCACACAAAAGTCATGGTTTGAATCACTCATAATGCTCTCTCAATAACTGGATAAATTGCATTGTTTTTTCATCAAGTTCTCCTTTTGCGGTATAGATTCCGACATTACCGAGTTGCTGACGATTGATCACCAACGTTTCGATTTCCCTTGCGGCCATCCATTCGCACATACGATCACTATAGGGCATGATCGCATCGCTGCACTTTAATAGGTCTAAACTTGCGAACAATGAGTCAACATCATAGATTGCTCTGTCTTCTAGCCTGGATGCTGAAAGTTCAAAGGGTGATGTCATGTGGTCAGCAAGCACTGAACGGTGACGGGCATGATCGGGCGTGACACGCAGCAGCGGATAGACTTTCTGCTGTTCGAGGCGCTTTTCACTTTCTTTCGAGCGAATTTTCAGTAACGGGTGGTCACGACGCACAAAGTAAGCCTCGTTGTCTTGAAATAATGGGATGAAATGTACCTTACAACGATCATGAAGGCCTTGAACTTCATGGCCAACAAAAAGGTCCAACTCCCCTTGAACCAGATGATGCATAAGCGACAAGTTGTTACCAAATTCGAGGTGTAGCGAGGTATTGGGAATACGCTCTTGATAGGTTTCTACGCTTTCTTTGACAAATAGCTCCCACCAAGCCTCACCCGTACCAACTTTTAGCTTACCAAAATGACGCTGCTGCATATCGGTAAAACGGTGCATCAACTGAGCGTGTTTTTCTTGCTGCTCTTGGGCATAAGATTTAAACATCCGGCCATATTCCGTCAACTCGACACCTTTGGATCGGCGATGAAATAGAGAGACACCAATATCACTCTCGAGCTTTTTGATGGCGGCGGTCAGCGTTGGTTGGCTAATATGCAGTTTTTCCGCCGCTTGTTTGATATTCAGTTCATGAGCGACGGTTAAGAAATAACGGTAGTTTTTGTTCATGGTTCATCTCTCGCACAGCACACATCATCGGAGCGCACGGCGTTAAACGGTGAAGATCACATTTCTGCTGGCTAATTTATCCTCAATTGAACTTAGCACGGCATGCGTTGCTGATGATATAAAAAAAACCTATATCAAACCAAGTGTAATCTATTTTTATTGTGAACTCAGAAAGACTACATTGACACTAACAAAAAGCTTAAAGAGGTTTTAGCGAATGGAAAACAAATGGTGGCACGATGCGGTGGTCTATCAAATCTACCCGCGTAGTTTTTGCGACTCAAACAACGACGGCATCGGTGATTTAAATGGCATCATCAGCAAACTCGATTACCTGAAAACACTTGGCGTAAACGTGCTTTGGCTCTCGCCCGTGTATAAGTCGCCTATGGACGACAACGGCTACGACATTTCTGATTATCAAGATATCGCTGCGGAATTTGGCACCATGGCCGATATGCAAAACTTACTTGCTCAAGCAAAAGCACGTGATATCCGCATCGTAATGGATCTTGTTGTCAACCATACCTCAGATGAACACCCTTGGTTTGTAGAAGCGCGTAAATCGAGAGACAACCCTTATCGTGACTACTATATTTGGCGTGATGCGAAACCAGATGGCAGTGTGCCCGATGACCAAGGCTCGATTTTTGGAGGCAGTGCTTGGCAATGGGATGAAGCAACACAACAGTATTACTTCCATCTATTTTCTAAGCGACAGCCGGATCTCAATTGGGAGAATCCTAAAGTCCAGCAGGAAGTACACAAGATGATGAACTGGTGGATTGACCAAGGCATCGGTGGATTTAGGCTCGACGTTATCGACTTGATTGGCAAAGAGATCGACAAAGGTATTACTGGTAATGGCCCAAGGCTGCATCCACTATTGCAGGAAATGAACAGAGCGACGTTTGGCGACAAAGATCTGCTGACCGTTGGCGAAACATGGGGAGCAACCCCAGAAATTGCAAAATTGTATAGCGATCCTGAGCGTCATGAACTCTCCATGGTGTTCCAATTTGAGCACATCACGCTCACTTGGCAACACGGTGACAAATGGAACCCTATTCCTCTTGATCTCAAACAATTCAAACACGTACTGACCAAGTGGCAAACCGAGTTATCGAACCAAGGTTGGAACTCGTTGTTTTGGAACAATCACGATTTACCACGAGTAGTCTCGAAATACGGTGATGACCAACGTTATCGTGTTGAGTCAGCGAAAATGCTGGCAACGGCGTTGCATTTCCTCAAAGGCACGCCTTACATCTACCAAGGTGAAGAGATCGGTATGACCAATGTCGCGTTTGAGTCGTTAGAGCAATACAAAGACATTGAAACGCTGAACTTCTACAAAGTGAAAACAGAATCAGGGGTGTCACATCAACATATGATGGACGCGATACATGAGAACAGCCGTGACAATGCTCGCACCCCAATGCAGTGGTCCGCATCTCAGAATGGTGGCTTTAGTCAGGCGAAACCTTGGATTGAAGTGAATCCGAACTATCCAGAGATCAACGTGGAACAAGCATTGGCAGATTCAGATTCCATTTTCTATCACTACCAAAAGCTGATTGAACTGCGCAAACAGCACCCAGCGATCGTCTATGGCGATTTCACCCCACTGTTTGCAGAGCACGATAGTGTGTTTGCCTATGTCCGCTCACATCAAGATGAGCAGCTGCTGGTCATCAACAACTTTAGTGATCAAGATATTTCATTAGCGTTGCCGGATAACTTGCAAAACAAAGAAGTTAACTGCCTGATTTATAACTACGATTCGTTGTGCATGCTCGGAGTGACATTGTCACTAAAACCGTATCAGTGCTACGCATTTAAACTTAGATAAAGTGATATTCAATCGAATCAAAAAGGGAAACCACGTGGTTTCCCTTATTTTTACTCTATTTCAGCTTGGCTTTCCCACCAATAATTTTATAAGCGGGTGTGCCTCTAATGAGGCTATCACGCGCAAACTCACTATCACAGTTGGGGCAATGGCATGCTTTTTCACAGTAATTGTCGATGATACGCTCTTTAAAACATTTCACTAAAGCGCCCTTTCCTCCTTTTCGATATTTAAACAGTAAGGCGCGACATTTACTGCAAATAATCTCAACCGTTCGTTCGGGGGCTTTTTTGTTTGGCTTGGCCATCAGTTATCTAATTCCGGTTTCACCCACACTTGGCTGAAGTCAAACCAGCCTAGCGCATTGCACTTCGCGTTTTGCAGTGCACCACTGTGATCTTTGTTAACCCCTAGCCAACAATGGAACATCGGGATAACTTGGCAACTACGCACTAACTGTCGACCGATTTCACGCGCGGGAAACTCTTCGCAGCCTCCTTCCCGCCACAGGTCTACGAGTTGACTCCAGCGAGCAAAGTCACCATCTGTACTCATCGACTCAATGTTGCTGTAATCCAATAACCAACCCGCCAGTGCGTCATCGCGATTCGTCGCAATGCCCATGGCTTTGATCCAAACATCCACACACTCAGGTTCTTGCAAAGACGCATCGTATTTCACGAACTCCACATCAATTTGGTAGCGCTTAAGGATGGTCTTAATGGTTTTCGCGATCACGGGAAACATCGGATGTTGAGCTTGATACGCCACTGAAATTCGTTCTAGCTCTGTCGGCGGCTCCATATTGGGTTTCGGGTAAAGATCGATCCAGCCGGGTTTGATACCAAACGCTTGCAGTAGTCCTAGTTCGATCACTTTCTCTTGCGGGACGTAGCTAAACAGCTGATAGCCGTTGAGAACGGACGCTAAAAACTCCGCCCAACGGGGATCTTTTGCTACACCACTACGCTTATTGAGCAATAGAAAAGTGCAACCGGGGTCGAGTTCCACTTCATCTGATAACGAGGAAGCGTCCATGATGGGCTTGCTTAAACTCGGGTAGACCATCGAAGAGTACGCTTCGTCAATCACCCACACTTCCACTTGGTCCAGTAGCGGACGAAAGCCAAAATAGCCGTCAAACGCGCGAAGAATTAGCCTCTTATCGTCATTCGATTGAACCATATAGGGGCCTGTTCCGACTGGGCGAATGTGGTAATCTTCACTGCGCAGCCTTTCGGGCAACAATATCTTGGCTTGAGATTCACTCAACGCCAAAGGCAGATGAAAATCGTCTTTAAACAGGTGAATATCCACCACCCACGGACTGGGTGTGGTCACAGATTGAAGATGAGAAAAAAGGTTGAGTCTGCGCAGCTCTAGTAAGCTTTCGATCACCATGTCGGTGGTGAGCAGCTCACCATTGTGAAAGCGAACACCCGGTCGCAGGTAAAAACGCCAGTGTTTGGCACTGCGCATTTCCCATGTATGTGCCAGATCGGGTTGCAAAACATCGTTATCATCGAGCTTGGTTAAGCCACTAAAGATTTGCCGTGCAATGTGAATTTCCGTTCTACGCATCTGTAAATGTGGATTGAGCATAGAGAGTGGTCGGTAATAAGGTAGACGAACCACCTGTTCCCCTTCTCGGTGCTGCAAACCAAGATAGCCTTGGATCACCTGCGTCAATTTTGCCGCGTCGCTGTCTAAGACTTCGAGCGCTTGGCCAATTTTCCCTTCTTCCAAGTAGCGCTTGGCAAGATTTTCACTCACGTCTGCTTTGCTACGCTTAAAAATAAGCTGGGAGAGCTTGCCTCGTCCTGCCGCGGGATGCCATTCAATCCAGCCTTCTTCTTCAAGTTTGTTTAGAACAATGCGAGCGTTGCGACGGGTGCAGAACAGAATTTCAGTGATGTCTTCAAGCTGAACATCGCTGTTTTTACCGTCGAAGTGTTGGAAAAGCGTTTCAAATTGGACTCTTAGACGCGGGCTACTCATAAAATGGGAAATTTCGTCGTTGAATTCGGTAGCCCTAAGTTTCCTTATTTTTGCTTAACAGTGCAAACGATTTTCACGCATCGATTGCAATGCCTAATTGCTGCGAAATTTCAATGAGTTGAGATTCAGAATCTAACTTGATTGACCATTTACACTCCGCACCGTTCGCCACCAAAACATTGGCGCCACGACCAATCAGTTGAACTGCATCGACCTGAGCGCTTAAAGTGACACTGTGACCACCTTGCAGCCTCACAACGACTTCATGTGGCGTGACGATGATTTTACCGTGGCTAAATTCAATCACCATATTAAACACCACGCTCTTTGTGCTGTTTAACAGCTATGGTCAAACGGCTGGTGCAAACCAATCTCTCACGTTCATCTGTAATCGTAATTTGCCACACTTGCGTTGATACACCGAGGTGGATTGGCGTTGCCGTACCAATAACATAACCGCTGCGCATCGGGCGAATATGGTTGGCATTAATATCGAGCCCAACACAATAAGAACCGGCAGCCACGCAAAAATTGGCCGCTAAAGAGCCGAGTGTTTCAGCAAGCACCACCGATGCGCCACCATGTAACATGCCGAGTGGTTGATGAGTAAAACTGCAAACCGGCATGGTTGCAGTCAGAGAGTTTTCGGTAAACCCGGTGTATTCGATTTGTAAGTGTTCAATAAGCGTATTTTTTGAGGTTGCGTTTAGGGTCGCTAAATCGATCGGTTTTTTCCAAATGCTCATTCTTTTGCCAGATTTTCGTTACAATTGGCGCTAGTATATACCCAAAATTATCGATATGGAGATTGTTATGTCATCGTGGTTGAAAGCTTCTGCACTCATCGTCGTTGCTGGGCTTACTGCTTGCACTTCTTCCCCTACTGGGCGTAATCAACTGCTGATGTTTTCAGATAGTGAGATGTCCACACTTGGTGCGAACTCTTTTGAGCAGATGAAAAAAGAGATTCCGATTAGTCAAAACAAAGCGACCAATCAATATGTGCAGTGTGTTGCCAAAGCGATTACCGACACCATTCCCCCTCAACCCGGTTTCAAAGAGTGGGAAGTGGTGGTATTTGATAGTGACCAAGTGAACGCTTTTGCCCTGCCAGGGGGAAAAATTGGCGTTTATACTGGCTTGCTGAATGTCGCGGTTAACCAAGACCAATTGGCGACGGTCATTGGCCATGAAGTGGCGCACGTGCTCGCAGAACACAGCAATGAACGTCTCTCTCAAAGCCAGCTTGCCAATGCCGGATTACAGTTGGCCAACGTTGCCATAGGTGCGTCTGAGTATAAGCAATATCAACAAATTACCATGGCAGCGTTGGGTGTGGGCGTGCAATATGGGGTAATTTTACCTTACGGCCGAACCCAAGAATCCGAAGCCGATATTGTCGGCCTAGAATACATGGCAAAAGCAGGATTCGACCCAAAACAGAGTGTGGAACTGTGGAAAAACATGGCGAAAGCCTCAGGCGGAAACCAACCACCTGAGCTACTTTCAACCCACCCATCTCACAGTACGCGTATCAAAGATTTGCAGGACAAAGCCAGTAAATTGCCCGTTTACCAAGGTAAATCTCCGAGCTGCAAAGCTTAAACGTAAAGAGCTCCGTAAAGGAGCTCTTTCTTATTGGAAATACGACACTTTTTCTATAAGCAACGGATTAGCTAGGAGCCAAGGATCAATAGCGGTAAACGCATCAAATCATCACCGGTTGCCGCAAAATACCAGATGATCGCGACAAAACCCGCCACAGACATAAGATACCAAGCAAATGCAAAGCACTGGCCATAACGCGTCAGAGGAAGAAGATGGCTATGATGTCGGCCACGCCATTCCATCACAATCTCTAACATCCCCATAATGAGCAGAAAACCAAACAGCGTTAAACCTAATGCATAGGAAAGATACACACCCGCAGCCGCGGTGAGTACCCCGCCGACGAGCCCCACCCAACTGTTCATCGAAAACGTGATGCTTTTGAGAATATGCCCACCATCTAATGGGAGAATGGGCAGTAAGTTAAACAAGTTTAATAAGGCGTTAAACACCGCTAGCGCTGCGAAAAAAGCCTCGCCCGTCAGCCAATAGGTCACCACCAGAATTACGCTGAGGATCAGACCAAAGAACGGCCCCATAATGGAAATTACCACATCCTGCCAACGGGTATTGATCTTATCGTCGCTGAGCGCCATACCGCCAAAAAACGGAATTAGGTAAAACCCTTTGGTTTGCATGCCAAAGTATTTCATTGCACGAACATGGCCATATTCGTGAATCACCAAACAAGCAATCAACGCCAGCGCAAACTGGAATGAAAACAGCCATGAATAGGCTGCCAAACTCATTGAAGCAAGGGCAACTTTGATGATCTTGGCACTTTTAAGTGCTTTCATGCCCAGAGAAATCAAGCCAATAAGACTAAAACGGCGCTCTTCTTGGCGTGGTTGCACAGGGACTTGCTGCTCGATGTCTTTTTCGTTTCGACTCCCCTGTATCACAAGCTGATCATTGACACCACATTGGTAGTCCAATTGGAATGGCTGCCACGTCAATTGACCTTTGAGCTGGCAGTTTAGCGTCTCTTCGCCCGCCATAAGTTGAAACTCATGAACAAACTCCCCTTGTTGTCCGTGCGTAGCATCACGCTGAGAAACCAGAGTGTTGTCCCAAAAAAGCTGCTGCCAACCTGCCATTGAGCCTTCAAGTCTCAACGAGCGCCCAAGAAATTCGATATTTAATAATTCCAACGTTTACTCGGCTATCCAAATAGACAAAGGCCCCATTATGCCTGTGCACAAAGGGGGTTAAAAGCGCCCTTCTTCTGAACAGCGCACAATTTGAACAGATAGCACGCTATTTCCCCATAAAATAATCAAAATGTTTCTGGTCAAACCATTCATTGAAAAAATATCTCCATAATACATCGCCTTAGAGATACAGACTTGATCTATGCATCAAATTTACTGTTTAAAAAGCACACTAACTTTGACACTTTCGCTTACATTAAATTAACATCCATGTTACATAATAGAATTAATACTCAACTCAATAAGTCGAGTTGCATAACAAACAACAATTACAAGGACATCTGTCCACAATCACACACCCTAGGAGGGTCAAGGATGAACAAGAAGAACTGCTCTCTGCTGACGATATCGATATTGTTTGCCTGCCATGCTAATGCCGCTGGTTTTCAAGTTGCGGAACATTCAGCGTCTGGTCTTGGTCGAGCGTTTTCCGGTGAAGGGGCTGTTGCTGACAACGCTTCGGTATTGGCGAGAAACCCAGCTGCGATGACACTATTTGAAAACGCACAGTTTTCTGGTGCCCTGTCTATCGTAGATCCAGAGGTCAATGTTTACGACAAAACGAATGGCGAACAATCTGATGACGTTGCGCCTTTGCAACTTGTTCCAGCAGCCTATTACATCAGCCCTATTAATGAGAAGTGGGCATGGGGTATTGGTATGTTTACCAACTACGGTGTGGCGACTGACTACCCAGACGACATTTCAGCTGGCGACATGGCTGGTGATACGGCGTTAGTTTCAGTGGGGATCAACCCCAATATCGCCTATCGCGTTAACGAAGCGTTGAGCGTGGGTGCGGGTGTGAATTTTGTTTATGCGCACGCAGAGTTGACTCGTCACAAGGGTTCTCTCGCACCTCTGTTTGGATCGACCGATAAATCAGAAAACTTGATCGGTATGACTGGCACGACCTTTGGTTACGGCTGGAACGTTGGCGCACTATACGAACTCAGTGAAAAGACGCGCTTTGGTTTGGGTTATCGTTCCAAAGTCGATCTGGATTTCGATGATGGTGAATTCAGCAGCTACGACTCAGGCATCGCCACAGCCCCTAAAGTCGATGGCCGTTTACAGATCAGCCTACCTTCCATCATTGAAGTCTCGGCATACCATGAATTTAACGAACAATGGGCGATGCACGCCGGTTGGCAACAAACCGAATGGAGCACATTCACCGAGCTAAAGGCAACGTCTCCACAGTGTAACGATGGTACCGCTGGTCAATGCTTCTATAAACCAGAGCATTACGAAAACAACAATCGTTATTCACTTGGTGCAACCTATCAAATGAACGAAAGCTGGACTCTTCGCGCAGGCTTAGCATTTGATGAACAAGCCGGTGAAGCAACCCTCAGCATTCCTGACAGCGACCGTTTCTGGTACAGCGCAGGCTTAACTTACTTGATGAGCGACAACATGACGATCGACGCGGGCTTTGCACTGGTTAAGAGCCGTTCTGGTTCATTCAAAGAAACCAACGCAGCAGATGAAGTGCTTGAATTCGAAGCAGAAGGCACGGCTTACATCAGCGCGATTCAAATGAACTACACCTTTAAGTAATTAGGATTGATGGAGTATAACGATGAAACATACCTTTAAATTATCGCTACTATGTTCAGCAATCCTACTTGCGGGTTGTGGTGACAACACAGAAAGCTCAGGCACGACAGGTTCAGTGACTTTTGAACCAAGCGTTCAGGAGTTGTTGGGGCGCGATGCGTCAATTAAGTTCGCCTTGAAAGGAACATCTGCGGCGGTGCCGCTACCCTCGTTCTTGCTGTTTGATACCAATGATCACACCTTGAATATCCCACTTAGTGCGGGTTCTTCTAAAGGCTTGGATAACCCTCAAGTTGCAATGGGCGAGTCGGATGGTTGGAGTACCATTATGCCATTTAGCATCCCTCTAAACCTTGCTGATGGTGTCACGCTTCTCAACGATTTGATCATCACTCCTAATGGCACCCCATTTAGCCAAAACCTAAATGCTGGTATTCGTGTGGCTAAGGTTGATGTCGATCTTGCGACTGGCGCTATGACTAATTTTACTGCCCTAACTCCGGGTGTTGATTTTCTTGCGGTCACAACCGATCTGAAGAGCATTAACGTTGTTCCTCTCAACGGTTTGGATCCTGCGTCAAACTACATCTATGCACTGACAGAGTCGATCAAAGACAGTAACAACAATCCGCTCGGTACATCCAGCTCCTATGCCAGCTTGAAGAGTTCAATGGCTCAGTCTGGTCTATTGGCGACACCGCAAAAAATTATCTGGAACATTGAAAAAACCTTCGAAGATAACGCACAAGTTACCAATAAAGATGAAATTGTTTACTCTTCTTGGTTTACGACTGCGTCAGCCGGTAATGTAATGCAGGGAACAAAAGCAGCGATAGCTGCTTCAGCAAATCCTGCTGTTAAGCCGGCTGGTGTTTGGAAAGGCACCGCGAACCCAAACAACCTCTCCGTTGACGATCTCAACTCGCTTTACAGCATTGATGCTCAAGACGTTGGTTCGGATTTTGATGTAGCGGTGAGCAATGACCCCATATTTGTCAGTGCAGTTGGGCAAGACAAAGCCGACTTATTGGCAAATAGTTACAAACAGCTGATCAATCATCCGGCGCTGGATTCTATTCAAGTGTTTCGTGGAACAGTCAAACTGCCCTACTTCCTGAGTGATCAAGTTGATGGTAAAGAATGGAAGACGCTTCCTTGGCGTAGCGGTATGCCAAGTGTGTTTAAGATTCTAAAGACTTTGAGTTCAGGTTCAGACGCAGATAAGGCTGCAATCAGCCAGCAGTTAGTCGATTTAGGCTTTACGGATCTCCCAGCTCAGCTCTACTCCACACCGCACCAAGCGCTGCTTGTGGGGGCGAAACTGACATTAGCCGATGGTACTCAGCTTGACGCCGATCGAATTCTGACGAGATACAGTGCAGTGCCGCAGATCCGTGCAGTCAAAGAAGTGCCTTTCATCATGTTTGTTCCTAAAGGTGCTGGCGCAGATAATGTACCTCTACTGCAATATCAGCACGGAATCACCAACCTAAAAGAAAGTGCTTATGCATTGGCACTAAGCCATATCAGTACCGCGATTCAAACGGGCAAAACCCCTTATGCATTAATTGCTATCGATCAGCCATTGCATGGTCAACGTGCTTTGTCCGATGGGACCGTAACGACGCCCCAGACACCGACTGTCTTTATGAATCTTGAATACTTGCCAGTGGCAAGAGACAACATTCGTCAAGGCGCAATCGACGGTTTAGGACTGAGATATGCACTCAATTACGTAAATCCAACAGAAGTTGCTTTCCAGACAGTCAATCAGTCGGATGTTTCCCTGATCGGTCATTCTATCGGTGGCATTACTGGCATCAGTAGCTACGCTGTTGCTAATACCTCGGTCAATCCAGTGATTGATCCGATGTTTGCTTACAAGACAGCAACATTAGCCAATCTAGGTGGCGGTATTGCACCATTTTTGTTTGAGTCTGGTTCATTTTCACCCATCATCAAGCACAGCATCACTGCGGCGGCAGTTCCAAGTTACTTAAATTACTACGCGAATACATGTCCGACCAAAGACAATCCTGGCACATGTTTCAACAACTTCTATAGCGCGGCGGATGCCGAAGCGAAAAGTCAAATCGATAGTGCATTGACCTCATTTACTTACGCTGCGCAGACCGTGTTGGACAACGTTGACCCATTCAATATGGCTTCTCAAGTGAGCGGTTCTTTGTTGGGCATTCAATCCAATGGCGATGCAACCATTCCCAATAAAGTGTCGAAAATTCCGACCGCAGGGACAGAGCCTTTGTTTAAGAAACTAGGATTAGTAAACACAGCGACCAATGCTTCTGGTTCGCGTGTTGCGTCGTACTTTGATTCGTCATCTAACGCAGCCCACTCGACGGTGATTGCGCCGGAAACGGATGAAGAAGCATTGGCTCACAGTGAAATGAGTTCTCAAATCGTTCAGTTTACGCTCACCAAAGGCAACAGTGACGGTTTGTTAGCAGTCGACGCAGCGTTTTTAGATGCCAGCAAGTAAATCATAAATTTCAATGTTCGAATCATGCCCAGTGTTACCTGTAATACTGGGCATTTTATTGGAAGCCATATAACTTGATTGCTCCTCACTTAAACCAAATCTTCTTTTTGGGTTGGAATATTGTAAAATCCCCACTTAAATTGGCGAAGACCCTTTTAATTCTCAGGATAAAGTGGATAATACCGCCTCAAGTTAATACTACTAAGGTGAGTTCTTATGTCTATCGAAGCAACTCTGCTGGATCGTTGCCAGTCTAAATGTGAATTGTGTTCTTCTGAATCTTCGCTTACTGCTTATGCAGTACCGCCTCACGGTCACGTGACCGTTGACACAGCCATCATGGTTTGTGACAAGTGCCTTAGCGAAATCGATGAGCCAAAAGACATTAATCACTGGCGCTGCCTTAATGACAGCATGTGGAGCCAGGTTCCTGCGGTACAAGTGACTGCATGGCGCCAATTGACTCGCCTAAACTCTGAAAGCTGGGCTTTGGACGCTCTTGACATGATGTACATGGAAGAAGAGATCAAGACTTGGGCTATGAAAGGAATGTCTGCGGACGACAAAACCGTTGACTGTAACGGCGCTGAACTGAAAAAAGGCGACGATGTTACGGTTATCAAAGATCTGCCAATCAAAGGCACTAACCAAGTTATCAAACAAGGTACCGTTATCCGTGGCATTAGCCTAAGTGACGATCCTAAATTGGTTTCTGGTAAAGTGAATGGCGGCCAATCTATGTACGTTATCGCGGAATACTGCCGTAAAAAGTAATGTCTCGCTAACGCTAAATGATCTTGGGTGTTCGAATGAACACCCATTTTTTATCCCATGAACGTGACGCGTTTAATCAGTCCATTTTCCACTTCATAAGCTGCCACCACCTTAATGCTGCGGTTTATTTCCCGACTTGCCAAATCTGAAGATTCCGCCAACTCATGGTCGACCAAATATTGCTCATGAACGATACGTTTTAACGAGGTCGCACGTAAATACGTTAACCCGCCAAACTTCTCGCCATAACGTTTGATCAAAGTCTCCCTACCCGAATAAAGCAACCCTTTTGAAAAATGGGCAATTTCAACCTCTGGGTGATACGTGGCTGCAAAGGCCTCAATATCACGGCGGTTGTATGCTTCGAGTTGTCGCTCAACAATATCAATGGTTTGCTGTTCTTGCTCTGCGTACATCGGTTGTCCTTTCCAACGTTATCATTGTGTCGCTACTGCCTAAAACCCCAAACACTGTCGATCAATTTAATCATCAGTTCTTTTGATACCCCTGATTCATCCAGCTCAGGCAGATATTCAACAAAGTCCGCTCCAACAAATTTTGGGTGGGCCGCTACAGCTCTCACCAGATACAACGCTTCTCGCGCTGACAACCCGCCGACATTCGGTGTGGCACAAGCACGAAATTGCGCTCCATCCAACGCATCATAATCAAAACTCAAGTAGATGTGGTCATAATGGCAATCAAGATGGGTGAGCAGCATATCGACGATGGTGTGGATACCCTTATGCTCAATCATATCCATCGAATAATGGGAGATTTGCCATTGGGTCATCAATTGTTGTTCCGCTGGCATTAAATCCCTTACACCAATCAAGTAAACATCGCTGGGCGACAAGGCAGATGATGTTTCGATCTGCCAGCCATTATGTGGATATTCGTTCATCAGCAGCGCGATGGGCTTACCATGAAGATTACTCGCCAACTGGTTGTTGCAATCTGCGTGTGCATCAACCCAGATCACCGCAACTCGCTTCTCTTGTTGGTGTTGATAGAAATTGAGCGTGGCCTGCACCGTGCCGACCGCAATCGAGTGATCGCCGCCAATCGTAATCGGCACTCGCCCCTGCTGATAGCTTTTAAGCAGCCTCTGTTGTAACTCGCTGCTATAAAGAGCCAAGGCTTGCTCTTTGTTATCGGATGCCAACATGTCGAGCACATCAGAAGAGGCAGCAACATCCCCGCAATCGTTGATATCCGCATCCCAGCGATTATTGCGAATTGCTATCCACTGAGATAAGCCTAGCCCTGTTTTTTCATCCAACTGGCGAAATTGCTCGACAGGGTTCTGATTGGTAACGTAACAACCAAGCTGATTGAATGGCGCACCAATGATGTCGTAGCGACGTGCCCTTGGTGTAACTTGAGTTTGGTAAGACACTTGATAACAACGTTTTGCCGAACGCGTAATTTCGGCCCAAGCAGAAATGGCTGTGCGTCGTTGATGCTCATCGAAAGCAAACTGACAGGTGAATGTTTCCTCGACGTGAAACAAGCAAGGATTGACAGGATCTTGGCTTACACTAAACGTTAAGCAGCCCGGTTCCTTGCGTGTGAGTTCAATGTGTAGAGGCAGTGCCTGTATCACCTTCTCTAGGTCGGCTTCATTAACAATTATGTGACCCTGTAATGAAATCATTCTCCACCCTGTTCTTTCACTATGCTGCAACAGACTGAATTAGTAGCACATTCTCTAAAAGAGTCGACAAGAACATTCTCTTATCGGAGAACAATGAGAGTCAGATCCACCTAGTCCAACACGTTTAAAAGGCGATACTAGAATATGGCAGATCTGGATGACGCATTCTTCTTTTCGCTTCTAGCAACTAGCGATTCGCTAGCCACTTGGATTTCGGTCCAAATACGTTGATCAAAGCACCTGTTACGATCAATGAACCACCCAACAACGTCCAAATTGAGGGAACCTCATTAAACAGAACAACGCCTAACAAAGCCGAAAAAACGATCTGTACATAAGAATAAGCAGAGGCATTACCCGCAGTTTGGGTTTGCATCGCTTTGGTAAGACCAAACTGGCCAATTTGAGTGAAGATACCCACCAAAATCAGTATCAAAATCAGAGTAATATCGGGCACGACAAAGTCGTCACCAATGAGCATGGCTGACACTGGCAGTGCGACTAAAGGAAAATAGAAAATGATCACAGAGCTGTCTTCTGTGCGGCTCAGTTTCCTGACTATCACGTAGGCAATCGAACTGCCAAACGCCCCCAATAGCGCAATACCCACACTCAACATCGGTAACTCACCGACACCCGATGCATCAAAGCTTGGGTAAACCATGGTGAAAACCCCTAATAAGCAAAGCGTGATACACGCAAGGGTCGCAGGCTGTACTCGCTCTTTCAAAAAGAGTACCGCCAGTAACGCAGTGAAAACGGGGTGTACGTACTGAAGAATGGTCGCTTCCGCCAAAGGTAATGCCGTTACGGCATAGTAGACACACATCAAAGCGAGCGTTCCGACTGCACCGCGAGCAAACAACCAGCGTTTGTTGTTCCCCCAAACCGATATCCCTTTTCGTTTGACATCCAGATAGCTGATGATTAGTGAAACCAAAGCACGGGCCGCAACAATTTCAAACAAAGGAATACCGTGTACACTCACGTACTTAACACTGGCAGACATTAGAGCGAAGCCCAAAGCCGATAGAATCATGTAGCGGACGCCAAGGGGAAACGCTGACCTCAAATTCGATAACATAGGAAAACTGATGTGGGAGAAACAGGAATATTCACTCTACCACAGCGAGAAATTTCGAGTAAGAGCGGGATGCGTTAGCATTAAGCATGAATGCCATTATTTTTTGCAAACAAAAAGCCGGCATAAATGCCGGCTTTCAACTTTTGATTAGACTTAGCGGTACATACCGATGTCTTTTTGTAGATGCACTGGTAGCTCATCTGCGTAGTAGTTACTCTGAGTCGAGTTGTCTACAAAAAGAATGTCCAATAGGTGAGCAATCAATCCTTTGAAGTTAACCGAATAGGTTTTCTTATCCATAGAGGTTGGTAAAGCTACAGAATTCATTTGCATTGCTTGTGCCATGATTGCCTCTCTTAAATCTTTCAACGTACTTCGTTTCGATGGTTGAATCTTAGTGCTTTTTTTTGCGCTCAAAAAATGACTATTTTTCTACATTCGGATTACATTTTCTAATGAAACAATGGCGTAACAAATTAAAATCGTAAACAATACTCAATGGTGAATATTTATGCAAGATTAACTTACTTCGTCTGCATATTCATCATTTTAAAGCGCTCAATCAAGGCCTTGGGTCACAATTTGTTTACATAATTTATTTTCATTGGCGGTAGTGGCTTTATAAATCCGCATTATTTGTATTAGATATTTTCAGGCTTTTCTCATTCATTTCGATGTCCTTTTTGTTGGCAATAACAGAGGCAACAACGGCCGTTGTCATCACAATAAGTAAGAATGAGAGCGACCAGATGGTCGGAATTTCATACGCCGTGCCTACCAGCAGCATCTTGACCCCAATAAACATCATAATCACAGCCAAAGCTGGCTTTAAATAGATGAACTTATCGATCATGGCTTGCAGTACAAAATAGAGTGAACGTAAGCCCAACAGCGCAAATACATTGGCAGCTAACACCAAAAACGGCTCACGAGTGACCGCAAAAATTGCGGGAATGGAGTCTAGCGCAAACATCACATCCATAACGGCTATCACTCCGATTACAATCAACATCGGGGTTGCCCACCACTGACCGTTTTCTCGGGTGAATACCGCGTTGCCATGATAATCGTTTGTGACGTTGAAAAAGCGTCTGATCAGCTTTTCTGGCATTGGACTTAGTTCTTCTTCTTCCTCTTTATCTCGTGCGAGCTGAATCCCTGTCCAGATGAGGAAAGCGGCAAACAAGTAAAGAATCCAATGGTATTGAGCCAGCAACTGAGCGCCTACCGCAATCATCAGGGCACGTAACACTAACGCGCCAATCACCCCCCAGAGCAAAGCGCGAGGTCTAAGTGACTCGGGGACTTTGTATTGGGCAAAGATGATGGCAAACACGAACAAGTTATCCACACTCAACGATTTTTCGAGCATATAACCAGTAATGAACGCCGTCGTTGCTTCTTGGTGGGTGTACAAGCTGTCTGGCGCGTAGAAATCCCAGAAATGGAAGATGGTGGCCGCAAACAGAAACGCGAGCAAAAACCAGAATAGGCTCCAGCCCACCGCTTTCTTCATTGAAATGGCACCACCACGCGTTTGCCAAATATCGAGGCAAACCATCGCAATGGTTAGCAGCGCAAAACTGCCATACATGAGATCAGTATTGGACATTAAAGATGACGAGGTGTCGAATAGGGACATAATTTCCTCCAATGCGGAAGAAAACCCAATCGTCCGAGCCCTTCCGCATACATGACAAATCGGCACAGAATCGTTCCTAATTCTGTACTGTGTATGAATGCGTTGGTCTCGTTGAAGTGAACTGGAATGCTTTCTCTGTTTCTGTTGATGACAAAGAAACAAAGAGAGGATAACTCACCTTTATTTGCCGGAAAGGCTTTGGCCTAACGAGATGACGACAAATAAACTTACGCTAACTACTCCCCAAACGTTCGATATTGTAATCCCACAAAACTTCCAAGGCTAATGCCAAGCGCAAGTTTGGGTAATTTTGACATTATCCTGACAAAAGAAAGGAGCACAAAAGCGCTCCTTGTTTCTTTCTTAGGCGGCTCACACACCATTTAGCGGCACGAGATAAACAAGTGTTGACCAAATTGCGATCCACCCAACCACCACCGCTGTATCCATCCAATCTTTCCACATAAGCGCTCCCCCGCTGTTAAGCCAAAGAAGCTGAGCAAAGTTTATACCAAGTTTGATGAACTAGACGTGGCGAGCACGATCTTGTTGATTTAACACGTTCGGCAAATCCGATAGATACTCGATGAAACAGTCAGCCATGGACAAATTACTCACCCAGCCTTCCCCTTTCATTTGGCGTATCGCTTCGTAGCCCTCTTTTCCTTTCATCGTATACGCAGATGAACAGCCTCGATACCACTGTAACGGAGAAACTGGCTGCCAACGCCCATCTAGACAAATTTGCAACGCTTCGATGCGATGGCCTGCTGGATTTTGCGGACAATAGCGATAGCTTAATCCGTAAGTGTATGGGTAACTGCCCGACCCGGTTCCTTCTACACCATTATTGGTTGCGTTGTTGATTGCCCCTTCTAATGCAGCGGCAATCGTCTTCCCCTGTACGTCATAACAACCAATAGGAACGGCAAAAGGCAGTAATTTGCCAGCCACATCGGCGACCGAAACATCGCCCGAATTTAGTGAGTTTCTTACCCCACCGGCATTATGAATGGCAAACTGAACCTGACGTTGACGTTTGTTTAACGCATGAACAAATGATGCCGCGACCATTGGCGCCAGTTCACTGGGACCGACTTCATCGGGAATACGAACGTGGCGAAGTGCGCGATCGGTATGCGCGATAATCGTCTTTTGCAGTTCACGTACGCGCGGAATGTATTTATTCTGCATCAGATGCTGAATATCAGGGTCTTTCTTGCATACAACAACATTACATTGGCCATCAATAAAATCGGCGGCCTGATTGTACCAATCCTCATCACTTTGCTGATTCAGTCCTGGGTCTAAGAACATGCGTCGACCAATCAACAACTCATTGCGTCCAACAAAGCGCTTTACACTGCCATCGGCGGCAAACTCAATTTCACAATGCCCCATAGTGAGCGCATGAAACCCTGCCTGAACCACATAGGTATCGTTAATTTTTAAACCATAGTCATCATCTTTACCCAGTCCAATTGCACTAAAGTCACCCTGTAACCTATGACTATGACCACCAACAATCAAAGCGATACCCGATACTTTGCTGGCAAGTTCTATGTCACCCTCATAGCCTAAGTGACTGAGTAAAATGATTTTATTAATGCCCAGTGATTGCAACAAGCGCACAGTGGCCGTTGCGGTTTCAACCGCATTCTCAAAAGGCGTGTCAGGATCTGGGTTAGCAATGTCTGCCATTTTATCCAGTGATAAACCAAACAGCGCGACCGGCTCACCGTTGATTTCTTTGATGATATAGGTCGCCGTACGCGTTTCTGTATCAAAGCTTCGAATATTGTCGGCATCACTGATTTTTAGCGTTTTCTCATCACTCTCCGCGCTGAGATTCCAGTTTCCTGCTAACAATGGGAAATCAATCCGACGGACAAACTGCGCCACTGGCTCATTGCCCATATCTAACTCGTGGTTACCCAAAGCCATTGCATCAATACCCATTGAGTTGAGCAGATCGGCATTGGCTTTTCCTTTGAACAGGGAAAAGTAGAGCGTTCCTTGGAAACAATCTCCCGCATGGACAAATAGAAATCCTTTATTTTGTCGTTCTGCTTCTTGCTTGATTTGTTGCGCGCGGGTCGCAATGCGAGCGAAACCACCAGCACTGACGTAAGGCTCGATTTGCGCTTCTTGGAGTTGGATTTTGAGTTGTAATGACGTTGGCTCAAAGTAGGAATGAGTGTCATTGATGTGTGCCAGTTTCAGCGTGACTGGCTTATTTGTTTTTATCATAGTCACCTTCTCTTTCTTCATCCCTTTATACTTAGAGCAGAATGATGACAGAATCGTGAATTTTATGAAACTGTTATGCAAAGAAATCATCGGGAGCGCGTAAAGCATCACAGCTAACTTTCTCTATTTGCTCAACAAATCATCAGTCAAATGAAAAGTGTGACACCATAACAAACAGCCAGCTTAATTTTGTCATATTCTTTCTATAAGCGCCTTTCACTTTACATTCAAATAATTACGGCGCGCATGGAGGAGAGTTATGCTTTTAGAACGAATTGAAATCTCCGGTTTTCGCGGCATACGGCGGTTATCTCTTTCTTTTGATGAGCTCACTACCCTGATTGGTGAAAACACTTGGGGCAAATCGTCACTTTTGGACGCTCTTTCCGTCGCTCTTCCAACGGATGCTGAGTTGTACCAATTCGAGATGTCTGATTTTCACGTTGATTATTCCATCTCTCATCCTCAAACACAGCATCTGCAAATTGTGCTCTGCTTCCGCTCTACCGATAGACACGAGACAAAAGCAGGACGTTACCGCCGTTTAAAACCAGTGTGGTGTAAAGATGACAATGGCGATCATCGAATCTTCTATCGCATTAGTGCGACCCGAGATGGTTACGACATCACGACACACTATGCATTTTTAAATAACGACGGTTCAACCAAGGCGCTTCATCACTCCGAAAAGATCGCTCAAGAGCTCATGTCTCTGCATCCGGTCATTCGCTTGCGAGATTCACGTCGATTCCCTGAGTTGAAATCCGATGCCAACGGCAAAAATGCGCGCATCGAGAAACGCATCGACAATACCTGTCGTCGTTTATTGGCGATACCTGGCCATGTTAACAAAGGGGAAATGCGCAGCAGTTTAAACTCAATGCATTCGCTGGTTGAGCACTACTTCTCTTTTAAGAGCATCAACCGAAATGATCCGCGAAAGCCTCGTGATGGCCTGTTTTATAACGCCACTTCGGCAGACAAAAACTTAAGTCAGTTCATACAAGAAACCAACAATAAGCAAACACGCCTGTTGTTGATGGGATTGCTCAACGCTTATCTGCAAGCCAAAGGGCCTGCCGACCTCAGACGTTGCGCCCGCCCTATCTTGATCATCGAAGATCCAGAAGGCCGTTTACACCCCACTCATTTGGCCAGAGCGTGGAGTTTACTGCAGATGTTACCGATGCAGAAAATCCTCACCACCAATAGTGGTGCATTGCTTGGCTCCGTACCACTTCATTCTATTCGGCGCTTGATTCGGCAATCGGATAAAACTGTGGCAAAAAGTATCCATCCGCAACGTTTTAGCGTAGATGAGCTGCGGCGGATTGGTTTCCATATCCGTTTTCATCGTTCGGGGGCCCTATTTGCTCGTTGCTGGTTGCTGGTGGAAGGGGAAACGGAAGTTTGGTTGTTCAATGAGTTGGCCAATCAATGTGGCTATAATCTCGCCGCAGAAGGCGTGCAGATCATAGAGTTTGCCCAATCCGGGTTACGCTCACTGCTCAAAGTAGCGAAAGCAATGGGGATTGATTGGCATGTGGTGACCGATGGTGACGCAGCAGGTAAAAAATACGCCGCGACGGTGAAAAGCATGCTCGGACACGATCAAGAACGTCACCGACTCACCGAGTTGCCCGATCACGACATAGAACATTTTTTATATAATCATGGCTTTGATAAATTCTTTAAGGATCTCATCAAAATTCCTTATGAACACCCTATTCCAGCGAAAAAAGTAGTGACCAAGGTTTTGAAAAAGCACGCCAAGCCCGATCTGGCCTTATCGATTGTGTCCCACTGTGAAGAAAATGGCATTGAGTGTATCCCTGTATTACTGCGCTGGACACTAAAGCGCATTGTGACCATGGCCAATGGCAACACCTAACCCATGCTTAGCTTATGGCGCGGTCTGGTTGGCGAAGAATACACCAAGGGCGCAACAACAGAGATATAGAGTAGTTGAAACATAAGCGGGAATAAAAAAAGCGCATCAAACGATGCGCTTGTACCAAATATCATAAATTTTGATAGCGAATACAAAGCGGGATTCAAACTCAGCATTCTAGATACAAATAAGATCGGGGGGCTACCTCATGCTTGTCGAGCAAGCTGTGCAGCGGCTGATTTCTGGTGTAACCACAAGCCAGAGGCTTTCATCAAGTATCCAAACACACCGCCTAATAACAGAGATGGCACGACCAGCTGCCAATTGCCATCTGCTGCAAACGTTGCACAAGAACCGATGAAAGTACCGGGTATATAGGCCAACCAAGTTTGTTTCGCTTGAATGCACATCGCAAACGCCACCACGGCTGTAATGACATAACCTAGGATTTCTAGGCCAGCATACGTGGAGCCATATATGATGACCATCGCCCAAAAAACGCCAGACATATTTGTCAGCAAGCTTTCCGCTAGCCCTTTCAACCCAGAATTAGGTGAAGCGAAGTAGCTGGTACAACCGAGAAAGCCCGCCCATGATAAAAGGCCCAGTGAGATGGCAATCCATCCCCACAATCCAGACAAAATACCGGTAGTTAATGATATAGCGACTAATGTACTCATTGTTTGCAACCCAAACTTGTTGGAGCGGCCTGTGCCTACTCACATATCAATCAGGCAATGAATACTAGGCGAAATTTCGCCACATAAACATGAGAATGATCACGTATGGAGTTGCAATAATTTAACTGTTGCACGTAAAACATGACGCAACCGTTAAATCAACAGATTTAGAAAATAACCTAATTTCGCTTTTCGCTTATAAAACCGACGGTTTTCCTTTCATCATTCGCAATCCTTCACGCTTAATGCATTCCACTAGCGGGTTTTCCGCCATATCTGCGCGCCATATAAAAGAGAGCGTTCGCTCCATATGGAGGTCCGGAACATTCAGTGCGACCAACCTTCCTGCCTCAATATGACGTTCTACGTCGAGATAAGGCAAGCAAGTCAGATAGGAGCCGTTTTCCACCAAGCTTCTGAGTACCGGGACGTGCTCGTATTCGCGCCACACATCAAGATCTTCAACCAAATGGTGAATCGAGCTATCAAAAATCTTGCGCGTACCTGAGCCATGTTCTCGTAATACCCATCGAGCTTGTTCTAGCTGCGCCAAACTCACGGTTTCACGTTTGGCAAAAGGGTGATTCGCGGAGGCAACGACGGTTAAATGGTCACGGCACCAAACTTCTTGATGCAGACGGTTGTCATCACAGCGCCCTTCTATAATCCCTAAGTCATAACGGTAATCCAGTACGCCTTCGATAACCCCATTGGTACTCTTCACCCCAAGAGAGATACGCATCTCAGGAAAGTCATTATCAATTATGCTGATGAGGTCTGGCACAAGGTGTTCTGCAGGCGTTTGACTCGCCCCTAGACGAATCTCTCCGCTCAATAAATGTTGCTCGTAGAAACCCATTTCTATTTGTTGAGCATCTTGGAGCAATCGCTTCGCTTTTGGCCTTAACCACATGCCCCAATGGGTCAAAGCCATTTGTTTTCCTTGTCGCTCAAACAAAGGCCGGCCCAACATCTTCTCTAATTGTGCAAGAGACATACTGGTTGCCGATTGAGTTAAAGCGAGTTTGTCAGCCGCTTGGCTCACACTTCCTGTATCAGCGACCGCATCAAAAACGGCCAACTGTTTTAACGAATAACGCAAGTTTTGTTCCCCTAATTACTACAGCAATACATCAAATTGATGAGCAATGGGTTTCATTTTACGCCTCTCTTTGGGCATATCAAATAATTTGATGAGAAAACTAAAAATTATCAATTTTACCTGTAGCTGTTCAAACGCTTAATCTGATTGTGCGGTTCGGGAACACCGCACTCACTAACAACGTCAGGGCTTTCAACATAACCAAGAACAATATTAAGGAGTATCAATGAACTCAGATAAAAGGAGTCAACATGTCAGTGGCTACCTCTGAAAACACACAATACTTTTCACCCAAAGAAATGATGGCAGAAGCCGAGAAATTTGCCCTCAGCAAAGCCAATAAAACCAGCGCCATGACGTTAGGTTTGGCGATTATGGCTGGCGCTTTTATCGGTCTCGCATTTCTTTTCTACATCACGGTGACAACAGGCAGTGCCAACGCGGGATGGGGTCTTAGCCGCTTCGCTGGCGGTTTGGCTTTCAGTATGGGCTTAATCCTGATCGTGATCTGCGGGGGGGAACTGTTTACCAGTTCAGTATTGTCGAGTATTTCGTGGGCAAACAAACAAATCAGCTTTACGAAAATGCTGTCAATCTGGGGCAAGGTTTATATCGGTAACTTTATCGGTGCAATGTTTCTTTTGCTTCTGGTAACAGGTGCAGGTTTATACCAAATGGACGGTGGTCAATGGGGTTTGAATGCGTTGAATATTGCTCAGCACAAACTTCACCACACCACGATTCAAGCATTCTCTTTAGGGGTGCTATGTAACCTGCTGGTTTGTCTCGCTATTTGGTTAACGTTCAGTTCTGCCAACGCGATGACTAAAGCCGTAATGACCATGTTGCCGGTCGCCATGTTTGTCAGCAGCGGTTTTGAGCACTGTGTCGCCAACATGTTTATGGTGCCACTAGGTATCGTGATTGCCAACTTTGCACCAGACGCGTTTTGGGCACAAGTCGGAGCCAATGCAAGCCAATATGCGGACCTCAATGTAGGTCACTTTATTACTGCCAACCTTATTCCCGTGACTTTGGGCAATATCGTCGGCGGCGCTGTGTTAGTCGGCTTAGCGAACTGGTGTATCTACCGTCGCCCAGAACTAAAAGCAGCAAAAATCAGCACAATTACACAAACAACACACATTACGTCAGTTAAGGAATTTACTATGAAAAACGCAGCAGTAGTTAGAGACATCATGGATGCACAACCAGTGGTACTAGGCGTAGAAATGCCAATCGCAACCGCACTTGATACTCTTTTAGACAATCATATTATCAGTGCACCTGTGGTTGATATTGAAGGTCGTCTCGTCGGCTTCCTCTCTGCGCACGATGTCATGGTTGATCTTTGGTGCCAAGATTACCTACCAAGCACAGGCCAAAAAGTTGTGGATTTGATGAGCCGTGACGTGGTCGCGATTGATGTCAATGATCGTTTGGTCGATGTGGTTGAATTCCTTTGCATCGACAAAGAGCAGTTATACCCAACCTCTAGCATGGGCATCGCTACTCGTATGACATCACTGTCACTTGAAGAACGTGCGAAAAGCATGAAAGTGAACAAGCCTCATGTTCTGCCTGTTCTAGAAAATGGCAAGTTTGCCGGTGTTGTGTCTCGTCAAGAAGTGCTGAACGCGTTGCGTCCAATTTATGGTGAGCGTTTGAATCTCGTAGAAACGCGTCAGTTAGAAACGGCGTAACGAAAACAGTAAACAACATGGCTTAAATAAGCAGAAAGCCTCCATTGGAGGCTTTCTTATTGAGCTTTCTTATTTCATTCGCAACGTAATCTCATGCGAAGAAATTACTTCTTAATGCCTTCTACGTGCAATTCCATATCAACGTAGCTTGAAGTCCCCATCACTGGGATATTGAAATCAGCAAGCTCTAGGCGAGTCGTACCGATAAAGCCCGCACGTTGACCACCCCAAGGGTCTTGACCAGCGCCAACAAACTCAGCAGCAATAGTAATAGGCTTTGTTACACCGTGCAGCGTCAAATCACCCATCACATCCAGTTTACCATCACCTTTATCCATCACTTTGGTGCTAGTAAACGTGGCAGTATTGAATTTGCCTGCATCAATAAAATCGCCGCTACGAATGTGCTTATCACGCTCTGCATGGTTAGAGTCTAAGCTACGGGTATCAACGACTACGTTTACTTTCGACGCAGCGATGTTGTTTTGATCGTAAGAAAAGTCACCAGAGAAGGTATTAAAACGACCTTTAATAAAGCTATAACCCAGATGGCTCACTTTAAAGTTAATAGACGCGTGTGCCCCTTTGGTATCAATAACGTAATCAGCAGCGTTTGCAGCAAACGGCACTGCCATCATCAACGCTAAACCTGTCGCAATAACTGACTTTCTCATGTTCGAGCTCCTATCATTTTTCTTAATGTATTGTCCTTGTCGACAAAGTGATGTTTTAAAGCGGCAAGTGCATGGAGTGCAGCAAGGCCGATTAATGCCCAAGCAACATAAAAGTGAATCGCTCCTGCTATATCAGACTGATTAGCAAACAACTCACCGGCTGCTGGGACGGTAAACCATTTAAAAACTTCTATTCCACGTCCATCAGACGTCGAAATTAAATAACCAGAGATAAACAGCACCATCAGCAATAAATAGATCGTATGGTGTGCTGCTTTTGCGGCTGCTACTTCGGCTTTTTTACCTTCGATGGTCGGTGATGGCTTCACCAATTTCCATACCAAACGAAACAGTGTCAAAGCGAGTAGTAAAACACCGACAGACTTATGCCAATTCGGCGCAACGCGATACCACTCGCTGTAATATGACAAATCAACCATCCACAAACCGACGGCAAACATACCAACGATAACCGCAGCCGATACCCAATGAATCAGCCGAGCAATGGCGTTGTACTGCGTCACATGATTTTCCATCGTGTTATCCAACCTTATAGACAAGAGAGAATGAGAATAGGTAGCAGTACGCAATATAACCTTTCCCCTACAAACTGAGTGAGATTATTTACCAAGTTTTACAAACGGGCTACCTGTGGCGGTGGAACAACTTGTTCGAAAAAATTGAAGGAACTTTTCATTATTTGTTCGTTATTGACCCATCTCCCCTTTTAGCGCCTTGTCTCAAATCAATTCAGTTATTGAAACAATGAGTCAGCGATGAGTAAGGTAAAAATATGATGTTTTGATCAAGAACTTGTAAGTGAATGTTAGTTGCCTGTTTTTAAACATGCTAACCTCAAAAACGTGATGACTGTTTCGATTTCTATAAGGACATATCTTGCTACTCGACCTTGTGATTAAAAGCGTCAACAACTTTCAGGACGATTGTTTAAAACTGTGTGAAAAGCACTATCCCGCCGTACATAACCAAGGTATGAGTGAGCACCACTTAGGGTTGGCTTTTGCGCGTCGTATGCAGAACACGTTTAAACAATTTGCTCATGAAAGCGTGATTGAGCCGCTGGAAAAAGTGGATGTGGGCGAATTGCCACACCAATACCGGGTAACGTCAGAAATTGGTACGGTTTGGGTGCTGTCTCACCATATGGTCAGTGCCGGAAAAACATGCCGAGACAATTTGTTGGCCGATGTCACTGAGTGGCAAAGTGAGTACGGGTTTGCAATACAACCCAATGATTTATTGTTTCTTATCGGTGATCACTGGATCAGCCGTAGTAAAACAAGCCGTGAACTTCTTTATTGGTGGATGGGTGAGCTACCAGACCAAATCAATGAGTACAGTGAACAAGGGATCTCGCTCTACACCAGTGATTCACAGTTGACTCAATCATTGGAAACTCGTTTCAACATCTCGCCCTGTTACCTGAAATTTGGCCACCCGCTAAGGCGTTCAGGGAACAAACAGATGGTGCGTAAATATGTTCAATTCTACGCAGTACTCCAGTGGTAAATCGATCTGACTACGCAAATTAACCCCAAGTTTTAACGCTTATGCAACACAAAATTTGAGCTGCTTCGACAATTATAAGTTTGGCATGCAACTTTGCTTGATAAGCAAAACGGGCGCGGGTTAGATATTAACTTTAGAAGTATTAATTAGGGTCAGTTGACCTTATAGGTTCATTGAACCAAAGTATGTGGCTGTGCACCCATTAGAAAGTTAGACAAAGATTTGACTCAGCACAGAACACTGTTTTTCGCATGGTAGGAACAAGGAGCTGTTCTACCACTAATTCGAGCCGTAAGATGAACACGTTAACTGCAGAGAAGCTGAACGAGTATATATTTTCTGAGCAGGGTGGACAGTTTGTTTCACGCTATAAGGAAATGACACTTCGAAGTGTTTTTCAGCCAATTTACAAAAAAGACCTGACTGTTGTGGGCCTTGAAGCACTGGTCCGAATCCAGTGTGATGACGGAAGTATTATCCGTCCCGACCATTTTTTTCATTCCGATGAGATCTCACCAATCGATAAGCTCAACGTTGAACGTTTGAGCCGCATCATGCACATACGCAATTTTGCTCAATCCAGTTATCGAGATAAGAAACTCTTTCTCAATGTATTGCCACATGCGGTTGAAAGACTGGCGTTAGAAGAGCTGAGCTACCATTTTTTGCTAAAAACCATTCGAGAAGTCGATCTGTGCCCAGAGCAAATTGTCATGGAACTGATTGAAATCAAAGTGAACTGTGAGCAAGAACTTCAATGCGCGACTCGTTCTTTGAGTAAAAACGGTTTTTGGTGGGCCATTGACGACTTTGGCATTGCGGCCTCCACTCAGGAGCGCACGCGCAATATCCTGCCCAACATCATTAAACTTGATCGCTCTTTGCTTCAGCGCTATGAAGAAGGCGATACCAACTTACTGTTGTGCGCATTGGCTTTTGCCCGAGAAATGGAATCGCTAACCGTGATTGAAGGGATTGAAACCGAGCAGCAGCTTAGCCTGATGAAATTGTTGAATCTGGATATGTACCAAGGTTACTTTTTGGCGATGCCGCAATCTCTTGAAGAAGAACCCGCGTTTTCTTTGGCCTCCTTTGGCTAGGGTTAGTAATAAAATAGGTCGGAATGGTGTGCCCGTTCCGACCTAACTTTTTGTGCTCTAACTTTTGTGCGTTAACTTAAGCGATAAGTCCGAACAGCAATCAGCGCTTTTTACCACGGCCTTGGTGAATTTTTAACTTTTGCTTAAGCTTACGTTTTTCTGCTGAACGACTAGTGCGCTTGCTAGGTGTATCTTCAACGTAGTTCTCTTTTTCACTGGGCTCAAATCCCGCTAACCATTCTTGAGGTAAACGGGTATCCAGCAGATTTTCAATCGCTTGCAGCAAGTATTCTTCATCTCGTGACATAAAAGATACTGCGAGCCCCGTTTGCCCTGCTCTCCCCGTTCGGCCAATTCGGTGCACGTAATCTTCTGCCTTGTAAGGCATATCGAAGTTTACGACTTGCTCTAGCTGAGCAATATCCAAACCGCGTGCGGCAACATCGGTGGCGATCAACGCGCGTACTTTACCCGATTTAAAATCATCCAGAGCTTTCTGACGTGCACCTTGCGATTTATCGCCATTGATGGAAGCGGCCTTGATGCCATCCAGCTTTAATTCACTCACCAAAGCATCGCTGCCTTGCTTAGTTTTGGTAAATACCAGTACTTGCTGCCAATTACGAGAGCCAATGAGATACGCCAACAACTCGCTTTTGCGTTTTTTGTCGACCGGATACACCATCTGCTTAACGGTGTCGGCGG
Source organism: Vibrio vulnificus CMCP6 (assembly GCF_000039765.1). Lineage (NCBI taxonomy): Bacteria > Pseudomonadati > Pseudomonadota > Gammaproteobacteria > Vibrionales > Vibrionaceae > Vibrio > Vibrio vulnificus. The sequence goes on along the minus strand of NC_004460.2, from coordinate 256,771 downwards.
TGCTGTTGGCAGCGGCAACTTGAACTTCGACGGGCTCTTTCATTAAACGATAAGCCAATGCTTTGACACGTGTTTCAAACGTAGCGGAAAACAGCAGCGTTTGACGCTCTTCAGGCATTCTTTTCATAATGCGCTGAATGTCGGGCAAAAAGCCCATATCCAACATGCGATCGGCTTCGTCTAACACCAGCATTTGCAACTGGTTCAATGAGGTTTTCTTGGTAAAAAGATGATCCAATAGACGTCCAGGCGTCGCAATGAGGATATCAACACCTTTTGCCAATTGTTCTTGTTGAACACGGATACTGGTTCCACCGTATACGGTAACGATAGCCAACTCAGTGTGTTGCGCATACTGTTTCAAATTGTCGAACACTTGCTGCGCCAGCTCTCGGGTTGGCGCTAAGATCAGTGCTCTAGGATGTTTGGGTGCCGTTTCTTCTCGCGACTGTCGTGACAACATTTGGATCAGTGGCAAGCCATAAGCGGCGGTTTTTCCTGTCCCTGTTTGAGCGGCAGCCAGCACATCTCTACCTTGCAAAAGATGTGGAATCGCTTGCTGTTGAATTGGTGTTGGTGTGTTAAATCCTAGCTGAGAAAGATGATCGCTTAACGAAGAATCAAGTCCAAGCTCAATGAAAGTATTTGTCATTACGGCCCCCAAAAAATGAGCGCGGATTGTAGCAGAGCCAGATAAATATCTCTATCTACAAGCCAAACTCTTTCTGTTGGTTGCAGCTAAATTGCAATGTGTCGGCATAAAGCGTTTCGAAGGCGCTAGAAAAATGCTCATATTCGTCTTGCAATGTGGCGTGACATTCAGACAGTGGCGACAATCTGGGTCGACGCTGTGACATTCTGTGCAGCGCAAACTCGATATTGTCCATCTCACGATATGACTGCAACCACTTGCCTTGCCACATGCGTTGATTCAACAGTAAAAAAGAGGGTGGCAGATCTTTGGTGCCGTGTTTGGCCACTTCTCGTTGCGCGTAATGCACAAACGAATCTAAAGAGATATCGCTGTATCGGTGCCAATGCATCGCAAGGCAATGATCCCAAAACATGTCTAAAGCGATTAACGCAAAACGTCGCTGCTGTTTTGGGAAACGTTTTTTGCACGCTCGTACGATACCGTGTGTATCAACAAACTTATCGATGGCGCGATGCAAACGAATCCCTTGCACGATTTCCTGTGAATATTGTTTGTTTGGGTCACCCTTGGCGAAGTCGCCCAGTAAGTTGCCTAACATGTCACTGTTGGCAACGTCCGCTAAATGTAGGTGGGCAAGGTAGTTCATTATTGTTTGTCAGGGGGGAATCAACAGACATCGCTGTCTGCGTCATTCTCTTCATTTGGGTATTGCGACAAATCGATTCCAATTTCCATCGCGTCCAGCCACTCTAGTGTCTCATCATTTTTTAGTTCAAATTCTGACATGACCACTCCTTAGTATGTGTGGGGAAATAGTGTGTAACAGGTTGCATCACGCAAACCTTCTTTATACATCCTGTTATATGTGGTTATACCGCAGCGATCACAATATTAAAATGTTACATATCATTAATTGCATACAACCTTGAGCTTCCTCTCATAAAATCTTTCGGTATCACTATAACTTTAGCGACGAATTGATCTCAATATGGAGCAGATATGAGAGAAGTTGAATTTAGGACCATCGACCGCTTGTTTATCAAAATGTCGATCAATGACAAAATCTGGGTCATCGTCACCCTGTTTATCCTCGCCCTATCCTGTGTTTCAGGTGCCCGTTATGTTAACCAACTCGAGCAGATAGAGGTGCAGGCTAAAATCGCCGCGCAAAATCGCTTACAAGGGATCGTCAGCCATCCTAACAGTGACGCCATTTTGGCCATCAGTGGCGTATCTAAAGCCGCAAGTGCAACTGATGCAAAATACAAAGATGGCATGACTACCGTGTCATTAAAAGGAGCCGATGGTCAGTTTTATCAGCTTACTGCGAATACGAAACAATCTGATGAGAAGGCAAGATCCTCTGCCCTCACTACCTTTTTGCTAAGCTATTTGTGGCTCGCTCCTTTCGGTTTGTTTTGTTATTGGGTCGCAACTTTCCTTGGTGGCGCGCTGTGGGTCCTCTACACCACGACACAGAAGATTGGTGAGGGCGATTTAACCTCTCGTCTCGGCTTCCATCCTGGTCGTGATGAATTTGGTACCATTGGCTGTGCGCTAGACAAAGCCATGGACACTCTGACCGATCTAGTAAAAAGTGTAAAAGAGAATGCAAACACGATGGGTGAAACCAGTGCTTCGTTTGAAAAAGAGATGAAGCTCAGCGAAACGCAAATCCAAAATCAGTATTCCTCATTAGACTCAGTGGCGACCGCTATGGAGCAAATGACCGCTTCAGCCAAAGAAGTCTCTTCGATTTCTCAGCAAGCGACGCATCAAACGGAGCGCGATACCCAACATATTGAAGGCAGTCATAAACGCGTTGTATCCGCGATTGCAGAGATTGATAAGCTTTCTAGCTACATTGAGCGAGCATCGACATCAGTATCCACGTTGAATGACAACACGACACAAATCAATGATGTGATCACCACCATCAATGCCATCTCTGAACAAACAAACCTGCTGGCACTTAACGCAGCGATTGAAGCGGCGCGAGCGGGTGAACAAGGGCGAGGTTTCGCCGTAGTTGCAGACGAAGTTCGAACCTTAGCCAGCCGAACTCAGGCGGCCACCGTTGAAATTCAAGCCATGATAGAGAAGCTGCAAACAGAGAGTCAAAACATCGCTTCGATTACCGCTCAAACGGTCAGTCAAGCGAAAACCAGTAGTGATTTGATTGCAGAAATTGGTACGGACGTTAAATCGATTGCCGACTCAGCGAAAGTGCTGATGGACATGAGTATTCAAATTTCCACCTCTGCAGAAGAGCAAAGTGCGGTCGCTAACGACATTGCCTCAGAGCTCAGCGATATTCGCAGCCAATCAAATACGATACGCACCGTCGCACAGCAGTCGTCATCGGGAGTAGCGAATCTCACCAAGGCCACCATCTCACTGTCACAAATCCTTAAACAATATCGAACACAATGACAAAAGCTCCTTCGGGAGCTTTTTTATATCCTTGAGTTGTTTTATTCGTTTTGGAGCATGTTTGTTTACGCCGTACTTCTTATTGGTAATAAGCATTCAATTTCATTTTCGGCTCAAGAAACAAATTGCAATGAAAATATCTAACTTCTCATACAATACTGGGATATCACTCTCAAGAACTTGTTTATTAGAGTGAAAAAATGCCCTGTTATTAAACATTTCGCTATTCTAATAGGGCCTATTTTGCTGCTGGTGATTAAAAAATGAATACTTATAAATATATCGACGTAACCGAAAATACCGTATGCCCACTTTGTCAACACGATGAGTACTTCATCTCTGGAGATGGGGAAAAGTTCACATGTGCATCATGTGGTTTCCATACAAAGAACTTCAGCGCCATTCGTTGTCTCCAAATGGCACCTATTTATCAAAATCGACCTGCTTACGTGCATTCCATCAGTAACAGTTGTCATTAATTTGAATCTTGACGAATAATCTCTATCAGTTCTTCCAAATGCCCGATCTGTCTGACTCGGGCATCTGTTATTTGGTTAATGTCATAACCGTTAAATAACTGAAACGTTCTCATGCCTGCATTGATACCGGCTTCCACCCCTTTCGGCGTATCGTCGACATAGATACACTCATCCGCTGCAAACCCCATATGGAACGCACTGTACATCAAAAGATCAGGATCTGGTTTCCACGCATTCGCTTCAAATGCCGAATACATTTTCCCTTCAAACCGTTCTAACAATCCCGTCAGCCTTAAAGAGAGCGCGATCTTGTCTTTCGGGCCATTCGACGCAACACAATATTCAATCTTTTCTCGTTCGAGAAAATCGAGCAAGCTTTCAGCCCCAGGCATCACCTGCAATTTCTCGTTAAACAAGCGGTTTAACTCATTGCGATAAGCAGGCTCTAGTAAATCTAACGATATTTCGAGCTCAGCCAATGCCATCGCATCGGAAAGCACATCAGCCAGTTTCCCACCGCGAAACTGAGCAAGGCATTGTTCTAAGGAAATATGAGAGCCAAATTGTTCAAAGACATTCACGAGAGCATGGCAGCACAGCTTTTCACTGTCGACCAAGGTTCCGTCGCAGTCGAAAATGACGCATTTTATTTTTGTTTTTATCATTCGCATTCCCCAGTTTATAGAAATCAGCGTGAACGAAGGGCGTTCACTTAAATTCCCTTTACTATATGAAGCAAAGTGCTCAGAAAACCGGAGTTCTCCGACAAAAATCATAATCTATGTCGGAGAATGATCATAAATGCGCAGAGTGTAGCGAATTTAGCTCGCCTGCTTGAATTCGTTGAGATTATCTGGATAACAGTTTCGAATCTCGACAAAATGGTCGATGTTGTTGAGTAGCAATTCCGTTAAGTACGGATCAAACTGCTTACCTTTCTGCTGTTCAAAGAAGTCGATCACACGATGAATGTCCCAAGCCGCTTTATAACAACGCTCACTGAGTAACGCGTCAAACACATCAGCAATGGCAGTAACCCTTGAGAAAACATGAATTTCATCTGCTCTAAGCTGATATGGATAGCCGTGGCCATCCCAGTGCTCATGATGCTGTAACGCGACCAATGCGGCTAATTTCATGATCTTAGCTTTGTTGTTATTAAGGAGGCGATAACCTACTTCACAATGGGTCTGAATCACTTCTCGCTCTTCTAGGCTAAGTTTACCGGGCTTGTCCAGTATGGCTTCGGGAATGGCGATTTTACCAACATCGTGCATCGGGCTAATGATTTCTAGCATCTCCAACTCACGGTGGCTCAATCCGCATAAACGCCCTAACCCAACGGATAATTGCGCGACACGTTTAACATGGTTACCCGTTTCTCCAGAACGTGTTTCAATGGCTTCACCTAGCACATGGATCATCTCTTTTTGCACTGCTAATGTCCTTCTCTGCAGAGCAACAATTTTGCGATTTTTCAAGTTGATCAGTTTTTTCTGCTGAATCGTCATGTACTGCATGGCGATCACCATAGACAACGACAAAATAATCACACCCGCAACCAGCAATACCTGTCGATGTTTCACCAAATAAGAGACGGGTTCATTCAATAACGTGGCGTTAGACGGTAACTTATCTAAATCGATGTCGTACTTGTCTAGTGCGTTAAAATCAAAGACAAGTGAGGATGGTCTTTCATCCATCATCGCCTCTGGCAAGGTGTAGCCCATTTGCTCAGCCAGCATCAACATGCCCTGATAACCAAATTTCTCTGAACAATTAACGTAGCCACCGACAATGCCTGGCTGCCCAAGATAGAGGTCCCATAGAACAAAAACCGGTGCTCGGCTACTGTCGCCTATTGTGTTCGAGATTTTTTTGTAGGAATGAAATACGCCAGAACTCAGCTCCGTGTTGTAGTGCGTGAGTAACACCGCATCGTCCGGATCAATCTGAGCTAAAAATTGGCTGGCCTCGTCGAGCGATTTATCTGAGATGTCGACAAGTTCAATGTTTGCATGCTGACGCATCGAATGATTAAGGTCGGCGCGAATCAGATCGGAGGTAATACTTTTGTCCGCAAGATAATAAAGTTTTTGAATATTGGGACGAAGGGCTTCAATCAGAGCGAGGTTTTCATCTAAAAGGTCTTTTTCATAAATGACTTGGAAGTTGTGCTTACTCGATTGACTTTGCCACTGTGTATCATTGATCGCAACGGCAACGACTGGGTACTGTGTGAGCTGCTGTGAAAAGTACGTCTGTGCAAAGCGCAATGCGTTATCATCGGTGACCAACACACCATCCCAGTGATAACCTCGATATTTCGCGGTCATATACTCAGCGGTCTTTTGTAAGTAGTCCGCAGAAGAGATTCGTTTGGTGTCAAGATATTCAACGGATAAACGGACATCACCGTCAATACTGTCAATGGCTTTCTCAATGCCTCTCTGCATCTCTTGAGTCCATTGATAAGAAGCATCGTAGGAATGGAGAATGAGCACTTGGCGCGTTTGCCATTGTGTCGAAGCGAATGCGGAATTCATCAACAGCACAACAACGGACATCAAAATAAGCCTAAGCGTTCTCATATGCATCCCAAGTAATAAATGGTGGGGATATGATAGTGGCTGATTAGGAACTTATTACGACATTGATCAAATTTCGATGAGAATTTTCTCTACCGCTGACATTTCTTTGGTGACTTTTTCAAGCAAACAGCTCAAATAACCCGCAACTCGTTCTTTATCGAAAGCTTGTTTGTACACGATATCGGAAACCAAAAGTTCTGACTCCAAACGCGTCACCATCGCTGCGCCTACTGGCTCACCGTGAGAGAAACTCACATAAAGATCGTGTTCGGGCGACAGAATGATTTGCGTTAGAAATTCAACAATTAACGATTGTTCACTTTCGTCAGACCAACGCTTACTTTGCAGCAGTGCAAACATAATGGTCAGACGGTGAAAATCGACCAAGTAGTGTTCCATCTCCTCACATTCTGTCACCGTGATAGAAAATGGCTCGGTAATGCGCTGCTCGGCAGAAGCGCGGTAGAGTTGCAATCCGTCAATACTTTCTTTGGTGGGAAACTCACAATCAACTTGATCGGATAACCACTTGTTCTTTTTATTCGTTATTGCCGGAGTTTGATTCGACATGATTAATTCCAAATATCACAAATTTTTGGTGTACAGATGGTAGATTTCGGAGGTGCTGAACACCCGGCAAGTAAGCCTAACGAAATCAACAGCACAACACATGTTCTCTTCATACTGATAACCTCTTCGTTTTCCTACTTTCTTGCAAGGCTCATACCATACCATGCGGTTAAGATTGGTTCTAATCAATTTATGATTCAAACGTTTGCATGATGCAAGTTTGACCGAACTAGTTAGAGACAGTTGAGGGTCAAAACTGGTAAGGTAAGCTCATTCAGTTGACAAGGTCAAAAAGGATAAGACGATGAAATTAAAACTACTTACCGCTGTTTTCGCGACAACAGCCCTTCTTTCAGGGTGTGGTGGCAACGAGGTCGGTGACGTAGGCTTGGGGTGGTTTACCCTAAAGGACATTAAAATCACCTCGCTACAAGATGAAGTGGTCACCGGCGTAACGTGTCACATCGCTTCAATTGAGGCAAACTTAAGCCTATCCGATCCTAGTGACAGCTCTATCTCTTGCCGCCAGACCGGCAGTATTACACCGGAAATGATCGCCAAGATTGACAAAAGCTCGTCGGGCGAAGTGGTGTTCAAGCAGTCAAAAAGTATCTTTTTTAAAACAATGAAGGTTCGTCGTATTTACGATCAAAAGAACCAGACCCTACTCTACCTTTCGTACACAACCAAAGAAACCGAAGGTAGCTTCAAACATAGCTTATCAACGGTCCCGCTTTGGGGGACTGACGCCTACGTTGATCCGAGCAAAACAGAAGCACTAACTCAATAATATCTGCACAAAAACCACTTGGCCGAACAAAAAATGTTCGGCCAATTTTTCGCGTAACAAAAAGAGCCTTGTTTCAAAAAATTTGTGATATGATGCGCCTCTTTTTTCTCAATCTATCACTAGTATGAAGTTTCCTGGTCAGCGAAAATCTAAACACTATTTCCCTACAAACACTCGAGATCCACTCGTTACTGAACTTAAAGTGGCACCTAAGCTCTACCGCCCAACCATCGTTGGTGTTGGTCAGACAATCGTAGATATCGAAGCGCGTGTAGATGACGCATTTTTGGCGAAATATGAGTTGAGTAAAGGACACTCGCTAGTTCTTGAAGAAAGCAAAGCTGACGCTCTCTACGAAGAGTTAGTCGAACGTGGCCTAATTACTCACCAATACCCTGGTGATACCATTGGCAACACCCTTCACAACTACTCAGTCTTAGCAGACAGTAAGTCTGTTCTACTGGGCGTCATGTCGAAAAATATTCAAGTTGGTTCGTACGCCTATCGCTATCTGTGTCGTACATCTTCTCGCATGAACCTCAATCACCTACAAACGGTGGATGGCCCTATTGGTCGTTGCTACACCCTTATCTCAGAAGATGGTGAGCGCACCTTTGCGATCAACGAAGGCCACATGAACAAGCTTGCTCCAGAGAGCATTCCAGAAGAAGTGTTTGAAAAAGCTGCTGCGCTAGTGGTTTCGTCGTACCTAATGCGAGGTAAGCCTGAAGATCCAATGCCGCAAGCGGTACAACGTGCCATTGAATACGCGAAAAAGCATTCCGTGCCCGTCGTACTGACTCTCGGAACGAAATACGTGATCGAAGGCAACCCTGAGTGGTGGCAAGAGTACATCCGTGAAAACATCACGGTTGTTGCGATGAATGAAGAAGAAGGCCAAGCCCTGACCGGTGAATCTGATCCACTAAAAGCGGCCGACAAAGCACTCGACTGGGTTGATCTTGTCCTTTGCACTGCGGGTCCAGACGGCCTTTACATGGCAGGTTACACCGATAACGATGCAAAACGCGAAACAACGCACGACCTTTACCAAGGTGCGATTGAAGGCTTCAACATGTACGAATTTAGTCGTGCAATGCGTCGTGCTGAGTGCAAAGATCCAATTCGTGTCTACTCCCACATTGGCCCTTACTTAGGTGGCCCGGCCGAGATCAAAAATACCAATGGTGCTGGCGATGGTGCACTCTCTGCCCTTCTTCACGATATGGCGTCCAACGCGTTCCATCTGAAGAATGTCCCGAACTCAGAGAAACACCAGCATATGTGCCTGACCTATTCGTCATTGTCACAAATTTGTAAGTACGCAAACCGAGTCAGTTATGAAGTACTGACCCAGCATTCACCTCGCCTATCACGTGCTTTACCAGAACGTGAAGACAGTTTAGAAGAAGCTTATTGGGATCGATAGATTCCGTACTTAATGCTCTTAAGGCTGCTATTATGCAGCCTTTTCTTTTTGATCTAAGCCAATTTTTCTCAAATTAAACTAAGCTGTAGCACAACTAAGCTTATATAATACTTTACTCAATTATGCATTTAAGTATCATGCCACCGCAAACGTTTGCGTGATTGTTAGATAAGGGTTTTGCATGCTTTCAGATATCGATATTTGTCGTACGACACCTCTTAAACCAATTGAACAGATTGCCGCAAAAGCAGGACTGCTGGCAGATGAGTTTGAAACTCACGGTTTATATAAAGCGAAAGTGTCTGCCCGATGTGTAAAACGCCTTGCTGAGCAACAAGATGGCAAACTTGTTTTGGTCACGGCAATCACACCAACCCCACTTGGAGAAGGCAAAACCGTCACCACTATCGGTCTAGCGCAAGGGTTACAAAGCCTCAATCAATCGGTGATGGCGTGTATCCGTCAACCTTCTATGGGGCCTGTTTTTGGTGTAAAAGGGGGCGCTGCGGGTGGTGGCTATTCACAGGTCGCCCCGATGGATGAACTTAATTTGCATCTTACTGGCGACATTCACGCCGTTACTGCGGCGCACAATCTCGCCGCAGCTGCCATTGATGCCCGCATCTATCACGAACAGCGCGCTGGTTATCAAGCCTTTGAAGCTCGCACCGGGCTTCCTGCATTAAGAATTGACCCAGATCGCGTGGTTTGGAAACGCGTAATGGACCACAACGATCGCGCACTGCGTAAAGTTCGCGTTGGAATCAATGACGAAGGCAAGACCATCAACGGATTTGAACGTGAAGAAGGCTTTGATATTTCAGCCGCATCTGAACTGATGGCAATTTTGGCGTTGTCGAAAAACCTTCAAGATATGCGTGAACGTATTGGTAAAGTGGTTCTCGCTTACAATCTGGATAGCGAACCTGTCAGTGCAGAACAGTTACAAGTGGCAGGTGCGATGACAGTAACGCTGAAAGAAGCGATCAAACCGACGCTGATGCAAACGCTTGAAGGTGTGCCTACCCTTATTCATGCGGGTCCATTTGCTAACATTGCACACGGGAACTCATCCATCATCGCTGATGAGATTGCCTTAAAACTGTCGAGTTACGTTGTCACCGAGGCCGGTTTTGGCTCAGATATGGGGCTTGAAAAAGCATGCAACATCAAATCTTCAACTTCGCACAAAGCCCCCGATTGCGTGGTGATTGTTGCGACTTTGCGCGGTTTGAAAGCAAACTCAGGGCTGTATGACCTAAAACCTGGTATGCCATTACCAGACGCCTTATTTCAACCGGATCGCGCTGCGCTGGAATCCGGCTTTAGTAACCTAAAATGGCATATTGATAACGCGCAAAAATACGGTTTACCAGTGGTCGTTGCTATCAATCAGTTTCCACAAGACAGCGCAGAGGAGCTTGGGCAACTCAAGCTTTGGATCCAGCAACTGCCACTCAATGTTCGTGTCGCGATCAGCGAGGGCTTTGCCAAAGGTGGTAAAGGCATGGAGGCGGTAGCTCGTGAAGTGATTGAAGCATGTGATGCGCCAGCAAACTTTCGCCCACTGTATCGAGCAGAGCAAACGCTCGAGGAGAAAATCATCACCGTTTGTACTAAAGGTTACGGTTGTGGTGAGGTGCAATTTAGCGATACCGCAAAACAGCAGTTAGCTCTTTATCAAACATTAGGATTTGGCGAGTTGGCCGTGTGTATGGCAAAAACCCCCCTTTCTATCTCGTCCGATTCCTCTCTCAAAGGTGCACCAAGTGGATTTACCATCATGGTCCGTGAAGTTAGGCTCTGTGCTGGCGCGGGTTTCGTTTACGCGCTCACTGGTAATGTGATGACTATGCCAGGTCTGCCAGACATCCCCGCTTTTATGGCACTGGATATCGATGAAAATGGCGATATTGTTGGCCTAAGCTAAGCCACGATTTCAATATCACATTATTTATCTCATTGTTGAGGATCCTATTGAGACCCCTTAAGCGCCTTGCAACAAGGCGCTTTTTGTTCGAATCTAACGCATACTAGATTGCAGAAATTCTTTTATTTTTCAGTTTATTACTCCGATAACACTGAGAAATCCCACCCAAAGCCTTGTCTAGCACAGCCCGTGCAAGCCACTCGTTTAGTACTTGTGATTTTCTGCTATTTACAGTGTAAAACCGCTAAGCGCCAAGATCTTAGACGCCGACCTTTTTTATCATTGCGACGCACTAACACGGTGCATGCCCCAAGCTCACTGCTTACTTTTTGTGCACAACAATGGATTATTTAATGAAAACGTCATGATTTCTCAATAAAAAGGTTTTGGCTCAATTCTTGTACTAATCTCTATGATATTGCACACATTCAGGGAGAATACGCATGCAGGACATTTTGACAGTGATACTGGCCGGAGGCATGGGATCACGACTCAGTCCATTAACGGATGACAGAGCAAAACCCGCGGTACCATTTGGTGGAAAATACCGCATTATCGATTTCACGCTTACCAACTGCTTGCACTCCGGCCTGCGTAAAATTCTCGTCCTCACCCAGTACAAATCGCATTCGTTGCAAAAACACCTTCGTGATGGTTGGTCCATTTTCAATCCTGAACTGGGCGAATACATCACCTCCGTACCACCACAAATGCGCAAAGGTGGCAAATGGTACGAAGGCACAGCCGATGCCATCTATCACAACTTGTGGTTGCTCGAACGCAGTGAAGCCAAGTACGTCATGGTGTTATCCGGTGACCACATCTACCGAATGGACTACGCACCGATGCTGGAGGAACACATCGCCAATAATGCGGCGCTGACGGTCGCTTGCATGGATGTAAATTGTAAAGAAGCCAAAGCCTTTGGTGTCATGGGTATTGATGAGCGCCATCGCGTTCATTCGTTTGTCGAGAAACCGCAGAATCCGCCCCATTTACCCAATGATCCCGAGCGAAGCTTGGTCTCGATGGGGATTTACATATTCAGTATGGAGGTGTTGCAGCAAGCACTGATAGAAGACGCCGACGATGACGCGTCATCCCATGATTTTGGTAAAGATATCATTCCTAAACTCATCGATACTGGGTCTGTGTTTGCCTACAAGTTCTGTGGTAGTAAAGGGCGGGTAGATAAAGATTGCTATTGGCGCGACGTGGGCACCATTGATTCCTTTTATCAGGCAAACATGGACCTTTTAGAGCCGATTCCTCCGATGAACCTCTACCAAAAAGACTGGGGGATCCGTACCTATGAACCCCAATATCCACCAGCAAGAACCGTTTCTTCAGGCAGCGGTAATGAAGGAATTTTCATTAACTCGATCATTGCCAATGGTGTCATCAACTCGGGAGGATCAGTGCAGCACTCCATCGTTTCTTCCAATGTACGCATAAACGACAGTGCAACGGTGGTCGACAGCATCATTTTTGACGATGTTGAAATTGGTGAAGGATGCCAGTTGGTCAACTGCATCATCGACAAACATGTCAAAGTCCCGCCCTACACTCAAATTGGCTTGAACCGCTTAGAAGACGCACAACGTTTCAAAATTTCAGAGAATGGCATTGTTGTTGTACCTGAAAGCTATCAGTTCTAAATTCACTAAGCTTCTGTTTAACAATAAAAAACACCCCAGAATCAATCTGGGGTGTTTGTTTGTAGTGCAATGAATTATGGACAGGTTACTTCATCCCAAAACCAGTTGGTTTGTGTTGGAGACTCCCAAACCCCTGGGCTGTTTTTCGCAACAAAACACTTACCGTTAAAGGTCACTGTTTCGCCATTATTCACTTGCGTTACACCTGGTTCCCATTGGATAACCGTACCGCTACCTGTATTGCCACCAGTGTCACCACCTCCGGTGTTACCGCCGCCAGTATCACCACCACCCGTATTGCCACCGTTGCCTGCAGACAAATCAGCAACTGGCAGATCAGGTTGTTCAAACTTGAACGCGTAGTCCACACCGTTGATGTTCACGCTGTAGTTTGCCGGACCAGAAATTGGTAGGTAGTAAACCATATCCAACTCGTAAGTCCCGCCTGCTGGTAGCTCTTTCCACGCAGGAAGCGAGAACGCCACACGATGCATTACGCCATCCAGACCACCGATGTTGTTCGCACGTGTGTGACCAGAAGCAATCACTTTCAGGCCACCACCAGATTGATCTTTCGCGTTATCTGGCGCCGACACTGGAATGTCGAACTGGAACTCAGTGCCGCCCGGAATTGCTGTACCGGTATTGTTGGTAAAGGTCACTTTCGGGTTGATTGGGTAGTTTTGATCACCCACTTTGAATCCACCGACAGAAACAGCGATGTCCAGTGTCTCTGAAGGAATTGCGCCCGTTGCGACCGTGTTGCCGTATGGGGTTGCTGACTTAAACTTATCGTAGATAGCTTTGGTCATCGAGTTACCCATGTGGAATTCACCGTTGCCCGTGGCACATGCCTGCTCGGTTTCATCGATGGTCGTGCGGTTGCCATTGGCATCAAGCACGTAACAGTTATAGTCACCCGCCAGTTCCCAGAACATGATACCGCCGATCTCTTTATCGATGACGTAGTCGGCTTTCACGCTGACAGACGCTTTGTCTTCCGTTGATAGGAATACCGCTTTTTCCGCGTTCCACAACCAAGGCGCGACAGCTACACTGTCGTAGTTACGAACATAGCTACCAACCAGTTTATCTTGCGGATCGTTGACTGGATCAAGTTTGTACGCTGACGCATAGGAACCAAAGATGCCTTTTTCTAGGTTCTTCGCATGCCACATTGGGTTTGAACCCGCGCCCATTTCGTTACCTTTTGGATCGGTGTCGTGCCACATGTTGTCGATACCCATCGCACCATGGCCACAGTTATTCTTCTCACCTTCACCTGTACCCGGAGCACACTCAGCCTGGTTTGGTAGCGCCGCTCGGCCCCATAGGCCATTGGTACCACCCGTCACACCTTGCCAACCACGAGTATAGTAAGGCACACCGATGTTAATACGGCCTGCTGGCATTGAGCCACGGAAGTAGTGGTATGCCCAGTCTGTATTGAGGTAACCGATGCCACCATATTGTGCCGTGCCGTAAACATTCCACTGCGCTAATTCTGAGTCTTCACCTGTATCGTACAGCGCCGCGTTGTGGCCAACATGATCGTTCCATGCACCGTGTAGGTCGTAAGACATGATGTTGACGTAATCGAGGTACTTAGTCACATCAAACGTTTCCATACCACGCAGTAGGTAGCCCGAAGATGGTGCAGCGATGGTAAGCATGTAGTGAACGCCATCTTGTGCAGACGCTTGGTCAAGCTTTTCACGCAATACGCGCATTAACTCTTGGTATGAAGCCCATAGATAAGCACGACGTGGTTCCATGAAGGCTTTATCATCTGGGTTACCCGCACCCGCCATTGAAGTTGGGTACTCATAATCGATATCCACACCGTCGAACTTGTACTTACGGATCATTTCGACCGCTGAGGTGGCAAATTTCTCAATGCCCGCATGGTTGATGGAACCATCCGCATTGGTTGTCATAGTGTAGAAACCACCGTCTGCGACACGTTTGCCATCCGCACCAAAGTGACCGCCCGTTTCCGCCCAACCACCGATAGAAATCAGCGTCTTAACGCCATATTTTTCTTTGTAAGTGGCTAGCGCACCAAAGTGACCTTTGAAGCCCAGAGTCGGATCGATTTCAACGCCCGGCCACTCTTTTCCTGTTGCAGCGTTAGTCGGATCGTTCACGTCACCAACGTTGACTTTGCCGTCAGAGCCAATGCTGACAAACGCGTAGTTAATGTGCGTTAATTGCTCCCACGGAATATCTTTAACCAGATAAGCCGCTTGTGGGTCATCACCGCTACGCCAGCTGGTAAAGTAACCGATCACACGACGTGGGTGGTCTGCCCCCATCTTCTCACGACCTTCTTCATCGTAAATCGTACAGTAAGGCACATTAACGCCTTCTGTTTGGTACAGGCCGTCAGGGCGACACGATGCCACTGGTGCCACACCGTTGACTTTCAGCGTCTGTGCAGAGGAATCCGTGGTTGCACCAAGGTTATCCGTCGCACGAGCAAAGACCGACAAAGAGCCAGCTTGAGTGGTGGTATAGTCAAGCGTATAAGGAGCGGTTGCTGCCGTACCGACAAGTACGCCACCAACAAAAAAGTCTACTTTTTCAACAGTACCATCGCTGTCTGCTGCATTTGAGGTCAACGTGACCACTGCACCCTGCTCAACCGTGGTTGCAGAAAGTGCAAGATCGACCGTTGGCGCCGTATTGCCAGGCTGAGTGGATTCCACGGTCAACGTCACGTTGCTTGGTTGGCTTACCGCGCCTTTATCGTCATAAGCGACAGAGCTGAAAGTATGAGCGCCTGCGGTTGCAGTCCATGACGCGGAGAATGGTGCCGATGTATCTTGACCAACCACAACGCCATCAACCAAAAACTCAACTTTGGCGACGGTGCCATCTTGATCCGCTGCCGTTGCCGCAAGAACAACGACCTCACCTTCTTTCACAACATCCGTTGCAACAGGTGAGGTCAAAGCGGTGGTGGGAACTTGGTTAACTGGGTCAACTGGGCCATTGTCACAAGCACCGAGTGCTTTCCATTGTGCCCAATCTCCCGAGAATTCTGCTGGGTTATTGTTTTGTGTCCAGTAACGGGCTTCATAAGCGCTACCCTGATACTGAACCTTGTCTCCGCCGTTATAAATGGCGGAAGAGTTCCATTCTTGTAGAGGTGAACAATCAACAGCCGCGTAGCTATTGAATGCCATCAGACATGAAGCAGTCAAAGTACTGAGTGTAAACACATTCTTTGCTGCCTTTCCGTTTTTAAAACGCATACAGGCTCTTCCCTTAAGTTGTTGTTTCAACGTTTAAATCATCATCAAAAGCAATCCCTTGATGACTTATATTTCGCTGTAAAATAACTTAAGTACAGTTTGAAGATTTCACACCTATCAATTGCAATAATTGAACATTGACTCGCAAGAAACTAGTGTAATAGTGCAACGGCTACACTCTTATTTTGTACCGATAACTAATTTCTGATTAATTTTATAGAACATAATAAATCGCGTTCACTACCGATAAATACTTAATTTTTAAAATATGTCACTAAATATCGCTTCAATATTGGCATAATATTTGTGCAAATTGTTTTATATATAAGAATGCCACTTACAATCTCATTCATTGGATTGACACACTTTTATGCACTTTTCGGCGTTTCATTGAAATGGCGTTTGTATTCACGGCTAAATTGTGAGGTGCTGTTGTAACCCACTAGACGTGCGGCATCATTAACACGCTTTCCCTCTAACTTGATGAGATCCCGAGCTTTATTCAGCCTTACTTTCTTGATGTATTGAATCGGAGACTCCAGCGTCACGCTACGAAAAGCGGTATGAAAGGCGGAAATACTCATGTTCGCTTTAGAGGCAAGATCTTGCACCGTCAATGGCTCCGAGTAGTCTTGGTGAACCTTATCCAGCACTTGTGCGATTCTCGAATAGTTGCCCTCAGCATGTGCCAGCTCAAACAGCACATAGCCTTTAGGGCTCAGTAACGCACGATAAACCACCTCTTCTAGTAATGATTGGCCTAGCACTTCAGTTTCAAGAGGATCACACAATCCCCGCATTAAGCGCTTGCAAGCGTTAAGCATGCTCGCTTCCATTTTCACCGACTTCAAGCCGCAGCTTTCTTCTTTGCCACTGCAAATATTTTGGTAGCCGTGCTTTTCTAGCTTCTGAACCATTTGCTGCAGCAAAACCATTGGTACATCAACAGAGATCCCCAGCAAAGGCTTATCGTCATCCGCAAACGCTTCACATTCGAGCGGCATTGGCACACCCACCACCAAATAATCATCTGCGCCATAGCACACAGCATGATCACCAATATGAATATTTTTGTAACCCTGCCCGAGTACAATAATTCCAGATTGATAAACAAATGGGTGCCGTGGATTACCTCGGCTGCTTCGATAAAAACGAACCCCAGGTATGTCGGTAGGAATGATCTCTTCGAGCTTTTCAAGGCCTTTGACATCAACGTATCGCTGCATCAGTTCTGCAAGGGTTTCCATAGCGCACACTCTCACTTTGTAGAAATAGGCATTTAATTTAGAGTTTTGAGGCTGTAAATGTCAAACTCACAGTACTATTATGCACACAACGAAAACAACTCCAATAACGATGTGAGGTTAACAATGAAGTTTACTTATTCCAACCCTACGCAAATCTTCTTTGGCCAAGGTCAGATCCAAGCGATTACTCAAGCGATTTCCCCTGAGAAAAAAGTGCTCGTCATTTATGGTGGCGGCTCAATTAAGAAAAACGGTGTGTATGATCAAATCGTGGCGGCTCTAGACGGCTATCATTGGCAAGAATTTTCCGGCGTTGAACCTAACCCAACCAAAGAAACACTGGACAAAGCAGTGGCTATCGTAAAAGAAGACAACATCGATTTTATTCTCGCTGTTGGTGGTGGCTCTGTGATCGACGGTTCTAAATACGTAGCGGCATCTGCCCATTACCACGGTGACGGCTGGGACATCCTCACCGGTAAGCATCACGTTACGTCAGCAACACCACTTGGCGCGGTGTTAACACTTCCGGCAACAGGTTCAGAGTCCAACTCTGGCGCAGTCATTACTAAGGCGGAAACCCAAGACAAACTCGCGTTCTTGAGCCCTTACGTTCAACCGATCTTTGCTGTAATGGACCCAGACGTGATGAAAACACTGCCTGAAAAACAACTACTCAATGGCATCGTTGATGCTTGGGTACACGTTTGTGAACAGTACATTACTCGCCCATCCGGTGCGATGGTGCAAGACGCCTACGCAGAAGCGTTGTTGAAAACGCTGAAAAATCTCGGTGATCGCTTTGCAGAGCGTGACAGTGATGAATGGCGCGCAAACCTGATGTGGGCAGCAAACCAAGCCCTTAACGGCTTAATTGGTTCAGGCGTCCCTCAAGACTGGGCGACGCACATGGTTGGCCACGAACTGACCGCACTTTGGGGCGTGGATCATGCTCGTTCGTTGGCGATTGTTCAGCCTTCTCTGCTTCGCAATCAAATTGAGCACAAACGCGCGAAGTTAGAGCAAATGGGCCGTGAGGTCTTTGGTTTAGAAAACGGCGAGCAGCTAGCAGAGCGTACGATTGATGCCATTGAAGCCTTCTACCACTCCCTTGATGTCTCAACAAAACTCACTGAGCATAAAGAGAGCAAAGAAGAGGCGATCGAAGCAGTGGTCACACAACTGACCAATCATGGCATGGTGGCACTGACAGAAAACCAAAGCGTGACACCAGAGCAAGTGCGTAAGATTCTTGCAGAGGCGATCGCCTGATCCCCTTCACGTCTATCACTTAAGACCAATAAAAATCCGGCATTCGTATGCCGGATTTTTTAACGCGATTTGTAGTTATCCTTATCGATATCGTGCTTTTTCATGCGCAAATAGAGCTTTTTACGTGGGATCTGCAGGTACACCGCTGCTTCCGTCACTTTTCCGGAATGCAAAAACAGCGCATCTTCAATGATCTGCTTTTCAAAATCGTCCACCAGCGTATCCAATGGTGATTGAAGCTCGTTTTGGTTCACCAGCCGCTCTTTCCCTGTCAGTTTGACAATGCCAATGGCATACAACTCTGCGACGTTTCTTAACTCACGCACATTTCCTGGCCACTGATGATTACGCAACAACGAAAGATAGCTCGAATCAACGGCCGGCATCGGTTTACCCAGTTTCTGGCAACTGTGCTTAAGAAAGTGATGGAAAATGGCGGCGATGTCATCCGGCCGATGACGTAAGCTCGGCACTTGAATAGCACCTTGATTGAGCAGATAGAACAGCTCGGGCAACAACTGATTTTCCGACATCAGCTGTTCTGGGCTGGCGTCAAACAGGGTAATCACCCGCGTTTTGCTGGCACTTCCTCGCTCTTGCGCCAACAGCAGTTGGACAAACTCTCGCTGCGTCTTTTCATTCATCGATTGAACGTTCTCAATCACCAAAGTAGCCACGCTTCCATCGAAATAGCGCGCGATAGCCTCTTTGTCGTGGTCCGTGGTGAGATACAATTCTTCCAACGTTTGATCTTTACGCGGCTGGCTCATGTCATGCAGTAGATGAGCGATGCTGTGACGGCCTGAGCCCGATTCGCCACATATCACCACATTGGTGTTGATCAAAGCAAACCTTGCGACGTGCTGACGAATTTGCTCAATTTGCGCAGATTTTCCGACGAGCGCTTTGCCAACAGACTGCGACACATTGCTCTTTTGCGCAGTGTAAGTTTGGCGCTCCTTAAGATACGATTTCACCTTAGTGAGCAACTCTGGCGGAGAAATCGGCTTTTCGAAAAACTCACAAGCGCCTTTTTTCAGTGCATCCACCGCCATCGGTATATCGCCATGCCCAGTGATGACCAGCACCGGAATGTGTTCA
The DNA here is from genome assembly GCF_000039765.1 of Vibrio vulnificus CMCP6. NCBI lineage: Bacteria > Pseudomonadati > Pseudomonadota > Gammaproteobacteria > Vibrionales > Vibrionaceae > Vibrio > Vibrio vulnificus. Next base: position 237,359 of record NC_004460.2, on the reverse strand, counting down.
TCAATCTCTTTGATGAGCGCCAGCAGCTCCATGCCATGCATTTGTGGCATATACATATCGAGTAAAACCACACCGGGCCAATCTTCAGTGAGATATTGGCACGCTTGCGTCGGATCGTTCACCAGTTTCGCGGTCAAACCAGAAATGGACATCAGATGCGCGTACGAGTCGAGTACATCCTGATCGTCGTCAACCAAAAGCACATCATATTGATTAATCGTCATGAGGCATCTCCAATACCACCATGGCTCCACCTTTTGCGTTGGAAGCCAAGTAAATGTTTCCGTTATATTTTTCTATGATTGATTTACAGATGTTCATACCAAGTCCGAGACCGATTTCTTTTGTAGTCGTAAATGGGGTAAAGAGGCGATCAACAATGTCCGAAGCAAACCCCTTACCGTTGTCACATACCGCAATCGCATGGTGCGTTTGCGTGGAATACAAATGGCACAGTTCAATCACTCGCTCTGCACCATTGGCTTCGCTCAATGCATCGCAACTGTTCACCATCAAGTTAATGAGTACCTGTTCGTAGGCGACCAAGCTGCCCTGCACCATCAGGGTTTTATCTAGCTGGTTGCGGATTTGAATTTGCTGCCTTTTAGCTCGCGTGTTAACGAGCAACATTGAGTGCTCTGCGACATCGTGCAGCTCTATCGATGCGGACGTTGGCTCGCCATCCGATTTCTTCGCAAAGTGGCGCAAACCATTGACGATCTTACTCATGCGCTCTTTGAGGCTTTCGATGTGCGTTAATGACGTCGCGACCTGTTCACTGTCCGCCTTCTGGTTAAATAAATTGGCGCTATAAAGATAGGTAGACATCGCATTAAGCGGCTGATTTAACTCGTGCGCCAAACTGGTCATCGCTTGCCCTACCACCGCCATTTTTGCCGCTTGAATCAGCTCGGATTGCGTTTTCTTCAAGTGCGATTCCGCTTTTTGACGCTCTTTAATTTCCAGCTTGAGCTGGCGATTTCGCTCCGTCACATCGCGGGTTTTCTCAGCCACTCTTTGCTCTAAGATGCGATTCGCCTGAATCTGTTCGGTTACGTCGGTGATGGTGATGATCACTTTTTCACAATGACCGTGAGTAAATAGACTGAACTCGCAATGTAAAAAACGCCCATAAGGATCATCAGCCAATGACATGGTGAGTTCACTTCGGCACTCGCGCATTAAGGTCGAATCGGTATCAAATTGCGCGCGTAATGCCTCAAACCAATGCTCAGGAAACGCCGACCAAATTGGCAACTCGGTAATGGCGTCGTCTAGATCCAATAAGCGTCTTGCGCTGACGTTCGCCGATTCAACCCAGCCACCCAAGCTGACCGTCATCAGACTGGCGCTGGTGTTGTTGATTAAGCTCAGGGCGTTGGTTCGCTGCATCTCTTTCACTTTGTCCCCGTATTCGATCAGCTTGGCACTTAAGCGACCAATCTCATCGTTGCCGTCAACACGAATGGGATGGTGTAAATCATCATTGATGATCGCATCAATGCTGTTACTCAAATTGGCCAAGCGCGCCACGATACGCTGATAAATGAAGTAGTACGCCAAAATCAAACTGGTGAGGATCGACACCGCAAAGCAGATGAGCAACACGCGATTGCCCACACTGACCATCTCAGTGGTGTCTTGTTTGACTTCATAGAAAGCTTTGTCTGCCGACGCAACAATGCCGCCAATTTGGTTGTGAATCGTGCCGATTTGGCGATCAATATCGCGCTGCTGCACTTCAATTCTTTCGCGGATGGAAACGTAATCGAGCAGTTGCTGGTGCAAGAAACCTTCAATTTGCAGCAAGGTTGTTAACTCACCGACTAACTGTTGGTATGCGATGGACGATGGCCATTCAAAAATGGGTTGGCTCAAACGATGAAGCTCTTCGGTACGATACTGAATCACTTTCATGCCATTATTCACATGTCCCAACTGCGTTGCGCTTACGACATCTAACGCCAATTCGTAAATCGTGGATTCGAGATCCAATACCTGTTGAATCACGTTCAGCTGTTTAAGTAACGCATCGGTTTTGGCCTGTTTCTGATTACGTGACATCTGCCAATCTATCTCTTGGCGTAAAGGCATCAGTTCGGTGCGGATGTCTTGATGAATCCAATCAAGTTGCTCTTTCAGTAGATCAATTTTTCGCTGCGCATCAATGCGTTTAGACACCAGATAACCATAGAGATCAATACTGCTCGCGAGCGAGGTGTACGACTCAGCAAGGGCACTCAGTGAGTCATGCGTGGCTTCGTCGGCGCGTTGCACGCGTTCCACAATCTGCTTGGTATCGCTTAATTGCTTACCCAAGGAAAGTAAGTGGTTGTCGAGTTGAACTTTGCTTGTTACTCGTTCGATCTGAGAGATTTTACGTCGCACTTCACTGCTTTTGCTCTCAAGCAAATAACTGGCGTTGTAGCGCGGCACGTTTTCTTCCAACAAACCGCTGACTCGCAGATCGAGCTGATTCCAAGTCATCCACGCAATGACACAAACGAGAGTCAACAGCAAGGTGCTGCCAGTAAACGCGGCGACCAGTTTTACCCCAATGGTGTTGTATCTACGCATCTATTCTTCACCCTGCTTTTTTAGCGTTTGCAAACGTTGATTTGCTGATGCTAATTGGCGATGAAGCGCGCCGCTGACACGATGGCTAAACTCCGCCATCACAGCCTGAGCATAGCCATCATCCATCATTTCTTGTTGGGAAGAGAGTGCCAGTTGCTTGCTCACTTCCAGCACCTCCGCTTCGCTCACTGGAATATCAAAGGCAAGTTGACGGATGGACTCGAGCTGCGTTAACACAGCAGGGTTATCGGCGTACGCCTTACGCAGTTGAATAATGGTTTGCCACGTGTCTTTTAGTTCAGGTAGGCGCTTGGTGATGGCCAAATCAAACAGGCGATTAGTCAGCACTTCTCTTTGCATAATTGCGCTAATGTTCAATGCCGGGTGATCACCATCTTTGCGCTCGGTATCATGCAAAGAGAATTTGGCGAAACTGTTTTTGCCTAACGACGCTTGCATTGGAGCAGAAAGCAACATCGCCATAAAATCGTCCACCAGAGGATCCGCGCTGGCGCGTTGCGTTTTGGCAATGTACGTTGGCATCAGAGTAAAATCCGATTCAAACGCAAAGCCGACATGGTCAAATTTTCGCTGGATCAGCAAAGCGTAACTGTCGATGGTTGGACCAAGACCAAATTGCCCTTTTGCAATGTAGTCGCTCACGCCAAAGCTGCGCGAAGAGATGGTCGCTAAGTTAGCGCCAATGTTAATCAAGATGCGCCAACCATCCTGCCAACCGTATCGACTTAGGATGCTTTCTACCATCATTTGCGTTGTGCCAGAGCGACTTGGGGTACTCATGGTGATGTGGCCAAAATACTGAGAACGAGTGAGATCAATAAACCGTTCAGGGATGTTCAGTTGATGCGCTTGCAAGTAATCGCGATTCCACACAATACCAGCACCCGAATAGCCGATAGTCAGTACCTGCTGCTGAGGAGGCAATACATAAGGCGACATCCAACTTGGTAGGGTTTCGTGCTGAGCAACATCGCCAAGGCGCTCACTTTCAGAAAGTTTCTGCATCAAAAACGGCGACGAGCTCAAAACTAAGTCGATATCCTGCATGTAGGTTTTGCCCAGCAGCTGGATACTGGATTCACTGCGGCGGTGAATAAAACGAACTTCTGCATCAGGGTGACGCAACTTGAACTCATCAATTAGGATGGACAACGGCTCTTGGGAAAAAGTCGTCAATACAACGATCTCTTTGTCCGTCGATGCCGCACTGGCACCAAAACAGACCAAGCTAAACAACCAACTAAACCGACCTAACACGGCAAATCGCTTTTTACTCACCATCGATAACCTTAAAAATTGTGCGTTCAATCAAAACTCTACACTTTACTGAAAATCACTTGAAACCCTGACTGAGTCACTACTGACGCAATTTTCCCTTCTTGCTAGTAATTTTATCAGCAATCGAACAGCAAACGTTATGCGGTTAGGTTCACTTTTGACTCATCGTTTAAAACAAATTGGGTCAAATGTGCCCCAAAAACGCCCTTTTGTACGGATGAACGGGCCGATTCATCATGCTCCCGACAACACATTTTTGTTGATTTACATGGAGAGCAATCATGCTTAATTTCTTTAAAACTCGTCCGGATGCGCCGTTATCAGACAGCTCCAACGAGGGAATGCTAAAGCGCTACAAGAACTACCAATGGCAGGTATTCTTAGGCCTTATTTTTGGTTACGCCGTCTTTTACGTAGTACGTATGAGTTTGGGTGTTGTGAAAAAGCCCATGCTCGATGCGGGCATCGTGACCATCGAAGAACTCGGTATCATGGGTTCGGCGTTCTTCTTCACTTACGCCTTCGGTAAGTTCTTAAACGGCTTCCTATCTGACTACGCCAACATTGGCCGCTTTATGTCGTGTTCCCTACTGGTATCGGGTGTACTCTCGGTTGTGATGGGGATGAACACCGTTGGCTTCTTCTTCGTTCTGCTTTGGGGCTTAAACGGTTGGTTCCAATCAGTGGGTTCCGCACCTTCGTGTGTATCGCTTTACCAATGGTTTTCGCCAAAACAGCGTGGTAGCCGTTACTCCATTTGGGGTGGTTCACGTAACATCGGTGAAGGTATCACTTGGATCCTAACGGCGACACTAGTGAGCTACTTCGGCTGGCGTGCAGGTTTCATTGGCGCGGGTATCGCTGCCGTAGTTGCTGCACTGATCATGCTGAAAGTACTGAAAGATCGTCCACAAACTTACGGCTTACCAGATCCAGGTACTGCATTTGGCGAAGGTACCGAAATCAAGAAAGCGAACGACCCAAAAGAAACACGTCGTGCGCAGATGTTTATCCTAAAACAACCTGTGGTATGGCTTATTGCCCTATCTTGTGCGGCAATGTACATCTCTCGCTACGCAATGTCTTCTTGGGCGGTATTGTTCCTACAAGAAACAAAAGGTTACTCACTGATTGACGCAGGTTTTGCCATGTCAATGTACCCAACAGCCGGTCTAGCGGGTGCGATTCTGTCAGGTATCCTTTCAGACAAAGTGTTCAAAGGTAACCGTAACATCCCTAACCTACTGTACGGATTGGCAAACATTGCCGGTATGTGTTTGATGTTCTTTGGCCCAGATAACCGTGTTATCGACGCAGTGGCACTGAGCATGATCGGCTTCTCTATCGGTGGTCTAGTGGTATTCCTCGCGGGTCTGATTGCTTGTGACCTGATGCCGAAAAACGCGGTTGGTGCGGTAAAAGGTTTGATCGGTCTGTGTTCTTACATTGCAGCGTCAGCTCAAGAGCTTATCTCTGCATCTCTGATCACCATCACTGAAGTCGATGGCGTAAAACACTACGACTTTGGTAACGCTCAGTACTTCTGGCTTGCCGCTGGTGTGGTATCGGTTCTACTCGCACTGACGGTATGGAATGCGAAGAAAGTGGTCGATATCGACGAAGAACAAGACAAAAAGCTACAAACACGCACAGCTTCTTAATGTTCATTGAGCAGGGGCGAAAGCTCCTGCTGTTTCTCCTACCCCTTTTTTAGTCTCGTCGTTATAGGAATTGAAGATGTGTAAAACCAAAATCGTCGCTACGCTTGGCCCAGCCAGTCAAACACGCGAAAAACTCACTCAACTCATCCAAGCGGGCGTGAATGTAGTGCGCTTAAACTTTTCGCACGGCAGCGCTGAAGAACACATTGCTCGTGCTGAAATGGTGCGTGAAATCGCACAAGAACTTAACGTCAGCGTTGGCGTACTCGTTGACCTACAAGGTCCCAAAATTCGTATCGCTTGCTTTGAGCAAGGCTCAATTCAGCTCAAAGCAGGTGATCCTTTCATTCTCGACGGCACACTCGACCGCGAAGCGGGCACGCAAGAACGCGTCGGTTTGGATTATCCAGAGCTGATCGATGACCTGCAAGTCGGCAATATTCTGCTGCTTGACGATGGTCGTATCCAGCTCGAAGTAACGGCCGTTGATACGCAAACTCGCCTAGTTAACACCATTGCATTGAACGGGGGCAAACTCTCAAACCGCAAAGGAATTAACTTACTCGGTGGTGGTCTTTCCGCCCCCGCGTTAACCGACAAAGACAAGCAAGACATTCTTACCGCGGCCGAACTAAAAGCAGATTTTCTTGCCGTGTCGTTTCCTCGTAACGCTGACGATATCGAATACGCTCGCTCCCTTGCTCTGCAAGCAGGCTGTCACGCACACATCGTCGCGAAAGTAGAACGTGCTGAAGTGGTTGCCAGCGAAGAAGCGATGGATGGTGTGATTCGTGCCTCCGACGTCATTATGGTGGCACGTGGCGATTTGGGCGTGGAAATTGGTGACGCGCGCCTGCCTGGCGTACAAAAAGCGCTGATCGCTCGTGCGAAGTACTTAGGTAAACCGGTTATCACGGCAACACAAATGATGGAATCGATGATCGAAAACCCATTGCCAACACGCGCAGAGGTTCTAGACGTTGCCAACGCAGTACTTGATGGCACGGATGCCGTGATGCTCTCTGCTGAATCAGCAGCCGGTCTCTATCCGGTTGAAGCGGTAGCGGCTATGGTTCGAATTGCACAAGGCGTCGAGCACGAAACCAGTTGTGCACAAGGCTGTTGGGATAAACTGCACCATCTGTGTAATGACGCGGGCAAGAGCTTTGCTCTTTCATCCATGATCTCAGCAACGAAAGTACACAAAGATCTGGGAGTCGCTATCGTGACTCAACATGGTGAAACGCCACTATTGATGTCGCGTTGTCAAAGCCAAGCAACCATTTGGGCGGTCTCGAACAAACCTGAATTGCTACGTAAACTGGCGATTCTGCGCGGCGTAACCCCAGTTTATCTCCCCACTTTGGACAAACGCGGTGACATTGCGCATCAACTCATCAGCCTACTGGGTGCTGATGCCAAACAGAAGCAAATCTCATCCATCATGATGACCCAGTTAGAATCCGTTGAAGGCGTGGGCGATATGAATGTCTGCCGCTTACTAAACCTAAACGAAACACCCATAACAACCGCCATTGCGGCATAACCATTTAATCACCCCCCTCCTGCTCCACAGGGATCTTGGCCTGCCTTTTCGGCAGGTCCTTTTTTTGCGTCTAGCATCCCTTATCCACTTTGCTTTTTTCGCTTCTAAAAATATTTCGCCTCAAATTTGTGACAACCCTAAATAAAATGGCATTCTGTCTCGCGTTTGGTCAAATTTTATTATGTACTAAGTTAGAAACGACCTATGATTTTTGAACGCAAATCAAATTTACGCGTTCGCGATAAACCACAGTTGTTTTGTTGCTTTACTCAGTTGATCAAAGTGTTACATTTTTCAGTAGATATTCTTTAGGGTTGTGAATATGCAGTTAATCACTCAATCAGACTACGAGCAGTACATTCGTCAAAAGGACGATGGTGATTACATAATGCTGCTAAACAACCTAACCTTTTCGAGCGTTTTTCAACCAATATTCAATCAGTTAATGCAACTTATTGGCTTTGAAGCTTTGTTGAGAATTCAAGACGAGAAACAGAATTTCATCCGGCCAGATCGTTTCTTTGCCGATCCTAATCACAGTGATGAATACATTCTTTCGGTTGAATTTCTCTCTCGTGCCATTCACATTCGCAACTTTTCTAAGCACTACACGGCGAAAGGTGTGAAGCTTTTTCTTAACGTGATGCCCAATTCTTTGATCACCATGACCAAAGACCTCGAATACGTCGACAGAAGCCTCTTATTTCGCCGACTAAAACAACTTGGTATGGCACCGTCTGATGTCACCTTTGAAGTCATTGAAGAGCTTTGCTATCAGAACGACGATTTACGCGAAGCCGTAAAAGTACTACGTTCCAAAGGTTTTCACTTTGCGATTGATGATTTTGGCGCCGGCCATTCCGATGAAAAACGCGCCGTTGAACTGACACCCGATTTGATAAAGATCGACCGCGGCTATCTATTAAGTTATTGCGCAGGGCAACAAGAAGAGTTACTCCACGCACTCAACCTTGCACAACGTATTGGTGCCAGAGTGATTGTGGAAGGGGTTGAGGAAGAAGAACAGTATCAAGCCATGCGTGAACTGGGGCTGGAATTTTATCAGGGCTATCATTTTGGTCGCCCTGAGAAGATCGACTACTGGGCAGCGCAGCCTATCTCCTTAGCGGTTGACGATGATCATCGCTAGATGCAAGAAGCCCAAGATCCAAAAAAAGCCGCGATTGCGGCTTTTTTCGTTTAGCTACTGACCCGACAAGGTTAGAAGAAATCGATCGAATTGCGGCCACTCTTCGGATCGCGCGTCGCTTGAGGCTTTTCTGCTTTCTGGCCTTTCTTCGCTGACTGTGACAAGGCTTCTTTCTGCGCTTTCCGCTCTTTATGTGCGGCTTTTCGCCCAGTTGATTTTGGACCTGTGCCTTTGGGTTTGGCATTTTTGCTTTGGCGAGATTTCTCTTTACGCGCAGCTTGGGCTTGTTTTTGCGTTTTCTTCTCGGCTTTCTCTTGCTCGGTTTCAGGTTCGGTAACAGGCGCATCACACACGACCACATAGTACTCTTGGTTGAATTCAAAGAAATCACCATCGTACATTTTACGACGTTTGCGGGTTTCGAGTTCGCCATTCACGGCCACATAACCTTCAGCAATCACGTGTTTTGCTTCGCCACCACCACTGACTAGATTGGCGATCTTAAATACTTTGTAGAGTTCGATAGGCTGAACGGAAACTTCGACGCCAATGGCTTCAATTTCAATTTCTTCACCAAACTGCTCTTCTTCGTATTCGTGATCTTGGCTTAGGTGTTCTTGGCTCATGGGGGTACCTCGCAAAAAATTTGCCGCAGTTTAAACCCTCAAACCACAAATAGAAATAACTATTACGATTTCTTCAGCAAGGATTTTTACCCGTTAAGGCCAAGTAAGCTAAAGTTATAGAACGGTAAGAGCAAATGGTTGTGGTATGGAAATCAGCACAAAAGCGAAAATCACCTTGGTCAGTGTACTCTACCTAAATGCTGCTCACCTTATGGCCAGCGAGGAAGTCATTCCCGTCACCATTTACAGCGACGATGCCTATCCCCCATACAGCTACCAAATCCAAGGGAATGCCGTTGGCATCTATCCTGATATTCTCAGACACGTTTTTGATCAGATGCCTCAATATCGTGTAACCATCAAACCCGTGCCTTTTGTGCGCGGTTTACGACTGTTGGAAACCGGGAAAGGCTTTGCCCTTTTTCCGCCCTACTATTATGAGAATCGACGCCCTTATATTCACCCTTACTCTAAGCCGATTCTCAAAGAACAAGTGGTGGTTTACTGTCACAACGAAGTGATGTTAAAAAACATCGCTGAGTTAGCCAAATGGCCAGAAGACTTTTATGGGTTGACCATAGGCATAAACGTCGCATTTTCTATTGGAGGTGATGCGTTTTGGATGGCCGCGCATGATGGCAAACTCAAGATCGAAGAAGCCAAAGACAATCAAGAAAACATCTTGAAAATGCGCGCTAAGCGCGTCGATTGCTATATCAATGATCGCCTTTCGATCGCGTGGGAAATTAAACGCCTAAAAGACGTAGGGCGCATCGACCACTCGGAGTATTTCCCACTGGCGGCCTATGTCAGCGAAGAGTATGGTTATTTGGGCTACAGCGCCTACGCTGAGCGATTTCCTTTCAAAGAACCTTTTACCACACAGTTCGACCAAATATTGCAACGTCTTCAAGGTTCGGGCATTGTGGAGCAAGTCATCAGCAGTTACGTCGACTAGGAATTCCACATTTTGATTACCATTGCCAGTTGCAACCTATTTAACTTTCTTGCTCCTCCTGGAGCCTATTACGAGTTCAGTAACATTCTCACTGACAACGAGTGGAACAAGAAAACCACTTGGCTCACACAGCAGTTACGAGCAATGAACGCAGATGTGGTTGCCTTTCAAGAAGTGTTCAGTCCAGACGCGCTCAACACTCTGACTAGCGACTTGGGCTACCCATATTTTGTCTGCCTAGATAAGCCTCATGTCACCGACGAGTTTATCTATTCCAAACCCGTCTTGGCGATAGCTTCTCGTTGGCCAGTGATTGAAAGCCGTTTGGTTCGCTTTAAGGATTGCTTTGGGGATTATTCTGAAAATAGTGACAGCGTCACTGATAATAAAGAATTTAGTCGACTGCCCCTGCATGCGGTTATTGAATTGCCGATCATTGGACTATGCGATGTCATCACTCTGCACCTTAAATCACAACGCCCAACCCGATGGCAAACGCAGCAGATCGACCAAGCAGATAATACGCCACCTTCTGATCCAGTTGGTAGTTGGTTGTCCACCGTGCAACGTGGTTGGGAAGCCGTGCTGCTCAGCCAATACATCAAGAAAATTTACGCCAGCCATGCTCGTCCGATGGTGATTATGGGCGATTTTAACGCCAACATAAACAGCACCGAACTTAAGCCGTTTGTTGATGAAAGCAATACTCCCTTATTGAAAGACGTGCGTGATTGGCTACGCGAACAGCCTATTTTCACCGATGAAGCGCAAAAGGCGACTCACTATCATGGCAGCCAAGGTTTGATTCTCGATTATCTGCTGCTCTCTGAAGAATTTGCTCAACAAAACGCGCAGCAAAGGGGCAAAATCACACATCTTGTCGTTTGGGATAAACATCTGGTCAACCCCAGTTTTGAGGTTGACCAATTTGCCAGTGACCATGCGTTTGTTGCTGTTACGATCGATGCGTTGGACGCCTAATCACTAGCTTGCCTCGCGATAAGATTTAAAAGCGACGCACAATTTTACGTGGGATCAATTCAACGCCCGGTTTGTAGCGTTTCGCTGAGGCATTGAGTGCCAACTCCAGCGCGCTGTCGGCGATCAATTCAAATTGCTGCGGCAGTGAGTTCACTTTAAACGGTAAGAAATCCAGTAAGCGGTTATCACCGAATGTGGCCAGTTTGACTTTATTGACCAGTTCCGGCTGCTCCAATAGCACATCCAACACCCCTTCTAATAAGGTGTACGAGGTGGTCACAATCGCATCTGGAATGGTGTCTGCCAACAGCCACTCGTGCATAATGCGGTAGCCCTCTTCGCGATAAAAGTGCTCACCGTAGCCCGATTGTGCCTGTTTGCCCATTTTCTTCACTGCAGAGAGATAACCTTGGTGGCGCTCACGTGAAATATTCAACTCGGGCAGAGCGCCAATCAACCCCACAGTTTGAATCTCTTCACTCATTAAAGACGATGTCAGCTCAAACGCCGCACCAAAATCTTCGCTGACCACACAACTAAAGAATTCGTCGTCTAACGGACGGTCTAGTGCAATCACGGGTGTGCCTGACTTTTGCATCGCCAGATAAAATTCATTAGCATCCGCCATACTGGTTGCAACAAACAGCGCATCAATGCGTCGGCTCACTAAAGCATCGGCGACCTTGCGCTCTGTTTCAGGATCATCATCAGAACAGGCAATCAGGATTTGATACCCCGCTTTACGTGAATTTTGTTCAAGCAACTTAGCAAGGCGTGCGTAACTGGTGTTTTCTAAATCCGGAATGATCAAACCAAACGAGCGCGAGTTTCCTGCTCGAAGTGACGATGCTGCGTGATCGGGACGAAAATTGTATTCCTCCACCACCGCCATCACTTTCATCTGCGTTTTTTCGCTGATGCGGTATTTTTTCGCCTTACCATTGATCACATAACTTGCCGTTGTTTTCGAAACACCTGCCAACTTGGCTATTTCATCCAGTGTCATATTACCTACCCTAATCTGTGCGCCTGATCATAGATTCGAATTCCAGATCTTCGCGTCTGTTGAATTATACGCTGAATCGATTCAGTATAAAAGCTGAAAGGATTCAGCAAAATCTGCAAATAGACATACATCACCTAATTGAATGATTTTGTCGAATTGAACAGCATTCTCGGTATTGAACTCGTTGGCCGTGTCCACGTTGTAAATAAAAGTGCCGTTTGCTGAATTTTTTTAAACCAATTGCTGAATCGGTTCAGCTTAAGTTAAGCAAAAGTTAAGCAACGCTGTGAAAGTGCTTAACGCTCCAAATCTAAGGGTGTGCTTTTAACCAAAGGCGCTTTTAGGCAAAGACAGTCTGTTAAGCAAAGCAGACTTCTTAAACAAAGAAGACCTCTCACACCGTAGAGAAACAGGTTGAACCGAGAGAAATGACGACGCGATACGCTAAGAAGGCAACATGCTCAAATTAACTTCATCAGATATTACGCTCCAGCAGAGCGCCGACAACAAACTTGATGCGATCAAAAGCATCGCTGCCGCTCTCACCGCAAAAGGATTGGTTGAGCAAGGTTACGTTGAAGGCATGCTCAACCGTGAAGCGCAAAACTCCACATTTTTGGGTAATGGCATTGCCATCCCTCATGGCACGACCGACACGCGCGATTTGGTGCAAAACACCGGGGTGGCCGTACATCACTTTCCTCACGGCGTTGATTGGGGCGATGGCAACAAGGTTTATCTTGCTATTGGTATCGCGGCGAAATCCGACGAACACTTAGGCATTCTCAAGCAACTGACTAAAGTGCTCAGTGCAGACGGCGTAGAAACGCGTTTGCAGCACGCCACAACGGAACAAGAGATCATTGCTTTGTTGAATGGCGAAGTTCAACTTGAAGCCGACTTTGATGCCGCCAGCATCCAGCTGCTCTTCCCTGCCAGCGACATGATCCAAATGAGCGCGGTTGCCGGAGGTTTGATCAAAAACAGCGGCAATGCAGGCAGCCAATTTGTGGCAGAGCTCGTGACCAAAACCCCAACGCATCTTGGCAAAGGTTTGTGGCTAGTTGGGAGCGATGCCAGCGTCACTCGTACTGCCGTGTCGTTTGTGACGACTGCGAACGATTGTGAGTATCAAGGCACACCCGTAAAAGGCTTACTGGCATTTGGCGCTTGCAACAACGCGCACCAAGCGATACTCACCAACCTAACTCAACTGGTTTATCAAGGTAAACAAGAGACATTACTCAGCGCGAATGCCGAACAAGTGATTGCCATGCTGACTGGTGAAAGCGTTGCAAATACCTCTCAAGAGCCAGCAACGTCCGAGAATACCGCGGTATTTAAAATCAAAAACGCACACGGTCTGCATGCGCGCCCTGGTGCCATGTTAGTGGCAGAAGCGAAGAAATTTGAATCCACCATCAAAGTGGCAAACTTAGATGGCGACCGCTCAGTAGTCAACGCGAAAAGCTTAATGAAAGTAATCGCGCTTGGCGTGAAACACGGTCACCAACTGCAATTTACCGCGGAAGGCCCAGATGCTTCTCAAGCACTTGAAGCAATTGGCGCAGCGATCGCCTCTGGTCTTGGTGAAGGTTAAGGTGCTGCTATGACCACTCAAATGACCAACAAAGTTGTCACTATTACGCTGAACCCCGCGCTGGATCTAACAGGATCGCTAGAGCAATTAAACATTGGCTCAGTCAGCCTTGTGAATCACAGCAGCTTGCACGCGGCTGGTAAAGGGGTAAACGTAGCGAAGGTGTTGAGCGATCTCGGTGCACAAGTCACTGTGACGGGGTTTCTTGGCAAAGATAACCCTGAAATGTTTAGCCAACTGTTTGCCGATATCGCTGCAAGCGATCAGTTTGTGCGCGTGGAAGGCGCAACGCGCATCAACGTCAAATTGGTCGAAGCCGATGGCCGAGTCAACGACATCAACTTCCCTGGCGTCACGGTGAACGAACAAAACATCGTTGAGTTTGAGCAGCGCTTAACTCGCCTGATGACGGATCACGATTACTTTGTGTTTGCCGGCAGCCTACCTCAAGGTGTGACGCCAGAGCAGTGCGCAAAGTGGATAGCGTTACTGCAAAATGCAGGCAAGAAAGTGCTGTTTGACAGCAGCCGAGCTGCACTAAAAGCAGGACTCGACGCCGCACCTTGGCTAATTAAACCCAATGACGAAGAACTCAGCGAGTTCGTGGGAAAAGCACTGCACAGCGCTGACGAATGCCAGCATGCCGCACAGAGCCTTGCCAACAAAGGCATCGCCAACATCGTTGTCTCTATGGGGGCGGACGGTGTGATGTGGCTTCATGACGGTCAATGGCTACGCGCCATGCCACCAAGAATGTCGGTGGTGAGCACCGTTGGCGCAGGCGACACCTTAGTGGCTGGCTTATGCTGGGGCCACATGCAACAAATGCCAAAAATGGATTTACTGAAATTTGCCACTGCACTGTCCGCGATGGCGGTCACGCAGGTTGGCGTGGGATTAACCAGCCAGCAAGAGCTGGAAAGCATACAACAAAGAACGCAAGTTCAATCGCTTGACGACGTGCAGAACTCTGCTAGTGCAAGCTAAGAGACATAAGGTTACTACTATGAAAATTGCGATTATTACTGCCTGCCCTAGCGGCGTAGCAAACAGCATTATCGCTGCGGGATTACTCGAACAAGCAGCGAAAAGCCTCAACTGGGATGCATCGATTGAATGTCAATCGAGCGTCATGCCAACCACACCACTCTCTGCTCAGCAAATTGCGGACGCGGATGTGGTTGTGATTGCTGCCAATACCCCTATCGATGAAAGTCGTTTCGTTGGCAAAAAACTGTATCGCTCAGAGATCAGCGCGGTCACCAGCGACGCCAACGCCTTTTTACAAAGCGCGGTCGAGAAAGCGCAACTGCTGCAAGCCAGCGCAGGTGTTCAACCGACAGTGCAAACTGCGGCAAAGAAAATTGTCGCCATCACGGCTTGTCCAACGGGCGTTGCACACACCTTTATGGCGGCAGAAGCTCTAGAGGAAGAAGGCAAACGTCGTGGCCACCAAATTAAAGTGGAAACGCGCGGTTCTGTGGGCGCGAAAAACCAGCTAACCGAGCAAGAAATTGCTGATGCGGATCTGGTGATCATTGCAGCAGATATCGAAGTGCCACTGGATCGCTTCAACGGCAAACTGATGTACCGCACCAAGACAGGCCCAGCATTGAAGAAAACAGGCGAAGAGATGGACAAAGCGTTCGCTCAAGCAACGGTTTATCAACACACTGCTTCGGCTGGTAGCAGCAACGCTTCTGAAGAGAAAAAAGGCGTTTATAAGCACCTGATGACGGGCGTCTCTCACATGCTTCCTGTGGTCGTGGCAGGTGGTTTGATCATCGCTCTCTCTTTCGTTTTCGGTATCGAAGCGTTTAAAGAAGAAGGTACATTGGCTTCGGCACTCATGACCATCGGTGGAGGCTCCGCTTTCGCACTGATGATTCCCGTTCTTGCTGGCTTCATTGCGTTTTCAATTGCAGATCGCCCAGGTCTGGCACCAGGTCTCATTGGCGGTATGCTGGCAAGCTCAACTGGCGCGGGTTTCCTTGGCGGTATCGCGGCGGGCTTTATTGCCGGCTACTCAGCGAAATTCATTGCAGATAAAGTGCAACTGCCACAATCAATGGAAGCGCTCAAACCGATTTTGATCATCCCATTCATTGCGAGCTTGTTCACTGGTCTCACCATGATTTACATCGTAGGTGGCCCGGTTTCCAGCATCATGTCCGCGATGACAGAATTCCT
The DNA here is from genome assembly GCF_000039765.1 of Vibrio vulnificus CMCP6. NCBI lineage: Bacteria > Pseudomonadati > Pseudomonadota > Gammaproteobacteria > Vibrionales > Vibrionaceae > Vibrio > Vibrio vulnificus. The sequence continues at coordinate 221,765 of NC_004460.2, read as the reverse complement.
CAACAATATGGGCTCAGCGAACGCAGTGCTGCTGGGTGTGATTCTTGGCGCAATGATGTGTTTCGACCTTGGTGGCCCAGTAAACAAAGCGGCTTATACCTTTGGTGTTGGTCTACTGGCTTCTCAAACTTATGCACCAATGGCAGCCATCATGGCAGCAGGCATGGTACCTGCACTGGGTATGGGCTTAGCGACTTTCCTAGCGAGAGACAAGTTTGAACCAAGCGAGCGCGAAGCAGGCAAAGCCTCTTTTGTCCTTGGTCTATGCTTTATCTCTGAAGGTGCCATTCCTTTTGCAGCGAAAGACCCAATGCGTGTCATCCCTGCTTGTATGGCTGGTGGCGCACTAACCGGTGCCCTATCCATGCTGTTTGGTGCTAAATTGATGGCACCTCACGGTGGTCTGTTTGTACTGCTGATTCCAAACGCGATTACTCCAGTACTGATGTACCTAGTCGCTATCGCAGCAGGTACCGCATTAACCGGTTTTGGTTATGCCTTCCTGAAAAATCGTGCTGAAGCAAAAGAAGAAGCAACGGCCTAAGTTTTATCCTTACCTTGATGCCAGTTCCCCCTCGAATTTGGCTTTCAACACCTCCCTTGCGGAGGTGTTTTTTTATGCCTCCTTCGTAATGACAAAACCATACATATCAATACTTTTCAGTTAAATCAGCAACTTATAATATACGCCGCATAGGGTGCGGAGGTTATTGATGTAAACAACCTTTCTATCACTTGTATCAATAATAAGACTTGTATCGCATAAGTCGCGCCTTATAATGCACACCGTTTTATTGAACGTAACAGAGTGAATTACAAAATGAAAAAAGCTGTATTTTTGTTAGCTGCTGTCTCTGCATTTGCGCAGGCAAACACCAACGACATCGAGAAGAAAGATGTTTCTGGTTTCTATCTAGGTGGTGGTATCGGTACGACAACCGCATTCGACGATGGTGTGGGCACAAACGATTTAAACCTAAAATCAAACGATTCAACGTACAAACTGTACGGTGGTTACCAGTTCAACCGCATTGTGGCAATCGAAGCGCAATACACGCGTTACGGTGATATTTACAGTAAAGACGACGCAGACCGCCACATGGTAAAACCAGAAAGCATCGCGTTGATGGCAAATCTTGGTTACACCTTTGATAGTGGATGGCGTCCTTTTGCAACAGTGGGCCTTGGCCGCACTGAACTCGATTTTGGTCCTCTATCAAAGACAGAAACCTCATTCCGCGCTGGTGTGGGTGGCGAATACTCACCAAAAGCAATTGAAAACCTCAACTTCCGCGTAGCCTACGAAGTGGACAGCTTTATGTTCGATAACGGCCCACGTGACGACATCAACATCGTTCTTGGTTCACTTTACGCAGGTGTTTCTTACAAGTTCTAAGCCTTCAACAACGTTTGGTTGAAAGCTAGGAAACCGCATAAAAGAACAATTTCTGACTCTTACACGGAACAAGAAAGCAAAAACAATGCGGAAAAACGATTTGGGGCAGTCACACTGCCCCATTTTTTATCGATAGAATTGTGCCATTGGTAAGTCGGGTTAAGACTTTGCTGGCTTAATGCCAAACAAAATAGCAAACATAACGGGCACAACGACTAAGGTTAGTACCGTCGCGAAACCCAAGCCTGCCATGATAGTAATGGCCATAGAGCCAAAGAACGCATCAAACACCAACGGAATCATACCAAGTATGGTAGTCAATGCCGCCATGCTGACAGGGCGAACACGGCTCACCGCGCTATCGATGATGGCAAGATACGGATCTTTCCCTGAATCGAGTTCCAGATTGATCTGATCCAGCAACACAATGCCATTTTTCAGAATCATACCGCTAAGGCTCAACAGGCCAAGAAAAGCGGTAAAACTGAACGGCATGTTGGTGGCCAACAAACCAAACGCCACACCAATGATAGACAGCGGCACCGTGAACCAAATCACCAACGGTTTTTTGAACGAATTGAAAAGCAACATAGTGATGATGAACATCAACAAATAGCCCATTGGCAGTGAGCCAAACAGCCCTTCTTGCGCATCTTTCGATGATTCGTATTCCCCACCCCACGTGATTTCATAGCCATGTGGGATAGGCAGCGCCATCACTTTAGGTTGCACGCGGGCAAACAAACTTGCTGCCGTGTCCTCGCTTAGCACGTCGTGGTCAGCCAACACGGTCAACGTGCGTTTACGGTCGCGTCGTTGTATTAACGGCTCCTCCCAATCTAAAGTCACACCATCGATGATTTGATCAACCGGAATGTAGCTTTGCAACGATGGGCTCCAGATGCTGACGTTTTGTAGCGATTCAAAGTCCACTCGTTCTGTTTCTGGCAATCGCACCATAATCGGCAAAATGTGTGTGCCATCTCTGAGTAGACCCAATGTGCTGCCACCAAAACTCATCTGCAAGGTGCTCGACAAATCTTCTTTTGAGATACCTAAACGGCGCGCTTTCGATTCGTTGAAAATTGGCACGATTTGCTTCGTTCGCTCACGCCAATCATGGCGTATATTACGAGCGCCCGGATCGGTATGGAGAATGTCTTCCACTTGAACCGCCAACGCTCTGAGCACTTGCGGATCTGGGCCAGTAATGCGTGCTTCAATCTTAGATGCCGGCGATGGGCCAAACTCCATCAGCTTTAATTGGAAGGTTGGCTTATCAAAGGTTTTGGCTAAGCGGCTATCCAGTTCATTGAGCAGCACAAACATGGTGTCGCGATCCGTTGTTCTCACTTGAAATTGCGCATACGCTTCGTAGTTCTTGGCCGGCTCATAGGTCAAAGCAAATCGCTGCAAACCCTGACCAATCGATGCTGACACAAAGTCGATGTTTGCTTGTTGGCGAATGTAACTTTCCACTTCACTGGCTTGCTTCATGGTTTCACGAATGTCCGTCCCTTCTGGCATCCACATATCCACGTAAAACATCGGCGTATTTGATGGCGGGAAGAACTGCTGCTTAACATGACCAAATGCCACTACCGCGCCAACGAGCAAGGCCACCATGCCTGCGACCGTCAGCCAACGAAAACGCAACGCCCACTTTAGCGACGCACCAAATGCGACAAACAACCAACCTTTGTATGGGTCTTCTTCATCGGTAGCGAGCGTTTTGTCTTGCTCTTTCAAGAGCAGATCCGCCAGAAACGGTGTCAGCGTGATGGCGGTGATCCAGCTTAAGAACAGCGAGAAACACAAAACCCAGAACAGCGAGCCCATGAACTCACCCGTCGCGTCCTGTGATAAGCCAATCGGCGCAAACGCGGTGATGGCAATCACGGTCGCCCCCAACAATGGCCACTGAGTTTGTTTCACAATGTCGGTCGCGGCTTGGATTTTTGTGCGCCCTTTCTTTAGGCCCACCAAAATCCCTTCCACCACCACAATGGCGTTATCCACCAGCATACCTAGGGCGATAATCAACGCCCCTAGCGAGATTCGGTGCAGTTCAATGTCGTAATGGTTCATCAAGATAAAGGTGCCGAATACCGTCAGCAGCAACACCAAGCCGATGATCACCCCACTACGAAGCCCCATGGTGAACAGCAGAACAATAATCACGATCGCCACCGCCTCCGCTAGGCTGATCACAAAGGCTTTCACTGAATCATCCACTTCTTGTGCCTGATTGTAGAAGTAGCTCATGTCGATGCCTGCTGGTTTGATGCTTTCTAGGCTGGCCAGTTCCGTTTCAATACGCTGGCCCACTTCCACCACATTCACGCCTGAAGCAAATGAAACGCCGATATTGATCGCTTTCTTGCCGTTAAACAACAGCACATTGTCGGGCTTTTCTTGAATGCCACGGGTAATGGTCGCCACATCTTTTAAGCGAATAAGATTCCCTGTATCGCGGCCATGAATGATAAGATTTTCAAGCGCGTCGACGGTGTTCAACGTGCCGCTTGGGCGAATCATCAAACTCTCGCCATTGACCATCACTTCACCGGCAGAAACCACGTTGTTCTGCTTATTGAGTAAACCGGAAATAACGTTCATATCAAGGTTGAGTGCCGCAAGGCGGTCGAGGGAGATTTCAACAAAGAGTTGCTCTTGTTGATCGCCTGCGATGTCCACTTTGCCCACACCATCAATCAGTTCAAGCTCACGAGTCAGTTGGTCTGCGTAGCGTTTCAGTTCCACATAATCGTAATCGTCGCCCGTGAGCATCAGCATCACGCCGTATACGTCACCAAAATCATCAATAATTTGCAGAGATTGAACACCTTGCGGTAACGAGGGTTGCAGATCATTGATTTTACGGCGCATCTCATCCCAGATTTGGGGTAGCTCGTCTGGGCCGTAATCCATCTTCATGCTCACCATGATTTGCGACAAACCATTCGATGAGGTGGACGTGATCTTATCGATGTAAGGCAGCTTGCGGATCTCTTTCTCGATCGGATAAGTCAGCTCTTCTTCAACCTCTTTCGACGTTGCGCCCGGGTACGTAGCAATGACCATCGCATCTTTAATGGTGAATGCAGGGTCTTCCAAACGCCCCAATTCTAAGAATGACGTGACCCCGCCAATGGCGAGAATAACGATAAACAGCCAGCTGATGACTTTGTTCTTGATGGAATATTCCGCAATGCTCATTCTTGTTCCTTCTCTACCACATCCACGTGTTTGCCTTCGCGCAACTTGCGTAAATTCGAATTCACCAACACATCACCTTGTGCCACTCCCGATGAGACAATCGCCCCATCGCCGTGGATTTGTTCAATGGCCACGGGCACTTTAGTGACCGCGTCACCATTTAATTTCCAAACAAAGAACTCCCCTTCATGACTTCCCGCTTGCAGTGCTGTCATCGGAATGGTGTAGCCATCAATGGCGGTAATGCCCGCTGCCGCCATATCAACCAGCACGCTGACACTGGTACCAGGCAGGATCTCACTTTGCTGCAACGGTTGTGGCATCGATAAGTACATTTGGTAAGTTTGGGTTTGCGCATTCGGTTCACTGGTGTGTTCCAAATAATTGAGTGCGAACGTTTTCTGCACGCCAGAAAACGTCGCTTGGGGCTGGTAATCCATACTTTGTGTGTTCGGGTTCACCAAAGCTAACACGTTGTCGGACAACTCAATTCGCACGTAAACCTTGTCGTTTTGATACAAACTGACGATCGGCTCACCAATCGCGATACGCTCAAAACGTTCTTTGTACACGTCCGAGATCTTACCGGTGAACGGGGCAAACAATCGGGTGTAGTTGAGTTGGTTTGTTGCGTTGTAAAAATTGGCTTCAGCCAATTCTTTGCTCGCCGTGAGCGCATCTAACTCCGCGTTAGAAATCATCCGTTTGGCGTAGAGCTCGTTACCACGTTTCAGCTGACGAATTGCCAAGTTGTACTGCGCTTGTGCATCGTTCACCGCCTGTTTTTCTTTGCTGTCATCAAGCTTAGCGATCATCTGACCTTGCTTGACGAGATCGCCCGCGTTGACCAATACATGCTGAATTTCTCCTGCACGGCGAAAGGCGATCGGTGTTTGCTCGGCGGGCACAACTTGGCCCTTAAAGGTGCGATACTGGCTCTTAACAGGCGCATCAACAGAAACCGTTGAAACGTACAATGGCTGCTCATTAAACGACTGTGGCTGGGAATCACACCCTGTCAGCACGGCCAACGCTATTGCTGAAAGTAGTAATAAAGGACGTTTCATTAAATACCCTCCTCGCGCACCCATGCTTTGACTACTTGACCTTCCACCAAACGCTCGACACCCGCAATGACCACGTAGTCGTTGCTGTCGAGGCCAGATTCCACGCCACCATGAGCATTTAAAGAGAGCGTCACTTTGTTGACTCGCTGCGTCTCACTGTCCATCACCCACACCTCTCCTTGCGAGGCTTGTTTTGTCACCCATGCAGCATTTGGCAACATCACCGCATTGGAGAGGTTTTGCTTAGCAATGTGGACTTGCCCCGTCATCCCCGTTAACAAGTTGCGATCTTCGGGTCTGTCGATGGTGACGATCACTTGGTAGCTGTTTGTGTCTGGGTTTGGTCGAGTTGAGATCTCTTTAAACTGACCAGAAATGCGCTTATTAGGTTCGCTGTCCATCGTCACCCACATCTCAGCATGTTTAAGCGCCGCCAGAGAAAGCGACTCAACATAGGTCACAGGCAATGCAAACGACACATCCAACACACTGTTGTCGATAAGATTGAGGATCTCTTGTTTTTCCGCCACCAGTTGATGAGGTTTAACATAGGTGTAAGAAACCACACCATCAAAAGGCGCGTGAATTTTGGTGTAACTGAGATCGGTTTTGGCTTGCTCCCAATTGGCAAGCGCCGCTTTGTATTGGGTTTCTTGCTGATCATAGCTATCGGCGCTGACGAGTTTTTTCTCATACAGTTGCTTGGCGCGTTGCCATTCCGTCTTCGCCAGTGAGTATTGCGCCTGAGCGGCATTAAGTGCCAATTGCAAATCTTTCGGGTCAAGCGTCACCAAGACATCACCTTGGCTCACCTCTTCCCCCATCTTGACCAACAATTGCTTAATTTCACCGCCTACTTGGAAAGAGAGCTGAGCGCGATACGTTGCGTCGATTCGCGCTAAAAAGGCATCCGATTCAGCAACGCTCAGATCTTCCACCGCCAGTAACTTAACGGGTTTGATCAGAGGATCGGCAGGCTCCGATATGGCTTTGTCACAGCCCGTCAGCAGTGTTGATAGACCAAGCATCACCACAACAGCGACAGACGTGCGTGTTATCTGGGGTTTGCGCACTGAGATTCTCCACTTCTTTATTTTGCTATACAGCTGTGCAGTATATGGAGAATCAAAAAATGATCAATATATTTTCCATGTGGACAATATAAGAATTGGTCAAATTGTCTCGTTTCTGGTAAAAATAGGCGCGTTGATGGATATCTGAGAAAACTCGAACGATGACTGAAAGAAAGCAAGGTCGAAGAAGTGCCGAAGCGGCCGAGCAAACTAAGTGCATGATCCTTAAAGTAGCAGCCGATATGTTCTGCGAGTTGGGTTACGAGCGCATCTCTCTGCGAAACATCAGTGAGAAGGCAGGCGTGTCGCACAGTTTGATTCGCCACCACTTCGGTAGCAAAGAGAAGATTTGGCAAGCCGTCAGTGATGGTATGGACGAGTTTTTGCAACTCTACATGGCTGAACTCATCAACCAAATGCCAAAAGATATGCCATCAAACCGAAAGATTTATCTGTTTATGGTGCGCATGCTCGCGTTTGCTTTGGTCAATCCTCACCCAATCCAAATGATTGCCGATGCGATCCGCCAAGGTGACGACGCCCTACTGCAATACTTCCTCAGATCAAAAGACGAGTTCGCTGAAATCTTTACCAAGCTATTTGCCGACTACAATGTGGAATACCCAGAAACACCCATCGATCAATGGGAATCCAAATGGCAAATGCTGATCTTTGCTCATGGTGCCATCACACTCGCTCCGATGATGAAAGAGACTTGGCCTGACGATGCAGAGAACCGTGATCAAATGCTGATCAATCATTGGGAGCTGTTTAATACCATCATGGCGAACCAGTTTGGTGTTGAAAAAGCGCAAATGATTCACCCAGCGAAGTTGAACGATATCGTCATCGATATGTTTTGCCCAATTGAAGATCTCACTCCTTAGAGCGCTTCCGTGAAAAAATAGACCGCCGAACGCGAGTCAAACAGGCATGCAGTAGGTAGCACATCAACAGCCATAGCCCTACTGCGCCGCCCCCCGAGGAACTGCCGAAACTCATTGGGGCCTCTTCATTGTTGCCAGATGACCCTGTGTCATCGACACTGCCCGTGTCGCCATTCATGTAATCCAATCGCATCTGTTCCGTCACGGTCATTTTTGCCGTTTCATTACCTGCCAATACACTGTCTATCCAAGCGGCGTAGTCGGTAATTTCGGTAAACACCGACGTTACGGCCCAATTGGGATCACCGCAAATATTTGGGCCAAAGCTGGTCACGCCCACTTGCATCATCACCCCATTGTTCTCCCAATACACTGGCCCACCGGAGTCACCCTGACATGTGCTGTTTTTCAATTGGCTGCTTTGGCTAAAATCGCCATCAAAACAGATCTGCTTGCTGGACAAATAATTTCCGGCGGAAAACACATTGGCACATTGGGTGTTACTGATGTACGTGAGTGGTGTTTCTTGCAGTTGCGATTCGCTGTCAAAGCCCGAGCGCGTATTTCCATGCCCTACGGCAAAGAAAGTTTCCGAGGCATTGCGGTACACCTCATTTTGCGGACGTCTAATCACGTCATTGACCGAATCAATATTCATCGACGTTTCGAGTTTGAGAATGGCAATGTCGTTTGGAAACAGCGTGGAAGAACTGTTTGAGAAATTATCGGGATAGAAAATTTTCGCTACTCGGTGGCGCTGAATGTTACCAAACGGATAGTCGTTTTCATCTTGAAGCTGCGGCACCACCACCAGAAACAGCGCTAATGAGCCCAACTCTTCCACACAATGGGCAGCCGTTAGCACATGGTCGACATCGAGAATGGTGGCTCCACAAGAAGCACCGGAGTAGTAACCGCCATCGTATTCAAGGGAATCGTAGAAAAGACTAGCAAAGGAGGCGTATCGGTTTACATCAACGACCGTGCCATTGACGATGCGGCTTTCCACTTCACCCGCCATTGTCGCTGCGGAGAAAAGTACAGAAAGGAAGGAAAACTTCGCTAAAGATTGTGCTGAAAACATAACACCGCGCCCCTATGTTAGAAGCGCGGTGCCAATTATTCGCAAAAATAAACGTCGTATTTGCGGTAACTTAGCTCAACGCCTCATTAACCACGGTAGTAGCGTTGTGGTACAAACGGCATTTTCTCTACCGTCATTGGTAGCAGTTTGCCACGAACTTCAGCAAACACTTCAGTGCCGATTTCCGTTAGGTCTGAACGTAGGTAAGCCATGGACACTGGCTTGCCCGCATTTGGACCTGCGGTACCACTGGTTACTACACCCACTTTATTACCTTCTCCATCAAACAGCTCTGCACCTTCACGGACTGGTGCTTTGGTTTGACCAACCAGACCAACACGCTTGCGAGATACATCCTTCGTTTCAATCTGCTTAAGGATGATGTCTGCCCCTGGGAAGCCACCTTCACGCTCACCACCTGCGCGGCGAACTTTCTGAATGCCCCACAATAGGCTGGCTTCTACTGGCGTGGTGGTTTCATCAAGATCATGACCGTACAAACACAAACCACACTCTAGACGTAACGAATCACGTGCACCAAGACCGATCCATTCGACTTCTTCTTCCGCGGTCAATGCACGAGCAAGCGCTTCTGCTTTGTCTGCTGGTACAGAAATTTCGTAGCCGTCTTCTCCAGTATAGCCGCTGCGAGAGATGATGCATTCTACGCCAAGCAATTCAAGCTTTTGCACGTCCATAAACAGCATCTCAGCCACGGCAGGTTGGAAGCGGCTCAACACCTCAACCGCTTTTGGACCTTGAATAGCAAGCAGTGCGCGATCATCAATGATTTCAAGTTCAACGTCTGATGGAATATGTGCTTGCAGATGGTTGATGTCTTGCTCTTTACATGCCGCATTGACGACAACAAACAGATGATCACCTAGGTTAGCCACCATGAGGTCGTCCATAATGCCGCCCTGCTCGTTGGTGAAAAACGCGTAACGCTGTTTGCCTTCACCCAAATCAGCGATATCCACTGGAACCAGTGACTCAAGAAACGCTGCTGCGCCCGCACCGTGCAGTCTTAGCTGCCCCATGTGAGACACATCAAACAGGCCTGCCGCTTCACGCGTGTGCAAGTGTTCTTTCTTCACACCTAACGGGTATTGAACTGGCATGTCGTAACCAGCGAATGGCACCATTTTCGCACCCACTTCAATGTGCAATGCGTGAAGTGGTGTTTTAAGTAGTACTTGGTCTGATTGTTCTTGAGTCATTTTCGTCTCCATTAGCTAGACCCATCACAGCGATCTATCAGCAATTAATTGTCCAGATTTCCACTCAAAGGAAACTGTGTTTCCAATAATAAACATGTGTTGTGCTAATTTGCACGTTCAACCTACTGGGTCCTGCTCAAAATGTGACTTTTAACAATTTAATCACATTAAGCAGCCACAAAAAAGCGCCGCATTGACGGAATTATCATCAGAGCGGCGCTATTCTAATCTTGTTTCAAACAAAAGCAAACGTTTGCTTTCACTATAGGAAATTTACATCTTTTTAAAACTATTTTGCTGTCACCCACAAAATGTGCGCATCTTCCTCACTAACGGAGACCAACATATGCCCCATGTTCGCATCGTAATAGACGCTGTCCCCTTCGCTCAGAACCACAGGCTCATAGAACTCAGAATAGAATTGCACCGCGCCAGATAAGATCAGCAAGAACTCTTCGCCATCGTGACGAACCCAATCGCCATACTCTTCAAACGTGCGCGCATGCACCACACTTTTGAACGGCATCATCTTTTTATTCGACAGCTGAGTGGCCAACAGTTCGTGCTCGTAAGTTTGTGTTGGGTGTGGTTTTCCTTGCCCTGCCAACGTAATATCACGACGTCCAGTTGCAACCTTTTTTCTTGGCGGTTCAAAGAGTTGTGGCATATCAATTTTCAAACCGTGCGCGAGTTTCTGCATTGCTTGAAAGGTAGGAGAAATCTGTTCGTTCTCGATTTTGCTCAGTGTTGAACGCGCCAAACCGGTTCGTTGGCTGGCTTCTTCAAGCGTAATACCGAGGCGTGAGCGCACTTCTTTAATGCGTTGGCCAAGCTTCAATGGCTCGATATTTTGCTCTTGCGATTCTTTCGCTAATGTCAGGGACGGGTACTCGTCATACAATTCTTCCGACATAAATCCCTCATGTTTCTTATACGCTTCCTGTTTACAAAACATTGTGCATGAAGCGTAAAGTGGAGAAAAGTCCACCAAGTTAAATAAAGCGTGCTCCTGTTAACAAAATCCGAATCTCTGTTTCCTATAGGAAATTTTTGTTGATTGTTCACTGAACAACGGGTATGTTACCGACTTGTTAGATGAAGAGATGCTTTTTCCGCTTGAAATAGACAATGGATTTGATGCTATTCAGCGGCCTTTTGAACCCATTTGGGACGGAATTCACTCTGTTTGGTGTGTGAAAACAAATCACAAAAACAGCGCCAAACGGTTGTTATAAAGGACGGTCGGATCGTAAAGCAAAGACGCCGATTCGACGGATGATTGAAAGGTTATCTACCATGAATAGTCATTACCAAAATCACAGCTTGGAAAACTTTTTCTCGACTAACTTGTCTGCAACGGATGATGCCGTTTTTGCTGGTATTCAAGCCGAATTTACACGTCAAAATGAACAAATCGAATTGATCGCTTCTGAGAACATCGTGTCTAAAGCGGTCATGCAAGCGCAAGGCACCTGCCTCACCAATAAATACGCAGAAGGTTACCCAGGTCGTCGTTACTACGGTGGTTGTGAACACGTTGATACCGTGGAAGCCATCGCTATCGAACGCGCGAAAAAACTTTTTAATTGCGAATACGCAAACGTTCAACCGCACTCTGGCGCTCAAGCCAACGGCGCGGTGAAACTGGCGCTATTGCAACCTGGCGACACCATTATGGGCATGTCGCTCGATGCAGGTGGCCACTTAACTCACGGTGCACGCCCTGCTCTTTCGGGCAAATGGTTTAACGCCGTTCAATACGGCGTTGATAAAGAGACGCTCGAAATCAACTACGATGATGTTCGCGCACTGGCGGTAGAACACAAACCAAAAATGATTATTGCTGGTGGCAGCGCGATTCCTCGCGTGATTGATTTTGCCAAGTTCCGTGAAATCGCTGACGAAGTTGGCGCGATTTTGATGGTCGATATGGCGCACATCGCGGGTTTGATCGCCACAGGCGCACACCCTAGCCCACTGCCTCATGCACACGTGGTGACCACCACCACACACAAAACGCTACGCGGCCCACGCGGCGGCATGATCCTCACCAATCACGAAGAAATCATTAAGAAAATCAACTCTGCGGTATTCCCTGGCCTACAAGGCGGCCCGCTGATGCACGTGATTGCAGCGAAAGCAGTGGCGTTTGGCGAAGCACTCGGCCCTGAGTTCAAAACTTATATCGATTCGGTGATCGATAACGCAAAAGTTCTTGCTGAAGTGTTGCAAACTCGCGGTTGTGACATTGTGACTGGCGGAACGGACACGCACCTAATGCTGGTTGATCTTCGTCCTAAGGGATTGAAAGGTAACAAAGCAGAAGAAGCACTAGAGCGTGCGGGGATCACATGTAACAAAAATGGCATCCCATTCGACACAGAAAAACCTATGATTACATCGGGTGTTCGTTTGGGCACGCCAGCGGGTACAAGCCGAGGCTTTGGCGCAGAAGAATTCAAATTAATAGGTCACTGGATTGGTGATGTTCTCGATGGGTTAGTTGAAAACCCAGAGGGCAACGCAGAAGTAGAACAACGCGTGCGTAAAGAAGTAAAAGCACTCTGTTCACGCTTCCCACTTTACCAGTAACCACAAATTTAAATCCTAATACGATATTTTGGAGATTATGCAATGGACAAAACACTGAAGTTTACAGAAAGCCACGAGTGGGTTCGCGACAACGGTGACGGCACTGTAACTATCGGTATCTCTGAGCACGCTCAAGAAATGCTGGGTGATGTGGTATTCGTCGAGCTACCTGAGCTTGAAGCGGAAATCGAAGCAGGTGAAAGCTTTTCACTGGTTGAATCCGTAAAAGCGGCGTCAGACATCTACGCACCAGTAACCGGTGAAGTCGTTGAAGTGAATGAAGAGCTTTCTGATAGCCCAGAGCTAATCAACGAGGAACCGTACGAAGGCGGTTGGATTGTTAAGGTGAAACTGTCTGATCCTTCAGAGCTTGATAATCTGAAAGATGCAGAAGAGTACCTAAACTCAATCGAAGAAGATTAATAAAGGAATTTTGATATAAAGCTGCCTCCTCCCGTGGGCAGCTTTTTTTCAAGGCTGTGTTTTTAGCGTTCGCGCTTTCTCAGCTCTCTTGAAGGTAAAGGACCATGACTGAATTACTTCAAAGCCTCAACACACAACACGAGTTCGTTGGTCGCCACAACGGACCAAACCACGCCGATCAACAAAAAATGCTTTCTACCATTAACGCAGAAAGCCTAGATGCCTTGATCGCACAAACCGTTCCAGCACAAATTCGCCTTGAAAAGCCAATGCAACTGGCAGAAGCACAGAGCGAAGCAGACATGCTGGCATCGATCAAAAAGTTCGCTGATTTAAACCAAGTTAAGCGCACTTTCATTGGCCAAGGTTACTACAACACCTTCACGCCAAACGTTATTTTGCGTAACGTACTGGAAAACCCAGGCTGGTACACGGCTTACACGCCATACCAACCAGAAATTTCTCAAGGTCGATTGGAATCATTGTTGAACTATCAACAAATGGTGATGGACCTAACGGGCATGGACATCGCAAACGCCTCTCTACTCGATGAAGCCACCGCAGCAGCAGAAGCGATGACGCTTTGCCAGCGCGCTGGTAAGAGCAAGAGCAAAGTCTTCTTCGTGGCAGACGATGTTCACCCACAAACCATTGAAGTGATCAAAACTCGCGCAAAATACTTCGGCTTTGACGTAGTGATCGGCAATGTTGATTCACTCCCACAAACAGAAGCGTTCGGTGCCCTACTTCAATACCCAAGCACAACGGGCGAAGTACGCGATCTCACCGATGTCATCACGCAAGCACAAGCCAACAAGACACTGGTTTCAGTTGCTACCGATCTCCTTGCTTCTGCACTTGTGAAGCCAGCCGGCGAAATGGGTGCAGATGTTGTCATTGGCTCAGCACAACGCTTTGGCGTACCTATGGGTTACGGTGGCCCACACGCAGCATTCATGGCAACGCGCGAACAGCACAAACGCACCATGCCAGGCCGTGTGATCGGTGTTTCTATCGACGCCAAAGGCAACCAAGCACTGCGCATGGCAATGCAAACACGTGAGCAGCATATCCGCCGCGAGAAAGCGACCTCGAACATCTGTACGGCACAGGCACTGCTTGCCAACATGGCATCGTTCTTTGCCGTGTACCACGGTGAAGTAGGTATCCGCACCATCGCGCGCCGCACTCACCACATGACGGCTATTCTTGCTGCTGGCCTAACCAAATCCGGTTACGAGCTTGCGCATAACGCGTTCTTCGACACCATCACCATCAACACTGGTGACAACACTCAAGCGCTTTACGCCAAAGCACAAGCGGCAGACATCAACCTGCGTCTGCTTGACGGCCAAATCGGCATCAGCTTTGACGAAACCACTACCGTGGCAGACATCGACGCCCTATTCGCAATTTTCGATGTGAAAGAGAGCGTAAACGCACTTTCAACCGACATCGCAGGCAACGAGTTTGCCGCAATTCCAGAAGCGTGTCGTCGTACTAGCCGTTTCCTCACTCACCCTGTGTTCAACACTCACCACAGTGAAACACAGATGATGCGTTACCTAAAACAGCTAGAAAACAAAGACTTCTCGCTTACTCACGGCATGATCCCACTGGGCAGCTGTACCATGAAGCTCAACGCCGCCGCAGAGATGATCCCTGTAACTTGGCCTGAGTTTGGTGCGCTTCACCCATTCGCGCCTATCGAGCAAGCTGCGGGTTACACTGCACTGGCTGAAGATCTCAAAGCGAAGCTGTGTGAAATCACTGGCTACGATGCGTTCTCACTACAACCAAACTCGGGTGCTTCTGGCGAATACGCTGGCCTTATCGCGATTCAGCGTTACCACGAAAGCCGTGGCGAAGGTCACCGCAACGTGTGTTTGATCCCAAGCTCCGCGCACGGCACCAACCCAGCAACGGCTGCGATGGTTTCAATGAAAGTGGTGGTGGTGAAATGTGATGAAAACGGCAACATCGACCTTGTCGACCTTGCTGCGAAAATCGAAAAACACCAAGAAAACCTATCAAGTATCATGATCACGTATCCTTCAACGCACGGCGTTTACGAAGAGCAAGTGAAAGAAGTGTGCGAAATGGTTCACGCGGCTGGCGGTCAGGTTTATCTTGATGGCGCAAACATGAACGCGCAGGTTGGCCTAACGTCTCCGGGCTTTATCGGTTCAGACGTTTCGCACCTTAACCTACACAAAACCTTCTGTATCCCACACGGTGGTGGCGGTCCGGGTATGGGTCCTATCGGTGTGAAATCGCACCTAGCACCTTTCCTACCTGGTCACATCGAAAACGGTGTAGAAGGTAAAGAGTTTGCAGTTTCGGCAGCGGATCTCGGCAGTGCATCAATTCTGCCAATCTCTTGGGCTTACATTGCCATGATGGGCGCAGATGGCCTAACAGAAGCAACCAAAGTGGCGATTTTGAACGCGAACTACGTGATGGAGCGTCTACGCCCGCACTACCCTGTTCTTTACCGTGGCACCAATGGCCGCGTGGCGCACGAATGTATTATCGATATTCGTCCGCTGAAAGAAGAAACAGGCATCAGCGAAGAAGACATTGCAAAACGTTTGATGGACTACGGTTTCCACGCGCCAACCATGTCGTTCCCTGTGGCAGGCACACTGATGGTAGAGCCAACGGAATCGGAAGATCTGGAAGAGCTAGATCGTTTCTGTGACGCGATGATCGCCATCCGCGAAGAGATGACCAAAGTGAAGAACGGTGAATGGCCACTAGAGAACAACCCTCTGGTTAACGCGCCACACACGCAAGTAGACCTAATGGAAGAGCAATGGGATCGCCCATACCCACGTGAAATCGCGTGCTTCCCATCTGCTGCGACTAAGCGTTCTAAATACTGGCCAACCGTGAACCGTGTAGACAACGTCTACGGTGACCGTAACCTAGTTTGCTCATGCCCAGGCATTGAGAACTACGAAGAGTAATTTTTGTAGCAACTGAAATATCAAAGGCGAACCGATGGGTTCGCCTTTTTCACGTCACTATCACCTAGAAATCACTGTCACCAAATTACAAGTAGATAGAACCCCACTACATCATTTCAATTTCATCTTGAGTAAACCAGCCAGACTCTAAACTCTTCCTCTTTACAACTTTGGGATCTTTGGTATATGCAACGATAGCTAAACTCTTTTCTGCCCTACTACATATCACATAAAACAACCTTCTAGTTCTTGATAGAACAGAGTCTTTGCCTTCTGATTGATTTCGTATATCCGTCTGGGATAACTCTTGAGCACCAAATAGTTTTTCATAGAGGAACAGGAATCCATTTGCACTGTTATCGTCCATAATTGCCATAACACGATCAAACTCTAAGCCTTTAACCCCTTGATGTGTTCCATACTGAGGATGCACCAACATTTGAACGATTCTTGCACACAAAGTTTGCCGAACAAAGAGTCAACCTTGTTAATGGTAGGAAAGAGTTCTTCTTTGTTTCCGCTGATGAAGTCCTCGAAGAAATGAAAAACTACGAAGGTAACTACGAGCTAAATGAGATAGCAGCATAACTTAGTGACACAATGTACTTACTAGCAAAGGCGAACCGATTGGTTGGCCTTTGTGTGGTTTAGTAAGCTCTGATGGTTAACTCGAAAACGCGACGCCCTTTTTTAGCTTACAGCTTACACAATCGGTTATTTTCTGAATTATTCACACATCGTGTTTCCAATCACCAGACTTAGCTCATCACGACCTTCTTTAAAAATACCTTCAAATATATTGGTCACTGTGCTTTGCATCACCAATACAGTGCAATTTGTTGAGTAAAGACCCTAATCAGTATAATGTTAAACAATTAATTGCATACGATACACTTTCCGATATTGAAAAAGTGTAGAAGTTTGATTCTGATAGGATAATTAAAACAATGACTGGTCTAGAGACAATCTACAAAGAGCGCGCCAAGTTCATAATACTAGGGCTTACTGGAAGAACTGGTTCTGGGTGTACAACTCTTTCAAAGTTACTGAAACACAATACTTTCTCCGAACTCAACCCGCCAAAGCCGCATCAAGCAGCGTTTCCTAATGACGAAGAAAGAAAATATAGAATTGTATATAACTACCTATCTGAACATTGGTGTAAGTTCCACCACATTAGAATGAGTGACGTCGTATCGACCTTTTTATTAGAGTTACCATTTAAAGATTTTGACGAGCTTTATAAGGCAACGCTAGATAAAGAGCTTGGAACAAATAGTAAATCTCTAGATGTAAAGCTCGAACAATGCTACACCGAGTATTACAACAAAAGAGACAGTGCTAAAAAACATGCTGAGAAGTATAAGGACAACCTATATAACAAAGATATTTATGATTTTTACTTCAATGAGTTACCCGAATTTACAGATAAACTAAGAAAAATCCTTCATAGAATTCAACCAGGTTCATTTACCAAGTTTTATCAGATAGTAGGCAATAACATCAGAAAGTCTGGCACTGCCGAATCAGATGATTACGACTCTAGTAAAATCTATATGTTCTCGCAAAGAGTCAACAAACTGATCAAGGTATTAAGACATAAGTCAAAGAGCGACGGGGAAAATGTCTGTGTAGTTTTGGATGCAATCCGAAACCCTTACGAAGCATTTTTTTTCAGAGAAAGATACTCTGCGTTCTATTTGCTTTCAGTAACCACTGAAAATGACAAGCGAATCAACAGGTTACTATCAGAATCAAGCATTTCCAAGGAAGATATTAAGGCCATTGATTCAAGAGAAAACCCTGATTCATTGAAAGGTGAAGATCGTTTTTGGTCTCTAGACCTCCAAAGGTGTATTGAAATTTCAGACATCCATCTCTACAACCCAGATGACAACTACAAGTTGAAATCCCTCAAACGGCAACTCATTAAGTATATATCTCTGATAATGCATCCAGGCCTAGTTACGCCTTCTCAAGATGAGCGCTGCATGCAGATTGCTTACAATGCAAAACTAAACTCAGGTTGTCTTTCTCGCCAAGTTGGCGCTGTAGTTACAGATTCAGACAAGTCAATTAAAGCTGTTGGTTGGAACAATGTGGCTCAAGGTCAAACCCCATGTAATTTACGAAGAGCGGAAGACTTATTGACTAATGAAGACGAGTCTGCATTTAGCCTTTTTGAACGAGAAAACACTAAGTTCAGAACAAGCCTCGGAAACATTTATTCATTTACCGAATCCATCAACAAATCATTCCGTGGAAAACCAGTGTCCTACTGCTTTAAAGACATTAAAAACTCTATCGATGGAGAAAAAAACCAAGTTCATACAAGAGCTCTTCATGCCGAAGAGAACGCTTTTCTTCAAGTATCTAAGTATGGTGGGATGCCAGTAAAACATGGATATTTATACACTACAGCTAGCCCATGTGAACTCTGCGCAAAAAAAGCGTATCAGTTGAAAATTGATAGTGTAATCTTCATAGATCCATACCCTGGCGTGGCAAATGACCACATAATTAATTGTGGTGTCGATACGCCTAAACTGAAGCTTTTCTCAGGGGCTATAGGTAGAGCCTATCAGCAATTATTCGAGCCGATCATCCCTTACAAAGACGAACTAGAAATAGGCCTGCAACTAAATGTCCCAAACCAGAAAAAGATATTAGTAGAAGAAAATAAAGAGCTGATACTTAAGGCTAATTCCTTAGAACACAAGGCTAAAGCCCTAGAAAAAGAGTTGGAGAAACTTAAAAATCAATTAGGTACAGTTCAAAAATCACATCAGAAAACATTACAAGATCCTGCTAAATAACATTCAAGTATTTAACGTGTCACTAGGCATAGATCTCTTAAATCCGAGGACTGCAAAATGAATGATGAATACATAAAGGAACTTCGACTAAATCCTGACCACGAGTACAGGCTCATAAAGTCTGAATCAAAGGACAAAGGAAGACTTGATACCGACTACGAAACATACGAAGAGTATGACTTAGAAGGGAATTTGGTTCGGACATTTACAATCAAAGACGCTACTGAAAAATATCCACCGTTTTCAAGAACGATTTCATATGCGTAACAGTGAAATGATTTAAGTTAGTACAAGTAGAGCTTATTGCGGCATCAAAGCCGCAATAAAAATTCTGCGAGTTACTGCATCATTGTGGCGGTCAACGAGCCAATCATGTAGTTGAGGTGCGTTGAGAAGACCATGCACTAGTATTGAGTAATGGAATAGTTTCGATTAACTCTAACTTAATAATGGGCCGAAGACAGGGCGCTTAACTAAACTGTTGCGGATATCTGAGTTCAAACTCAACGTAACGGTACTCATCTCGCACAGATCGCGTTTCAACGGTAAATCGTTCTGAATGAATGATCGCCTGTTCAATCTCGTTAACCCATGCCTTTCTAACGCCTTTCTTTTTTGCTCGACTCAGTTCATCAAACGCTTGGTTGGGGATGAGTTTTATATCCACATCTTCCGACATTCTTAGAATTTTAACGTTTGATTTCGCCAACGCCGTGCCGCCGGAAAAGACCATTTGATGATATTCAGGAGAAACTTTTGCTAGCTCGGCAAGTAAGGCGACGACCCAGAAATCTTTTTCAATGATGGCAGGATTTCCGAGCTCAAGCGCGTCGGAAACCTCAAGAAATTGTTGTTTTAGTGCGTTCATACTAACTTGGCAAGTTCAGCACACGGCTACCAACCACCAGTTTGCGATTAAACTGTTTTGGGTTCCATGAATAGTGAACAGAGGATGGAATTTGGGTACTCGCACCTGAAAGACTTTGTTGCGATAGACTATCCATTTCAAAATCAACGCCTTTCATTTTAAGAATTTCACGCACAAGAGCATCGGTACCACCTGGATTGGTAGGCATAGGCTTACCAGTGAGGCTATTGATTCTTGCTTTGGTATACAAACCATAGCCAAGCTTCATTAGCTCCCCTTGCTGTACAAGCTGCCTCAATGCCCGACCTATTTGGTCGTAACTTGCAAATCCGTCAAAGTCTTTGCGTTCAAATACATAACGTCTTGAACGCTTTATCTTTTGATAAATGCGGTCTACTGCTGTCATTTGAACCTCCTTACGTACAATAACCGCAGTATAGCTGACCGTGCACATTCAAGGAATAGATACGGCATGAAGCTATGAAAAAAAACGGCATGATGCGATACAAACATTGAATCTAACTAGCTGTTTTTAATTTAATTTCAATGCAGTTCATTTTAACTCACCTTTAATAATTAAAAAGAATGACCTATTTCACGAATCGGTACTCTCAGAGATACTTAATGCAGCTTCGATTTAAAGCCGAGTACGAATTCGCCAGACTAAGCGCCCCTCCCTAGCCTATCTTCCCAAACTCGCTTACTATGCCAAGTACCCAATAGCTTTGTGAGTCATTCATGAGCAGCAAAAACAATAAAAACCTCGGTATTCTTCTTAAACTCAGTACCTTTGTTTCACCTTATAGATGGCGGGTTGCTGCCGCTTTGGTGGCGCTTGTGGCCACGGCGAGCCTTACCCTTTCTGTTGGGTATGGGGTACGTATGCTTATCGACCAAGGGTTTGCCCAGCAATCGTTGCATGAGCTCACCAATGCGATTCAGTTTATTGTTGGCGTGACTCTGTGCATTGCGATTGGCACCTTCTTTCGCTTTTATTTGGTCTCATCGGTTGGGGAGCGTGTCAGCGCCGACATTCGCCTTGCGGTGTTTAACCATGTGATAACCTTGCACCCGAGCTACTTCGAGACCAACAGCAGCGGCGATATTATGTCGCGGCTCACCACAGACACCACCTTGCTGCAAAGCATTATTGGCTCGTCGTTTTCCATGGCGATGCGTAGCGCGCTAATGTGCGTCGGGGCGATCATCATGTTGTTTGCCACCAACTTTAAACTCACGCTGATTGTGCTGGCTTCCGTGCCATTTGTGTTGGTGCCAATTTTGGTTTATGGCCGACGCGTGCGTGCCCTCTCTCGCCAAAGCCAAGATTCAATGGCCGATGTGGGCAGCTACGCCGGAGAAGCAATAGAACACATTAAAACCGTGCAAAGCTTTAGTTCTGAGCAACATGAAAAAGCCGCCTTCGCGGTTGAAGTTGAAAAGGCGTACGAAATCGGCAGACAGCGTGTAAAACAGCGGGCGATTTTAATCTCTGGCGTGATCGTAATTGTCTTTGGTGCCATTGCAGGCATGCTTTGGGTTGGTGGTAGTGATGTGATCCACGGAAAGATGTCGGCAGGCGATCTCGGCGCTTTTGTCTTTTATGCCATTATGGTCGCCTCTTCCACCGCCACCATTTCTGAAGTGCTGGGCGAGCTGCAAAGAGCGGCGGGCGCAACCGAAAGACTGATTGAAATTCTGCAAGTGGAAAGCGACATTAAAGCGCCTAGCCATCAGCAATCCATCCCCGCAGACATCCCTGCCGAAGTAAGCTTCGATTCGGTGAACTTCAACTACCCATCTCGCCCCAATCAGCCTGCGATCAAAGGCTTAAATCTCACCGCGGAACAAGGCAAAGTGTTGGCCTTGGTCGGCCCATCGGGCGCGGGAAAAACCACGTTGTTTGAACTACTGCAACGCTTTTACGACCCGCAACAAGGGCATGTGCTGTTGGGTGGTATCGATATTCGCCAGTTTGATCCTAACGAGCTGCGCCAACAAATGGCGCTCGTGCCGCAGCAACCAGCGTTATTTAGCCACGATGTGTTCCATAACATTCGCTACGGCAACCCAGACGCGACTGACGAGCAAGTGATTGAGGCGGCGAAAAAAGCGCACGCGCACGAATTTATTGAAAAGCTGCCAGAAGGTTATCACAGCTTTTTGGGTGAGCGCGGGGTCAGGCTCTCTGGCGGGCAAAAACAGCGCATTGCCATTGCTCGCGCGATTTTGAAAGATCCCAAAATTCTTTTGTTGGATGAAGCCACCAGCGCACTGGACAGCGAGAGTGAACACCACGTTCAGCAAGCACTTGAAGCGTTAATGAAAGGCCGCACAACGTTGATCATCGCGCATCGCCTTTCCACCATTCAACACGCCGATAAAATCGCCGTGCTGGACAATGGCGAGTTGGTCGATATCGGTAATCATCACGCCTTGATGCAAAGCTGTGAGCTATACCAGCGCTTGGTCGCATTGCAGTTTAAGCATCTGAATTAAAATCGTATTAAAACACATTGTTTAGCCCGCGGTAGCTCGTGGGCTTTTTGTTTTATTGGCAAGGCATAATGGCTTGGCTAAGACGACGATAGAGCGCGAATGCGTCACTTTTTGAAGTCAGATTCCCCAGCGCGAATTGATAGGCCAACTCTAGATCGTCACTTTGATTTGGATAATGTTCTTTCGCCACTCGTATGCACAGCGATAAGTCGGTGTACCAGCTTCCGTCGTTCTCCGCCACGAAGTAATACGCGGCACGCACCAATTTCTTACCGAGCACTTTTGCGATGTTTGCTTCGCTCATATCCGCAAAACTTGGGGCCATTTGTTGTAAAAAATGCGGTAAGTCGCCATTTAACGCGAGCGCAATCTCGAGGCTGGGTTTGTAGGGTGGAAACTGAACCGACAAATCGTTCCCCCAAATGCAGCAACAGCAATGCTTTAACCAAAATTGCCAGTGGTACTTTTCTTGTGGCGTGAGGATGTCATTTAGGTATCCAGGATCGATATCGAGTTTACTCACTTGCGAATACGTTTTGGCAATGGCCGCCGAAATCGTTTGGAAGATCGCACGTTGAGCATGACTAATGGGTGTTTTAAGCACGATGGAAATATCGAGATCGGAGTGTCCCGCTACGGCATTCCCTCTCGCGACACTGCCATAAATATAGATGCCATCAATTTGATCAGGAATCTGAGACAACAATTCTGCCACCACCGCATCGACAACCGTTTTGAATTCAGGCTGGATGTGTGTTGGCGAATAGGCATTGAGAATAAAGCCCCGTTTATCGAGCCCTCTGTCTTGCTCCTGCATGTGATTTCCCTTGTTGCGTTGTGAGAGGTATTAAGTGTAAATCTGAAGCGATATCGCTGATCCTAATTATGCAGCCCTTTTGTCGCCTATGACCACCGAACGGAAGCGGCGAAATGTAATCCACAAATGATCGAACCCGTCTTAAACGTTGCCACATTGCTTTGCATTGATGATTCCTCGGTACCGTTAACATTTCGCTCCTAACTTCGCTCGTCATCCTCGCGAATGCGGGGAACCATCGTACAACAAGTGCCACAGGTCTGTATTACCGCTGCGTTGACATCTTGCTGTCGATTTGCGCTATTGCGGGTGATGCACTTGCAAACGCAGCATACGGTGGGCGCAGATGAATGGATTCCCGCGTGCGCGAGAACGACGACAAGCGATGTGGCTCGATGTTTCAGTGCATTTTCGTTGCTACTGTCAGTTTGCGATTGCTCAAACGGTATCGAGTTCCCTTCTGTTTAGCCACCCGTTATCGACATTTCGGTATCGCTCTTTAGGCGTTTCTAACGGTAATATCACCACCGGAAATGGTGCATAAAATAAGACCCGCTTCTTTTGAATCGGCTTCTGTCAGGCGCTTGCCTTGGGCATTCCAGATAGAACTTTTGCCACAAGTTACCCAGCCGCCGGTCGGTGAAATATGGTTGCTCAATAAGACAGGAAAAGCGTGCTCTGAAGCAATATCAGAGAGGATTTTGGCATCCGTCTCATAGCCATTTTCAGAGATCAGCGCACTGACGAGGTAAAGGTCAGCACCCAGTGCTTTTGCTCTTTGGGCGTGTTCTGCATGAGTAAAATCCGCACAAATTGCCAAGGCGATTTGCTGCTCTTTGACGTTAAAAACGTAATCCGACGAGCCTGACGAGCAAAACTGCGCCTCACCTTCGTGCAAATATTGCTTGTCATAATATTCCACCCTGCCATCTGGAAAGCAGATCACCGCACCGATTGTCGGCTTTGCAGCGTCATCATGGCGTAATGGGCAACCGGCAATCACGATGACGTGATGTTCAACGCTCGCTTGAGACAACGACTGAATGCTTTCCGCCTCAGGCAACAGCGCCAACTCGTTGGCTAAATCGAGCTCATAGCCAGTGAGGGAAAGTTCTGGAAACACCACCACATCGGCATCGTGCTCTGCAGAACGTTCAATCATATAAATGTGCTGTGCAAGGTTGCTTGGGAGATCCCCTCTTACCACTGGAATTTGCGCCAAACTTATCGTGATCGCTGCGTTCATGTTTTCTCCCTTTTTCACGCCCAAAACAAGCTTGCCATGGTGCCGACTTTTCATTCACAACACAATTTCAAATCAATGCGTTCATTCACAAATAACAGACTGATTCACGTAAACGAAAAAGCCGAAAAAACAAAAGGCGAACTCAATGGATCGCCTTTTGTTTTATACCCTATTAACACCGAATCATTATTACGCTTCTGGGTTCTCTTTGGCGTTGATTTCCGCATACGTGTGCAGCAGTTCGGTCAGTGTTTTGACCCAAGCAAACACATCGTTGGGGGTGTTTTCGAGCAGTTTTTCCACTTGTGCGCAGTGCGCTTCAAGCGTGATCGCTTCTTCCAAACGAAATGAGATGGCGTAGAAATGCCAAAGCACAAGGCGAGTCATACGCTCACTGTTTTGTTTGGCGTTTTCTGAATCATCAAACGCTTGCTGAATTTCACTCAGTGCGATTGCCGTCATACGCAACATGGCATCAAGGCGCGCCGACAACATGCGGTCTTCACTATCCACTTCTTCTTGATCAAAAGTAAACAGTTCGCTCATCACGTCTTCAGGTACCATTTTACTGATCATGCGCACACTGAACTCTTCCAGTTCATGACGAGGCATGGAGACAAGACAATCGAAGGTGTAATCACGAAGCATAAAATCACTCTACATCAGTTATCACTTTTAGTGTGCGCATTCTAAGTGCTCAAATTTCAATTACCACTGTTTATTACTATTGACCCCAAAAATGGCCAATACTCAGCGATTTTAGTAACGAGTTACTTCAGCGGATCGTTATCCGGCAACGCGGCGTGAATCCAGAGTGCTAGGCGGTGCTTGATGTTTGCGCCATCGAGCTTGCTGTCGGGTAACGGAGCGATTTGCTTGGCATCCACCAAGAATAGGTAGACGGCTTTTACACGCACGGGTTGAGGTGATTGAGGTAAATCGAAGCCCTGCATTTTGGCCATCTTACCGCCTATCTCTAAGGCCTTTTTCACTAACTTTTCTTCGTTATTCAGCTTCGCGGTTTTGGACATGCTTTTCACCTATTCTTTTTCATCCTGCAAGGAGTATATCAGCGCTGAAAACACACGGTTTTATTCGGCGTTAAAATTGAGCGCAGCACGACAGAATAAAGGTTGTTTTTCGATTTATCGCTCGTAGGTTTGTACAAGATAAGAGCAGCAGGTAACAGGGTAAAGCGGCCCAATGTTGCTGAATTCCTCCGATACATTGGGCCACGAAGCACTTACGGGTTATTCATGCATCATCGCGGTGGCAAGCGCAAATCGATTCCACGCGTTGATCATGATGATCTGCATCATTGCTTGAGCTAAGCGCTCTTCTCCAAGTAACTCAAGGCAGATCTGATAGACGCTATCTGATACGCCAGCATCGGCAATTTTTGTCATGTCATCTGTTAGGTGAAGCACTGCTCGCTCTGCCTCATCAAACAGTGGCGACTCTTTCCATGCAGACAATGCAAACAGCTTTTGCTGAGCGATCCCGTTTTTCAGAGCCTCGGTGGTGTGCATCTGAATACAGTAAGCACACCCGTTGATCATTGACGCTCGAATTTTGATGAGCTCTTTAAGCTCAGTAGATAATGCGGTATCCGCAAGGTAGTTTTCTATTCCTAACATTGCCGTTAACGCTTGAGGTTGTACTTGAGCAAGATTGATACGTTTGGCCATTTTCCCATCCTTATTTCAGTGATAAATACCGCCTTAGTGCGATGGGGTTATTGTGCAGAATTCGATATTGCGGTGGAATGAGTATAAAATCTCAATCAGTTATGCATAAAACGCAAAGGTAAACACGTGCTAGAGTTACTCAAAGTGTTTGATCAGGTGGTCGAATCTGGCAGTTTTTCTCAGGCAGGAAGAGCGCTAAATATGGCCCCCTCGTCGGTGGCAAGAAATATTGATAGCCTCGAAAACAGAATCAAAACGACACTGTTTAAACGCAGCACGCGTCAGTTGATTTTGACCGAGGAAGGGCAATATTTTTATCAGCAATCGAGCAAGATCCTGCGCGACAGCGATAACTTATTGGCGGAAATGAGAGGAAATCATGGTGTGCCTGAAGGAATACTGAGAATCTCGGTATTCGAAAGCTTCGGCAATTTATGCCTCACTCCATTAATTCCAGAGTTCCTCGAGCGCTACCCCAAGATACAAATTGAACTTGAGCTGGATAACAAACTTGTGGATTTAAACAGCGACAATGTCGATATGGCGATCCGTATTGGCACCCCACAAGACAGCCGACTGAAAGCTCGGCACTTGCTAACCAATTACACCGCGTTGGTTGCTTCGCCTGCATATATAAATACTCACTCCCCTATAACAAAACCAGAAGATTTGCAGCAGCACAATTGTCTATTGATAAGTCACGAACGGCAGCGGAATTATTGGTACTTCCGCCAAAAATCGACCACTAGAAAACTCATGGTCGCTGGCAATTTAATTTCAAAAGGCGGCTCTCCTCTTTTATGTGCAGCGCTGCAAGGTACTGGCGTACTTCTGTTGTCGAAGTGGATGCTCAAACCCTATCTGGAAAGTGGGCAGTTAGTGGAATTGCTGCCGTCCTGGACGGCAACACACGGTGAGCTAGGCAGTGGTGAGATCTTCGCTATCTACAAAAACACACAATACCCCAAACCTCACCTGCGTGTGTTTTTGGACTTTTTGCTTGAGAAGCTTAAACCGATGCAAGAAACATTCAGTTCAAGCTAACCGCTGTGTGAACGATTTTTTCGGCTATGGTCGATCTCTTCGTGAATCACGCCGTTTGGTCGCCAATCTTTGGCAAGTGATAACGTGTGCTCCGGCCACCAGCGTCAGATTTAATCAGGCAGCCAAGCTCAGCAAGCGCGGCCAAATGCCTTGTGGCGGTGGGCTTACTCACTTTCGCAACCTTGTGGTATTGGGATGTGTTGATCCCCTCAGGGAAATCACCATCGAGCATTCGATTAAGCACTTTGGTTTGTTCACTCAACAACCGCGTTTGGTCTATGTGTCGCCAGTAATTGGTTTTAAATACCGTTTGTTCAATCTCTTTTAACGCAACATCAAAGGTTTCATTCAGCGTGTCTAAAAACCAACGTAGCCACGCGGTGATGTCCAAATCCCCTTTTTGCGTTTGCTCTAAGATCTCGTAATAGCTTTTTCGATTAGCAAGAATCGCTACCGACATGGCGTAAAAGCGCACGGATTGGTGCTCTGCTTGTGCCAGTGCGAGATCAGTCAGCACTCGAGTAATACGACCATTGCCATCATCCAATGGGTGTAGTGTGACAAACCAAAGGTGGGTGATTGCGGCTCTTAATAGAGGATCGAGTGAGGTATCCGTCTTTGAATCGTTAAACCACTGTATAAACGTGCTCAGTTCAGCGTCTAAGCAAGCTCTGTCTGGCGCTTCAAAATGGACAACGGGTTTGTCTATCCGTCCAGATACCACTTGCATGGGCGTTTCGCTTCTTAACTGCCCACCAATAACAGGATTGAACAGCGTGTATCCTTGGGGGAATAACAAGGCATGCCAGTGCAAGACGCGCTCTAAAGTGAGTGGAACCTCGAGGTTATCGACCGCGTCGAGCATGATCTCTGCCAGACCATCGGTCTGTTTCGTTGTTGGGAACGGATTCTCTTCACTGATGCCCAATTTGTTCGCAAGTGAAGAGCGCACAGAAAAGGCGTTGAGTTTTTCCCCTTCTATCGCGCTAGAGTGCACAATGTTGGCGAGCAAGGTATCCAGCATATTTTGGGTTTGATCAAGTGGCTGACAAAGCATTTTCCCTAACAAGATACCTTGATTAAGGCGCGTGGTTCTCACAAGCGGCTCAATCACACTTCTGTCCCACTCAAATTCAGGCCATGACGCCTGTTGCCAGATCCACATAACGGCTCCTTGATTCGAAAACCCTACATATTCGAATCACATTATGATTCGATTAATGCTTTTTTTCAAATCATATAGTGATGAGATTAAGTGTTGCATTCACATCAACCACCCTGCGCTTGTCGGAAAGCGCTTAATCGAAAAGCTGACACCGCCAGCGCGTTACTTGGAGCCACTTAGTGAATTGGAAGCTGCCTCTCCGGACAGCGTCGGTTATTTGAAGAAAATGCTGGCTCAGATGCAGGCCAAAAATGAAACACAAAGCTTTGGTATTTGCCGTACTTGCCGACACCACGAAGATCGCCCGGGCAGTACCTTTTATTGTCGCCTAACCGAACTGGAGCTCGATAAGAAGTTCGGCGAGTTGATCTGCTGGGAGCATCAGTATCAATCTTGAATTAGTATGGCGGATACTCATATTCGCCTTTATTTCAATCAGTTAAAATACATCCTCGCACTTTTACCTATCACGAACAGTAATGCTTTGGGTCACCATTAATCACTGCGATTGCTTACTTTTCTTGCGCATCTTTCAAACACATTAGCAACATTCAAAATTGGATCTTAACCTTGCAGATCATTCGGTTGTTCGAGAGTGGGAAAATCCTACACTGATCACAAAATTTACCACTTGGACAATATAATGAGCGACACTATCGCGAACAAAAGCAAATCAAAATCCAAATTGACCAAAACCCTTTTTCTTGCTGCTTGCGCCATTGCCTTTGGCGCGATGTACCTTTCTTGGCAATATTCCGATAGCCATCCGAGCACCGAAGATGCTTACGTTCGAGCGAAGATCCTCTCGGTTGCTCCTCAAGTACAAGGCCAAGTGGTTGCTGTGGAAGCGAAAGATTTCCAAGCCGTGAATAAAGGCGATTTGCTGCTAAAAATTGACGCCCGCCCTTACTTATTGGCCGTCAAACAGGCGAAAGCAGCGTATCAGTTAGCCGTTCAGCAACACGATGTCGCGGACAAACAAGTGACGGAAGCAGTCGCAGGATTAGACGCAGCGCGCTCCAATTTGACGGAAGCTCAGTTGGAATACAAACGTATTGATTCTCTCGTGACGCGTAAATTGACTTCTGCTCAAGATCTCGATACCGCTAAGAACAAACTGGCTAATGCTCAAGCCAGCCTAGAACAAGCGCGGGCATCGGTCGAAAAAGCAATTGCGAACCGTGGTGAAGAAGGGGCTGAAGCCGCAGTGGTTCAGCAAGCGGCCGCTCAATTGGCTCAAGCCGAGTTAAACCTGAGCTATACCGACATCACCTCGCCTGTGGATGGGATCGCTGGCGAAATCAACACGCATGTGGGCTCTGTGGTGGCTGTGGGTCAAACGCTGTTTCCGGTGATCATCAAAGACAGCTATTGGGTACGCGCCGCCTTCAAAGAAACGGACCTTACCCATATTAAACCCGGCATGGAGGCAGAAGTGGTGATCGACATGTATCCAGATCGGGTTTGGAAAGCAACGGTCGAAGAACTTTCTCCAGCCAGCGGGACTTCTTTCTCTTTGATGCCACCTGAAAACGCAACGGGTAACTGGGTCAAAATCAAGCAGCGCTTCCCTGTTCGTTTGGCGCTTGACGTGCCAAAAGACGCCCCTCAATTACGCGTGGGAGCCAGTACTGAAGTAACGGTTGATTTGCAAAGTCACCCACTTTGAGTGCTGAGCGATGAATAATCAAATAACGGCAGACAAACGGGGAATTGCCACCGTCGCCGTGATGCTATCTGCCATCATGGTGCTGATTGACATGACCGTGGCCAACGTCTCCCTTTCACATATGATGGGCGCGCTGGGCGCAACCGCAGACCAAATCACTTGGGTGCTGACAGGCTACAGCATGGCGGAGGCGATCTTCATCCCGATGACCAGTTTCTGGGTCTCTCGCTTTGGTGAACGCAAAGTGATGCTGGTGGCGGTGATTGGCTTTGTGATTGCGAGCGCCCTATGTGGCCAAGCTACCTCACTCGAAGAAATGGTGCTCTTTCGCATCATTCAAGGTGCGTTTGGTGCATCGGTCATCCCACTCGCACAATCGATGCTGGTGCAGATCTACCCTTCTGAGCAAAAAGGCAAAGCGATGGCAATTTTCTCCATCGGTATTTTGTTGGGGCCGATTCTCGGGCCAGTCGTGGGCGGAATCATTACCGATAACATCAACTGGCGTTGGATTTTCTACGTCAACCTTCCCTTTGGGCTGGTATGTGCGACGCTGATTTATCGCTACATTCACATCAGCAACAAAACAAAGCCGAATTTCGATTGGTGGATCATCGGCTATATGGCGCTCGGCGTTGGCGCGCTTCAATTTGTGCTGGATAAAGGCAATGACGAAGATTGGTTTAACTCACGCATGATTCAAACCGCGGCGTTACTTGCCGTTATTGGCTTGATTATGTGGGTCTATCGCAGTTGGAAAACCAAAAGCCCGATAGCGCCACTGTGGTTGCTGAAAGACAAAAACCTCATGGTCTCCTCGTTGATGATTGCGGTTGTCTCGATGGCGATGTTCGGCTTGACCACACAGCAACCCATGCTGTTGGAGAGTCTGTTGCACTATCCCGTTTCGACTACGGGCATGTTGATGGCTCCGCGAGGGTTGGCGTCAGCAGCCATGTTAATCCTAGTGATCAAACTCAATCCGCAGTTTGACCCTAGATTGAAGATCATCTTCGGCTTAACTTGCATCGGTATTGGTAGCTACTTGATGACCTTGTACTCGTTGGAAATCGATACCTTCTGGATCGTGATGCCCAGCATGATTCAAGGCATGGGTTTGGGATTAACCTTCTCTACCCTATCCACATTGGCGTATCTGACACTACCCAAAGAGCAATCGGTCGCGGGCGCCAGTATCTATAATTTGTTTCGCACCATTGGCAGCTCGTTTGGAATCTCCATCGCGACCACTTTTCAATATCGCGACAGTCAACAGCAATGGCATGCGTTGGGCGAAGGCATCAATCGTTATAATCCGGTGCTGCATGATTGGGCGGTGCAGCAAGGGCTCTCTATAACTGATCCTGCCGCGCTTGAGCAGTATCAGACCATGCTGCATCAACAATCACAAATGGTGGCCTTCATTCATACCTTCCAGCTCGTGGGGGTCATGTTCGTTATCATGATGCCAATGCTGATATTGATACGTTCGAAATAATCCTTAAATAGAGCGTATAAAAAACGAACCGCTGGGTTAATGCCAGTCAGTTAAGCTGACTGGCTTTTTTTATTGGGGTATTTCTTTGCCTTTGGTTTTATTGCTCTCGGATATATCCGCTCTTCTCGTTTAATGGACAAGACATGGTGTATCGCCTCCTCTTGCAAGTGAGTAATGCGCTTAGGGATTGTTCCCGCTGACTCCAACCAGAACCCCAAAATTACGTGAATGATAGAGTGAGCACACGTTGTGAAGCTCAGTTGGTTGGGGTAGATGCCAGGCACAGCTTTAGCCATGTTAACCATCTGATATCTAATAATGTTATAGCTAAGCAATAAGCCCCATAGTTCTTGTTTTACCATCTCTGGCTTCTTACTTCTCAGTGTGAACTCGTTGTTCAGAAGTGAAGACTTCATTTCACGATATCCCACTTCGATTTCCCATCTATGACTGTAAAGCTCTGCTATTTCCGCTGGCGGATAACGACGATGATCAGTCATCGAGGTCAAGATACTCACTTCTTTCCCTTTGATAGTTTTCTTTATCAGGCGAACTTCGATGGTTTCAGGTAGTGACAGGGACTTCTTTCTCGCTTGAGGCGTTGTCTTGAGTTCGACAATCCGATCATTGCGACCCAGCTTTCTAACTTCAGTAAATTGGGTATTCTTGCGCATTGGCATTAGCCAATGCCTTTCATTACCTGTATTTGCCCAACGATGAAGAAGGCTAAGAGAGTAAAAACCTCTGTCGAACATTGTGAGGCTGTAGTCTGGTGTTGTTTCAATCAGCTGTTCTGCCAATATCATCTCATTGGTTTTGTAACTCGCGAAAGCACTGGCGACCAGCATGTGACTGGTCAACTCCATCTGGCAAACCATACGCACCTGAGGAAAGCTACCTTCACCATTCTGATTTGACGCAGATTGAAACGCATCACGGTTTTCCTTAGTGTCTGGCGTTCGCCATACCACGCCATCGACAGCGAGGAGTTTTAATCCACACCAAGTCGGATGGTCAGCTGTTTCATTCCATAAGCTCTGGCTTTGATGAAATACTTCTTTCATTGCATCAGCCCCGAGCCGTTGTCTCGCTTGAACGATAGCACTAGGGGCAACCAGACTTCGCTTCCCGGGCAACATTAATTGCGCTTTGGAGACAATTGACCACAAAGGCTCTTGTCGGTAAAGCGACATAGCAACGACCGCCCAAACGGCCATGTCGAGAGGGATACGACGTTTACGAATAGTGGCCACACCGGAAGCTTCTAAGCATTGGTTGATGAAATCAGGGCAAAGAATGTCACTGAGTTTTCCAAGTTGTTCAGTATTGGGGGCATAACGATTGGCGAGTGTTAGGGCTGTAGTTAATTGCAAAATAAAAGGCTCAAAGTTTTAGAAACTTAGAGCCTTTATAAGCCATCTGCAGGATCGTTCAACCGATCATTTATCTCTTAACTGATCGGCATTAACCGCTGGGTTCGTTTTTTATCGCGTGCTGTCAATGCGTCACAGGATTGTCAGCACATCCGCCAATCATGACCTCAAAGATGCAAGAAAGCTTATTGATTTTGTTTAAAAAAGCGCTCTGCAGAAGCAAACAATGCATTACAGTGTTTTTCTTGCTGGCTATATTCTTCACTTCCCTTGGACATGGATTCTAATAGCGCTTTAGCTTCATGGTATTCTTTAACCATTTGTTCAAACTTGGTTTCATAACCGCTTTTTTTATTATGATGTTTTACGCGTTTTTTACTCATTTATTTTTCCTTCATCGAACATCATAATAACTCATAATTTAAATATATTTTCGTCTACAGACTGTTTATAAACTCAACTCTAACTAGCGCCCTACCGTATAAAAACGAGAGAACACAAAATCGTGAGTCGCAAAACGCCCAGATGAAAATACATGATAACAATCAGCAATATACCGATCGTTTAATATCAATAAACCATCAATTATTATGATATAAAAACTGAGGCTATTTAATGGAAGATAAAGAAGAAGTAACTACAGATGTAATATAACGAAAGGAATCGAAAGAAAACTAAGAATAGACTTGAACTATATATTTCATAAATAACACATGTTTGAAAACCATGTGCACTATACTCCGATCATTCGAAAATGATAGAAATTTCTCTGATTAAATTTCTGCTGCTTTTCCTTTTTAAAGAGTTTAAAAGTCTATGAACTCGCCACTGCCTAGCTGAAACGACAAGTAGCTTGGCCAAAAAATGGCATGACGCTGAAATGGCAACCTAAAAAAACGCCAGCAATCTTGCTGGCGTTTTTTAAATTCGTTCAATTAGGCTGGAAGACGTTGCCCTGGCGCTTTGGTTTTTTTCTGGCGGTAACTGAACCATAGGTACGTCACCACAATTGAGAAGAACAAGTACGAAAGCGAGAAGATGAATGGCGAGCCAATCAAATCTTGCGATAGTCCCCAAAATACGCCGATAACCGTCACTGCTAACTTAGACAGCATGCCGCAAAGCAACAGGAAAACCGCCAGTTGAGGGAAACGCGAGCTGCGGAATGCAAACCAGTAACAACTGCCTACCGCCAGAGATGAAATATAGAGACCAAACAAGAAAGAGTGGATGTGGTCAGCAGAGGCATAACCCGCCGTAACAGATATCAGTAGAATAAGGAAAATCTTCATATACACCTCGCTATAAAAGCCTAAAAAGCATCCTTTCAATATTGCAATCTCAGTTTCCGCTATATTTTGCCAAACTAGTTTCAGAGATCAAGAGGCCAAACCTGTACAAAATGTGTACAAACATTAATCAAACCAACTGATTTTACATATGATTAACACAATGATTTTTAAGAATCCTTTGTCTACGGCATTTCGAGAGAAAAGTGTAAATTTAGAAAAGGATTGTTACATTCATTTAACAGCAGAAAATATTTTGTCTTTTTTTTAGCAATGTGAACTCAGTACCATATCGACTCTCTTCCGCATATCTAAGCCCCGCCAGATAAGCGCTCAACATCCAAAGATCACAAGATTTTCACAAACAAGCGTTAATTCAGAAAACTCTGTAACAACACTTTTTTAACGTATCAAAATATTTTCAGATCTGGCCTTAAAAAGAGATTCCAATCACAAAAGGATTGGTTATAATCCGCGCTCATTGCGTTATCTGTTGAAAAACGCAAACTAATTTTGAGTTTAACCACCTTTTTATTCGCCCCCTTTTGGTATTACCAGAAGCAACACTGAGAACAAAAATGAGCAAGATTGATAAAGCTATGCGCATCCTGCTTGCAGGATTCTGTATCAACCTTTGTCTTGGCATCCTGTATGCTTGGAGTGTATTCAACAAAGCACTAGTGACTGAGTCAGGCTGGAGCGCTGCAGAAGCGTCTGCCCCTTACGCAACCGCAACGATCACGTTCTCTATTTGTCTTCTTGTTGCTGGTATTCTTCAAGACCGCATGGGTCCACGTATGATTCTTATCCTAAGTACTGTTCTTACAGGTCTAAGTATGATTGCATCTGGTTTTGTTGACTCTCCACTGATGCTCAACATCACGTTTGGTGTGATCACCGGTGCGGGTATCGGTTTTGGTTATGCTTGTCTATCTCCATCGGCGATGAAGTGGTTCCACGCATCGAAGAAAGGCATGGTTAACGGCATCATCGCAGCAGGTTTTGGTCTTGCAACGATCTACCTAGCGCCACTGACTTCAGCTCTGATCACGAACATGGGTATTCAGACCAGTTTTATGATTCTTGGTGTTGGTGTTCTTGCTATCGCGGTGCCTCTAGCGGCAACCATCAATAACCCACCAGCAGACTACACCCCAGCAGAGCCGAAAGTAAAAAAAGGCCAAGCACCTAAAGCGGTGAAGAAATCTGACGATCTGACGTGGAAAGCGATGCTTAAAACGCCACAGTTCTACGCACTATGGATCATGTACGCATTTGCAGCGTCTGTTGGCCTGATGATCATCGGTAACATCACCACCATCGCAAGCGTTCAAGCAAACCTGCCTAACGCGGTTTACCTTGCGTCTATTCTTGCGGTATTTAACTCAGGCGGCCGTGTTGCAGCAGGTATGCTTGCAGACAAGATCGGCGGCGTGCGTACGCTTCTTCTCGCGTTCGTTCTACAGGGCATCAACATGGTTCTGTTCGCAACGTTCCAATCTGAGTTCACTCTGATCATTGGTACGGCTATCGCAGCAGTAGGTTACGGTACGCTTCTTGCGGTCTTCCCTACTCTAACCGCAGAATTCTACGGTCTGAAAAACTACGGCACTAACTATGGCGTACTTTACACAGCATGGGGTATTGGTGGTGCGATTGGTGCAGCAGTGGTTGGTTTCTCTATGACCAACGGCACAGGCTACACCTTGGCTTACACAATTTCAGCCGTGATGATGGGCGTTTGTATTGTGCTTGCACTGGTAACGAAACCACTTTCAGAAGCGAAAGTCGCAGAGCTGAAAAAGGCGTAATTACGCGTTGATTTGAACATGAAAAGGCTTAACCTACGGGTTAAGCCTTTTTTATTGTCGGTCGTTTATGGAAAACAGCGTTGAACTCGCCCCGGATTACTATCTCGATAACTTTTTTAAGCTTACGCGCCACGCACTGCAGTGGTACCAAGATTTGCTGACAACAGACGAACAGCAATGGCTTTTGGCGTTCACTGAGCTTGATAAGCGTGCGCAATGCCTGTTGGTGCGTTTGTACAGTCGCAAAGGCTGTTGGTTTCGCAGTGATAAACTGCATTACGCTGAAATTCCCCAACTTGATCACACCCTAGACATGCTCAACCAAGGCGAGTTTGTCGAACTCTCTCCCGTACTTTCTCATCAAGAGCTCGCTCTCTACTTACTGACAAAACCAGAGTTGCTTTCGCTCTACCCTCACCTCGCCAAAACGCAAAAGAAAGAGGCACTAGTCAGTTGTCTAAGCGACGACGCCTTCACTCAGTTTGAGGAATTAGCATTCACCGTCATCAAGCTTAACTCCGCTCACATGATCGACCTGTTACTAACGTTGTTTTTTGCAAACACCCATCAAGATCTGAGCCAATTCGTTTTGGATGATCTTGGTCTGCATCAATTCGAAGCTTACCAGTTAAGTAAAGAGCGGCGATTCTTCGATAGCCGAGAACAGATTGACCGCTTAATCGACCTTAGCGAACTTTCGAACCGTTACTGGCTTTGTGATAGAAAACAAAAGGAGAATCTGGATCAACTGCTGGCAGCACTTCCTGGCCCTGTGGCACATCCCTATGTCGACCGTAAACGCGAACACCTGCTTAATGACATTGCCCGAGATTTTGAACGGCTTGGTGAGTTCACCACGGCGCTCACACTGTTTGAACAAACCACACTGGCGCCGAGCCGAGAACGCCGTGCGCGTATCTACGATAAACTGGAACAGAACCAGCCATTTAGTGACATTGTCACCGAAATGCTCACCCAGCCAATTGACGTCTCTGAATTTGAAGTAGCCCAGAAGCTAGAACAGAGACTAAAACGCAAGTTGGGCGAAAAACTGCCGCGAGCCAGCAAGCCTCAATGCGACGAATACCGCCTCTCGCTCGATCTGTCGCAACAACGCGTCGAACTCGCAGCGTTGACGCATTTTGAGCGTTTAGGTTGGCAAGTGTTCTACAGCGAAAATGCGCTGCTCAACGGTTTGCTCGGGCTCACTTTCTGGCCTGCCTTCTTTGCTCCCGTCGAAGGCGCATTCATCAATGCCTACCAACATCGCCCTCTTGATTTGTATCATGACGATTTTGCGCACAAGCGTGCCGCCGAAATCGAACAGGCGTTTACTCAGTTATTAACCGGTGATAATGCGTTTATTTTGCAGCGTTTTCGCGAGAAACAGGGAATTGCGAACCCACTGGTGCAGTGGTCAGCACTCTCAGAAAGCCTACTTTTGCATGCCTTAGAAAGCATACCGCGTGAAAGTTTGGTGGCGTTATTTAAGATCCAGCTCAGTGATTTAAAACTCTACCGCAATGGCATGCCCGATTTGATCGCTTTCAAAGATGGTGAGTATCAATGGATTGAAGTCAAAGGGCCCGGTGACAAACTGCAAGATAATCAGTGGCGTTGGATACACCATTTCAAGCAATTAGCGATTCCTTTCGCTGTGTGTTACGTAGAGCATCAAGCTGGTGAGGCAGACTAGCCGCGCGCCGACATTTTTCGCTCGTCTTTTTTCTGTTTGATCTGGTCAATCACGTACTCTGGTGCGACTTTTTGCAGCTCTGTCAAACAGAGTTCTGTCTTGGGATTGTCGTACCGTGCGTAGATATCGCACACCGCATAGAGTTGCTCTGGCGCTCCTGATATTAAGTAGGCTTGTTCGAAAGCACCAACCGATTTCTGCAAATCAAACGGCTCTTGCAACACACCATTGAGATACCAGTAGTAGCTGTTGTTTTCGGCCATGTTGGCAGCCAATTCCATCTCTTGCGCCGCCGCATTTTTGTCATCCAAACGAACCAACGTCAGCGCTTTGGAATAATGCAACGCCGCATTGCTTGGATGTCGTTGAATAGCGTCGTCTAGCGTTTCTATCGCCTCACCATCGTTTTTCTGTGCACGATAGTTATCTGCCAAGCTGAGCCAAACTTGCGGGTTATCTGGCGTTTGCTCAGTCAGTTGCTGATAGAGTGGCTGCGCTTTGTCCCACTGCTTATACCAACGATAAACGTCCGCCAGCAGCAATTGAGAATCGGTGTCTTTTTTCTGCGCCAAATAACGAATAAGCACCTTTGTCGGGGCATTTAACGCTTGCTGTTGGCTCTCACTGAGATTGCCATAGTCACGCAGCAAATTCGCCGTAGCCGCCAATCTCACCATTTCGGTGTCATCGGTGAGCAATGGCGAAACCATGCGCCAACGGTGAACAATATTGTATGGGCCAGCACCAACAATGGCCGCTTCACGTAATGCTGGGTCACTTTCTTGCAGGTTACGACTGACCGCCACCAGCGCGTTTTGGCTTGGGTAGTTGGCCAAATTTCTTAGCGCGCCTACACGCAGCTCGGTCGGCAAGCTTTTGTCTTGCGCTTGGTAGGAGAGTTTCGACACCATTTCCTGAGGAGAAGTGGCGTGAGTGAGCTCATGAGTTGCACTTTTACCTGCGCTTTCACCTGCACTAGGCGACTGCATAAAAGAGACGTCATGCGCGCTTACTTGCGCGGTGAGGCCCAAGGCCGCGAGTAAAAGAGTGTGGGAACGTGTCGTCATTTTTACCTCAACGCTGGATCTCAAAACTTAGTCTCAAAACGCGGTGTGCGGCTTGCCAACTGGCGCATCGCTTGATCACTGTATTGACCGTGAACCACCGGATGGCCCGTGGCGCGTAAAACATACGCCAGAGCTTTGTCTGCGTGAGCGAAAAACTTTTTCCAACCCGCACAAAGATAGTTAAGCCCCGGTTCACCCTGTTTCGTGCGGATAAAACGGTTTTTCGGACATTCACCAAAGCAAGCAAACTGATACTCACATTGTTGGCATTGGCTGGTTAACGAACGCACCTTGGCGTAACCAAATTTTTGTTGCTCATCGCCATAGGCCAAGCGCTCTAATGACTGCTGATGAATGTTGCCT
The DNA here is from genome assembly GCF_000039765.1 of Vibrio vulnificus CMCP6. Taxonomy (NCBI): domain Bacteria; kingdom Pseudomonadati; phylum Pseudomonadota; class Gammaproteobacteria; order Vibrionales; family Vibrionaceae; genus Vibrio; species Vibrio vulnificus. Next base: position 182,926 of record NC_004460.2, on the reverse strand, counting down.
ATTTTATATTCGGGATAAACATAGTGGTCACACGCAAACACATCGCCATTCGGTTCCATGGCTAAGCCTTTGCCGCAAATTTCTCCTAGTGTGCACAGCGGGTTCTTTCGCCCCATCCACGTTTCGACACTGGCTTCAAAATATTGCACAAAGACCTTACCGATATCGTGTTGAATCCACTCATCGAAGATGGCAATGAGAAAATTGCCCCACGCCTCGTCTGCGACACACCATGGCTCCATTACTGAATCTTTGTGGCCGGGAATGAGACGCTTATCTCCTTGCTTGAGCTGCGCTTGCGGTTGCCATGTTTGTGGGGCGGTTGTCCGAAAGCTTTTCTGCTCGACAATTGGGATAAATTGCATTTGTGGCGAACGCACCTCATCTCGTAGAAAGCGATACACTTCTAACGGGTTACGGCTGGTCAAATTGTTCACACAAGTTAGTGTGGCGAACGGCACTTGATGTTTGTGCAACAGCTCCACCGCGTTCATCACTTGTTTAAACGTGCCTCGTCCCGCACGGTTGGTGCGGTAGGCGTTATGCATCATTTCAGGACCGTCAATACTCAGCCCCACCAAGAAATTGTGCGCTTTAAGAAATGCACACCAGTCGTCATTCAGTAAGGTACCATTGGTTTGCAGATCGTTGGCGATGGTTACCCCTTCTGGCTGGTATTTGGCTTGGAATTCAACGATTTTTCGGAAGTAATCCAAGCCAAGCATCGTCGGCTCTCCCCCTTGCCATGAGAAGATGATTTCAGGCGTATTTTGCCCTTCAATGTACTGACGAATATAGGTTTCGAGCGTCGCCTCATCCATCACGGGCGTACAGCCCTTCTTATACTCAAGTAAGTCCTGTTTACTTAGGTAATAGCAGTACGTGCAGTCGATGTTGCAGGCAGCACCAATCGGTTTTGCCATCACGTGTAAACGCTTTGATGCTTTACCATTAAACTGTGGGCCCTGAGTAATCTGCATAATTCACCTTATTTCTTCGCGCTGAGCGCCAAGTCTTGTTTGAAGAAAATATCGATAAATGCATCTTAAAAGGCTTTCCGAACAAGGGCTTGTTATACCCGTTATAACCTTTTTTCATGGCAACAATGCGTAAGCTGGAAGCTCGCTGACTTAAGGAGCATTTCGGATGACTTTATCGCCTCGTCACTGGCTTTTTCCCCTATTTCCTCTCACGGTGGCTTTGCTGGCCAACGGCTGTAGCTCAACGCCCCATCCCGTCGCCATGGCCATTAACCAAGATATGGTGTTGGTCGAAGGCGGCACTTTTGAGATGGGTTCTGAACATCCCAGTGCAAAGAACTCTGAAACCCCTGCGCATCCAGTGACAGTGGATAGTTTTTACCTTGCCAAATTCGAAGTCACTCAAGCGCTATTTGAATCGGTGATGGGTTCTTCACTGAGCTATTTCCCAAATCCAAACGTTCCCGTCAACAACTTAAGTTGGCAGCAAGCGAACTACTTTATTGAACGCTTGAACACCCTGACAGGCGAGCACTACCGCTTACCGACGGAAGCTGAATGGGAGTTCGCCGCTCGCGGTGGCGTGCATAGTCAAGGGTTCACGTACGCAGGCTCGAACAACATTGATGAGGTGGCTTGGTATGCGAGTAATGCCAATAACCAAGCTCATCCGGTGGGATTAAAGCAACCCAATGAGCTCGGACTCTATGACATGACGGGCAACGTGGGGGAATTTGTCATCGATGCTTTTGACGCGGGTTACTACACATACGCCCCAAGCCACAACCCAAGTAATGCCAAAGAAGAAACGGCGGGCTTGGCGCATAAATCCGTTCGCGGCGGCAGCTTCTCTTACGCCGCAGACGAATCGGAAAACTTCCGACGTGATTTCGCCAGTCAATCGATACGCATGGCCGATATGGGCCTAAGACTGGCAAAAGACATTGATTGATCGACAACATCAAAGAGGACGACAATGAAAGCAGTTTGGCTCACTGGCGCATCGCTACTTTGCGCTTTCACCCCCAATGCAATCGCGGCAGCAACCGAAAAGCCAGCCTTAGTATTGCAAATTACCGTTGATGGATTGCGTGGCGATTTACTCGACCGATACAAGCATAACTTCGCGGAAAAAGGCTTTCGCTATTTGATGGATGAAGGGGTCTATTACACCAATGCGCACTATCAGCACGGCAATACCGAAACCATCGTCGGTCATGTGTCGCTAGCAACTGGCGCGCCGCCGTCGGTTCACGGTATGGTTGGCAATGTATGGTACGACAGACAGAAAGAGCGCCTTGTTTACAATGTCGAAGATGAAAACTACGCCATGCTCAATAGCCATGCTGGTGTCAACAAAGCGACCGAAATCGACCCAACTCAAAAAACCGCGCTGAAAGATGGCCGCTCACCACAACCCATTTTGACGACGACGTTTAGTGATGAACTGGCGCTCTCTTCCAACGGCAAAGCTAAGGTGTTTTCGGTCTCCGTCAAAGACAGAGGCGCAATTTCATTGGGTGGCCATGCTGGCAAAGCGTTTTGGTTTTCCAAAGCAACCTCAGAATTTGTCACCAGCAACTATTATTATGACCAGACACCACAATGGGTGACTCACTGGAATGCCGAGAAAATTCCCGCACAATACTCAGGTCAAAAATGGTCACTCACTCTGCCGCAAGAACGCTACACACTCCAAGAAATCAGCCAAGAACATAAGGTGGACCTTGCTGGTTTTGCCCGCACTTTCCCCCACCCTTATGGCCCAGCCAGCTTTAAGTATTTTTCCACCATGCTGACCTTGAGCCCGGCGGGTGATGAGATCACGGCCAACTTCGCACAACGAGTGTTGGAGAAAGAGCAATTAGGTAAGGGCGACACCACCGATTATCTTGCGGTGAGTTTTTCGTCAAACGATTATGTGATTCACATGTACGGTCCTAACAGTCTGGAAACCGAAGATAACTTGATCCGGCTTGATCGCACCTTAGCGAAGTTGTTTGACGCAGTGGATAAGCAGGTAGGATTGGACAATACGCTGATTGTTCTCTCCGCTGACCATGGCGTGCCCGAAGCATCACCGAATGCTCGTCAAATTGGCTTGCGCCAAGCGCAGTATTTCGACCAAAAGACACTGTTCTCAACCCAAATAGAGCAGCGTTTAAAGCAAGAATTTGGTTTAAGTAAAGACGCCATTCGCCTCTACGCGCAGCCTTACATCTACCTTAACCATGAGGTGATTGCCAAGAGCAAGGCAAGTTTAGCGGATGTGCAAGCGCTGATCGCTGAAGAAGTCTCGAAGGTGGAAGGGGTTGCTTACGCCATCACCAGCAGCGACATCGAAAACAATCGAGTCGTGGATAGCCGCATAACGAAGTTGATCAAAAACAACTATCACCCACAACGCTCGGGCGATATCTATTTGGTTTTTGGCGCTCGTAGCTACATCAATGATATGGACGGCTTAACCATTGCATCGACGCACGGTTCGCCATGGCGTTATGACACGCATGTGCCCGTGATTTTTGCCGGCTATGATGTGAACGCGCAGCGCGTTTCTCGAGCGATCACTCCGTATGACGTGGCGCCAACCTTATCCAATAAGCTTGGTATTACCCAGCCCAGTGGGGCGACTGGTCAAGTGCTCAGTGAGGTAGTGAGAGAGGTGGTGAGATAGGTGGCAACGCCTTAAGCGCGCCATGCAAACAGGCACAAAAACGGCAGAGATGGTTTCATCACTGCCGTTTTTCTATTTACTATCGTTTCAACACCTTAACTGCCGCTTTGAGTTGATTTCGCAGCCATTGATGCGCACTTTCGCTGCTGCGGCTTGGATGCCAAATCGCACATAAATCGTAAACATCGTGATCAAAAGGCAGAGACACCGCTTTGATGTTGTAGGTCCCGGCAAAGGCATTGATGGTCGACTCCGGCAACATACCAATGTACTCACTGCCGTGGATAACGGGTAACATTTCCAATGCCCCGGACGCACGATAGGCAATTTTTCGTTGCGCTAAATCGGCAATATCTTCTTCACTCATTAAGCTTTTGCGCGCGTGCCAGCGTGAAACCACCACATGCTCTTCTGCCAAAAACTGCGCGACGGAACACGCGTCAGCAATACGTGGATGATCCGCACAGCAGACCACCATTAATCGTTCGGAAAAAATGGGCTCCACTTTTAAGGTCGTCCACCCTCTTGGCGCCATGTCGATGATCAAATCATAACGCTGCAACCGCAAGTCACTTTCGTAATCTTCCGTAAACAGGGGGTGCACTTCCAAGGAGATATTGGGCGCGTGCTGACGAATTTGCTTCAAAAGCTGTGGCATCAACTCGTAACTGGCGACCGAAACACAAGCAATCGAGAAAATCCGATTGGACACTTTGGCTTCAAATTCACTGGATGCGGATAAGGTCGAGGTGAAGTTTTTAAATGCGGTCAGCATTGCTGGATAAATGTCCACGGCGAAACTGGTGGGCTCTACGCCAGATGGGCTGCGGTGAAACAACGGCTCATCGTAAATATCACGCAAACGTGCCAGCGCTTTGCTCACCGCAGGCTGGCTAATATCCAAACGCGCCGCCGCTTTCGAGAGATTCTGCTCTTCAAAAATCGCAACAAAAATGGGGATGAGATTCAAATCGGTATTTTTCATGGCAAACCGGGAACACAAACGAATGGCCCAATTTTACCCAACCCCACGCCATGGCACGATGAGCGTGCTGTAAAAGTTAGTGACAGAACGCATTTTAGCGAGATTTAACCCGTCATTGACCCAAACTGAGCCCATCTCCGCTAGGGTCCACTCGACAAGGCCGTGCAGTTGAAAGCGATTCTTAAAAACAATCGTTAAAAGCGATAACGGAGTGCGACGATTCCTATTCTGTTGCTATGATTTCTGCCCATTCTTTTTCGCTTGATTATTTTTCGCCTGCTGCTGGCGGTGCAAATTAGGCAATGCCTTGGGCAAAGAAATACGCCAGTAACCTCGTGACTTTGCTTGTACGCCTTGCCAAAGCTGCTTCATCAGAGAAACGTCTTCTACACCTTGATGAAACTGCGCCGTGCTCTGTTGCCAAGGTGTTGAATTATGCGCTTTAGCGATCTGCAACTCGCCATCATTGACTCGTAACTGCTTGTACAACAATGCCCGAACCGCCGGCCAACGCTTGGCTTTAAGCAAACGGCGAAACACCAACCACGTCGGCAATGGCCGCGAACGATAATGGCGTTTCACCATAACGATCACTGCCATAAAGGTGAACAGGAATAATCCGCCTGCGACAAGCCACTTTGAGTAGGCACGGATAAACGACTGAAACGTATGTTTCGCATGAAAGGTGTTGCCTTCAATCACTACTGTCTCCAGCGTCTGGCTATCACTGTTCCACCACTGAAATTGGCGATCAGGTAAGCTCAAATCCCCACCTTGCTGAATCACATACACCGTTTCTTCTGTGCGACTCGAACGATAGTCACCCCTTATTTGGGTATCCTCAAGACGATTGGGTTGAGGATACGCTTGATAGCGAGGCGTGGATTCGTTGCTGAGGAGTTTGGGGAGCAACACAGAAAGGCTATCTTTGGCGCGAATGGTGATGGTTCTGGTTATGGCATCCCCGACTTTCAACGGCACAGAGGAGGTTTGCCATTGCTGCTCCACCTCAACGTCACTGGCACTAAACCAAGCCGATTGTGGCTGTATCAATCCTGAAGGCATAGAAGCGTCAAACGAAATCGGCGCAGTGTAGAGCGTGCCCGAGACGTTTTCTCCATTGGGCGCAGAGACTTGTACGCTCACCGCAATGGGAGGAACGACAAAGCGCCCCGACGCCTGCGGGTAAAGCGTGATTTCCCAGCGCTGACGCGACCACGTATGGCCGTCCTTACGCTCGGTATAGTTGGTTGCCAACGGATTACGTTGCTTGGCGATGACGTTGGGAATTTCAACGTGACCGATGCGAGTGCCCGCGGTGAACCAGCGTGGTGTCGCGACTTCGATAGTCAAAATCACCTGCTCATTAACGCTGAACACGGGAAGCGTTTTCGTCTCCTGCGCCTTCGGCGGCTGGCCAACCCAAGCCAAAAGCTCAACATGGTTGCTACGCTGCAAATCCTCAATATCCTGCGCACACGTTGTCGCACTCAGCACTAGGCTAGAAAGGGTGAGAAACATCGCCATTAGCCACTTATGTGGAAACGGAGTAGCAAATTTGGCGTACATCATCATTGCTTTTTCTCCTGTTGCTCAAGCGTTGTGTCACTTGTTTTAGCCCCTTGATGCAATTGAATTTGGAACTTAGCCGCTAGAAAGTATTTGGGGTCAGCTTCCACACGTTTTAACCATTTGTCTGCTAATGCATCACTTCCCAAGATCTCGTTTGCATTTAACGTTTCTTTAAGCATCATTTCGGCAACGGTTTGCTCGTCCACGCCGTCAGCTGTTTGGGGATTATCCCCCAACTCGATCGACTCTTCTGGGCCATCCGTGGAACCTGCTTGGCTTGCACTGGTGCGATTGATTTCTTCAACAATGCCACCAATCACGCGAAGATTGTGTTCCACGTCAGCTCTTAACTTGCGGCTCAAGGTTTCCTTATCCGCAAGTGACTGTAACAAGTTACGCGCGGCCAAGTATTCTCGCTGGCGAGCCAGCGCGCTGGCTGCATAGTAAAGTCCGAGGTCTTTGGCTTCATCTGACGGATCGTTTTGCATGGTTAAAAACGCGCTGTGTGCTAAGGCGTATTCTCCGGCGTAGTAATAGGCCGTGCCTTTGCGTAATGGATCATTGAAATGTTTGGCGGCTTGCAAGTATTGCCCTTGGTTCCACCATCGTTGACCTTGCTGGTCAGGAGTGAGCCAGAGATCCCACCACCACTGCTCCGTCTTATCCCACATCGTCTTCATGTGTGGCTGAGCTGTTTTTTCCACACTGAGCGAAACGGTTTCTGCCATGGCATTAGGCGTTGCAAGCAGCGACGTAGACACCATAGCCACCAAGCACCATTGCACTAACCAACCTTTACGAAACCAGAGCATCAGAATGATTGCGATGGGTAACAACAGTGGATAACCCATATCTTGCCACGGCATCGACGAGTCACCATTGAGCTGCATATTCCGTTCAACATATCGGTTGAGGGTTTCTATATCACGATTATCGACACTGGTTTGCACTAAACGCCCCCCCGTCGCGTTAGCCAATTTGTTCAGTGAACCTAAATCCAATGGATTGTCGGACACAACATTTGAATTGCCCGCCGCCAAGATCAGCAATTGATACGGTTTTTCTGCAAAATACGCTTTGTATGCGTCGATGGTGGCCGGATTTACCCCATCACTCACTAACAATACGCTAGAGCCAGCTTGCCCTTGCAGTTGTTGATCAATCAGAGGCAATGCTTTTTCCGCAAGCTTACCTTCTATGGGCATAATCTCGGGTGTGATTGCCGCTAGAAACGGGTCAAAGACTTTACTGTCTTGCGTTACGGGCATTGCAACATGCGCAGAGCCAGCAAACACCACTAACCCCGTGCTGCCTCCTTTTCTTGCGACTAACAAATCGCGAATTTTCTGTTTTGAGCGAGCTAAGCGACTGGGAGGAAGATCATTTTGTAGCATCGAGTCGCTGTTATCCAATATCACCAGTAGGGTGGCTTTGTCTTCACCAAATGGTGAGGCTTGGCGCTGCCAAGTAGGGCCTGCACAAATAATAATTGCTAAAGTGACATTGACCACCAATAACTTGAGTGGCAGCTGTTTGCGCCAGCCGTGCTCACCTATCGTTAACACTTGGCGTAAATGCGTTGGCAAAATGGCTTTCCAACTCGGAACACTATCCTCCCGCCACCTCATCCATAACAGTAGTAACATCGGCACAAACGCCAATAACCATTCCGGTCGGAGGAAGTGAAACTGAGAGAAAAACGGCGTCACTGTCATGCCGAATAAAGAGGTATCAAGCATGGTGTTCCCCCTGTTCATTTTCCACCGTCGTTGCTTTGATCTTCGCGTTGCGTATCCGTCGCTTCAACGTCACCACACTAAACGCAACGAGATAGAGGCCCACCACGATACCCATTAATCCATGATGCAAGCTCTGCTTAGGGCGGTAGGTGATGCTTTGGTACAACTGAGGCTCGAGTTTACCGATATCATCGTATGCGCTAGCCAACTCGTCGCGGTTCAAAGCTTGAAATGCTTTGCCGCCAGATTCACTGGCAATGCGTTCGATCGTTTGCAGGTCGAGTGCACTTTCCCCAACCGTACTGGGATCGCCCATCGCAATCACATGAATTCTGACCCCTTTTGCTTTGGCCACCTTGGCCGCGTCTATCGGTTCAACAAAGCTTCCGGTGTCATTGCCATCCGTGAGCACGATCGCCACTTTTTGCCGGGGCTTTGAAAAGGCCGCTTGGCTTGGTTCACTTTGCTCAAACACCTTGATGGCCAAACCAATGGCATCGCCCAAATGCGTACTCTGCCCCGCCATTGCAACATCGGTTTGGTTGAGCAGCGCTAACCATACTTTTTGATCCGCGGTGAACGGCGTTTGCACAAAGGCAGCATCGCCAAACAAAATCAGACCAAGACGATCCCCCTGTCTGGTTTTAGCAAAATCCGCCAGTACCTCTTTGGTGGCATCAAGACGAGAAATTTTTGCACCCGACGCACTGGTAAAATCCTGCTCAGCCATAGAGCCAGAAAGATCAACCACCACCATGACATCACGGCCCAAACTTTCGCGTATTTGCGGCGCGCCCAAAATGGTCGGTTTGGCAAGCGCACTGACCACCAGTAACCAAGACAAGACTAAGGTGGCACGTTGCCAACCACTGGGTGTTAACTGGCTGGCGCCTTCTGAGGGCGTTTCCCCCATGGCTTCCACCAACTGATGAAAGAATGGCACCTTAATGGCGGTTTGTTTGGTGCGGTACGCTGGCACAAAGTAATAAACCACCAATGGCAGCGGTAACGCCAGAAACCACAGCGGAGAGTCAAACTCGAGATGAAGAAAGCTCAACATTGACGATAGATAATCAACCATGACGCCGCCCTTTTAACCATTGGCATGAAGACAACGCTCTGCGTTGTTCAACACTGGACGCCTTCTCTTGATGAGATTTGACCCAAAGTGCCACACGCTCTTTCAGTGTTGCTCGTTCTGATTCATTCAAAGGCACATTCGGGTTCACGGTGCTTTGCACCCACTTTATTGCTAACTCATCGTCAAAAAGGGGTTGTGTTGGCATAAGCTGATTCAGCGCAGCCAAAAATGCATCGCCAAACAGGCGTGCATAGCAGTTGTCGTGGTAGATCAATACCTGTTTTACAATCGAAAATAGCTCGCTCGTCATGGCAGGATCTTTTGGATCTAACGGCACGATTGCCTGCAAAGCTTCGGCGCGATATCGGTTATCCCAACGAAAACGCGCGTATCGATAACCAATGTAGAGCAGCACCATGCCACCAATGATGGCCAACACTTTCCAACCCACCGTTTGTGGTAACCAACTGACACTCTCGGGCACCGCCACATCGTGCAATTCACGCAGAATATAGGTACTTGGTGGTGTATGTTGAATCGTCATCTATCGCCCTCCTACCCATTTTTGGAAGTGCGCAATGTGCTCGCCTCTGGTGTCCAGTTCTATGTGGGGCAAGTTTTTCATCGCCATGAGTTGTGCGAGCGACTGCCGCTGCTGTTGTGACTTTTCCGCCAAGCTGACACTGGCTGTGTCGACTTTGGCTTTGCTATCCATGTTCAGTTGATAGCGTCCATCACCAATCACCCAGTTAATGCGAGCAAGCTCTGGTGGCAGAGATTGTTCAAGTGGATCCCCCACCATCACAACGAGAATATCGTTGTGCTGCTGGAGTTGCTTTAAATGGTCAAGATGATGAGTTTCACAGTCACGCCAATCACTGATAAAAATGAGGGTCGAATGCCTTGGCTTGACGCGTTTGATCAGCTCAAGCCAATGACCAAATGAGACCGAGGTGGAATCCGTGGACTCAACGTTGAGGCTCTGATTTGTCTGCGCTAAACGCTTTAGCTGCGCTAACAAATCATTTTGCGCGCGCTTCACTTTGCTGAAGTACAACTCTTGATGCGATGCAATGACAAAGCCGACACGATCACCATCTTTCAATGCTCGCCAAGCGCACATCGCAGCAATTTCCGCCGCCACCACCGATTTCATTATCTCGGTCGAGGCAAAGAACATTCCGCTACGCTGATCGACGCACACCAACACATTGCGATCTTTTTCTTCCGTATAACGACGCACGTGGGGCTTTCCGGTACGCAACGTGACTTTCCAGTCGAGATTACGGATGTCGTCACCAAGCTGATAATGGCGCAGCTCTTCAAAGTTTAAACCTCGTCCCCGAAACAAGGAGCGGTGCCGCCCAGAGAGCACGCTGCCAGCCCTAAGATGCGGCAGCAAGCTAAAGCCGTCGGCTTGTGCTTGCAAACGAACAAGCCTTGCGTAGTCACAGTAGACTCGAGGGTCGAGTCCTTGAGGCTGAGGGGCGATCGTTGGCTTGACCATACTGGTTCCCCCTATCCGATTTCGACACAATCAAGCAGCGCTTGCACCACCGCTTGATGATCAACACCATCGGCAATCGCGTCATAGGAAAGTGAAAAACGATGCCCTAGCACGCATGGCACCATTGCACGTACATCATCAGGTGTGACGTGGTCACGTCCTTGCAACCAAGCATAGGCACGAGCGCACTTATCCAGCGCGATGGAAGCACGAGGGCTCGCCCCCACTTCAATCCACTTTGATAAGGCAGAATCGGCATAGCGCTCTGGTTTACGCGTCGCCATCACCAGTGCCACAATGTAGTTTTCGACCAATTCAGACACCGCGATGGTTGGCAATTGTCGACGGGCTTCTAACACTGTGTTGGGGTCAATCGGTTGCATGACTTGATCACCACCGACTTCTTTCTCTCCCATCTCTTCGCTGCGAACCAAACGAATAATGTCTCGCTCAGCCTCATCTTCTGGGTAGTCCACCGTGACTTTCATCATGAAGCGGTCCATTTGCGCTTCTGGGAGAGGATACGTCCCTTCTTGCTCAACGGGGTTTTGCGTGGCAAGCACCATAAAGAGCTCTGGCAGTTGATGCGTTTTGTCCCCTACCGTTATCGTGCCCTCTGCCATCGCCTCCAGCAGCGCTGCTTGGACTTTCGCCGGTGCTCGGTTCACTTCATCGGCCAGTACAATGCTGTTGAAAATTGGCCCCGCTTGAAAATGGAGCTGAGGCTTACCCTCGCGCTCTTGGTACACTTCTGTGCCCGTCACATCGGAAGGCAGCAAATCTGGCGTAAATTGGATGCGGCCAAAGCTGGTGTTAAGCCGCTTCGCCAGCGATTTCACCGATCGCGTTTTGGCGGTGCCGGGCAATCCTTCAAGCAACACATGGCCGTTGGTCAGCAATCCAATCACCAACGCCTCAACCACATGCCTTTGGCCAATGACGCTTTTTTCCGTTTGTTGAATGAGTAGATTGATGGCTTTCTGTGCGTGATTCATCGGCGTTTTCCGGTTTTGTAAACGAAAGGAAGAGATTGAAATCAGTATAAAAACAATTTGAATAACTAAAGGTTATAACGTCTATATGCCCCTTGCGGCGCGCTGCTATTCACGCCGGTCATTAGGGGCTTTGAGGATTTGAGTAATGCCAACCAACATTGGCAAGGCATAATCAAAAAAGGCTTTGATGCCCGGACACAGGTAGTTCAATCCAACTTCACCGTCAGGGGATTTGATCAAGCGATTCTTAGGACATTCACCCCAACAATATTGAAGATAAGGGCATTGCAGACAATAGCTCGGCAGCGACTCTCTTTTGGCCATACCAAAGGTGTACTGACGCGTTGACATGGCCAGCTCACTCAAATCATACTGCTGAATATTGGCCAGTTTGTATTCGGGATACACATAGTGATCGCAACTGAACACGTCACCATTGTGTTCTATCGCCAAGCCTTTGCCGCAGAACTCTGATGTCACGCAAAGTTGCGAAGGCAATCCCATCACCTGCGCAACGGCGGTTTCAAATAGATTAACGAGGACGCGCCCTAAATCGTTATTCACCCACTCTTCAAAGGTTGCAATAAGAAATTCTCCCCACTGCTGCGGGTCCACGGACCAATCCGTGACCACAGACATAGGATGCCCAGGCTTGGCCAGTTCACTGCCCACGACAGGGATCATCTGTTCATTCCAAAATTGCGGCGCTGTGGTTTGAAAACCATTCGCTTCGACAACGGGTGTAAATTGGAGATAAGTGGCACCCAACTCCTGGGTAAGAAAACGATAGACCTCACGTGGGTACTGAGCATTGTGGCGATTCACCGCGACCAAAGCGTTAAACTTCACCCCGTATTTTTTGAGCGTTTCAACCGATTTCATCACCAAATCAAAGGTGGGTTTTCCGCTTCGTGTTCGGCGGTATTTGTCATGAATTTCGCGCGGACCATCGATCGACAGCCCCACAAGAAATTGGTGTTCGGCTAGAAACTGACACCACTCATCATTGAGCAAAATGCCATTTGTTTGCAGATCATTTTCTATGCGAACTCCAACTGGCCGATATTTTTTCTGCAGTTCAACCACTTTGCGAAAGTAGTCGAGACCGAGCAGTGTCGGCTCTCCACCTTGCCATGAAAACACGATTTCATCGCCATCTTGGCTGTCTATATAACTTTTGATAAACCTTTCAAGCAGATCCTCACTCATCTGAGGCTGTTTCTTTTGATGCAGCAACGCTTCTTTATGAAGATAGAAACAATACTGGCAATCAATATTGCATTTGGCACCGCCGGGTTTCGCCATCACATGAAAACGACGTTGATAACTTTGATTGGCTTCGGGCTTCGCCGCGGTTTTCAAGGGCACAATAGGCATCGCAGTTGAATGACGAGGAGTGACTTTTTGCATCAGTATGTCTCTTTTCTGCTGTCTGAGTATGGGCAAGACGATAAATGAAGAAGAGATAGCCTCTCTTTTTCCAAAGAGGCTATCGGTTAGACAGGGTTATTTGGGTACAAACGAACCCGGTGCCATGCGAGGTGGGTACGCTTTGAATGTTCCCATGACTTCTTGAACTTTCTCAATGGCTGGCATCATGAGGAATGAGCGTTCATACATCCAAGTGTCATATCCCATACCTGTGTCTCCACGTTCGAACGGGTCGATACTCAAGTCGAATATCTTAGGTACACGCAGTTTGGTGAAAGGCTTTTGCCAAATCGCGAGACCAGTTTCATTCTCTTGGATCATGAAGTGGTATTTGTATTTGCCGTAGCGCAGTGCCAACAGATCCCCATCATCACTCCAATAAACGAACTCATTGCGTGCGGATTGGTCGGTTTTACCCGTAAGGTAAGGCAATTGGTTGTAACCATCCAAATGCACCTTGTAGCTGACATTGTCGACTTTTTTGCCTTTAAGCAGTTCGTCTTTGACCTTGCTGTTGCCTGCCGCTGCCACAAGTGTTGGGAAGAAGTCCTCAAGAGACATCATGCCATTGAAGGTTTCTCCAGCTTTGATTTGGCCCGGCCATTTGATGAGCGCAGGAACGCGGAAGCCACCTTCCCAACCGGTATTTTTTTCACTGCGGAATGGCGTCATGCCCGCATCCGGCCACAAGTTGATCATCGGCCCATTATCAGTGGTGTATACGATGATGGTGTTGTCATCGACACCCAGCTCTTTGATTTTATTCAGTAGGTGGCCAATTTGATCGTCATGCTGCTTGACCCCATCTGCGTAAAACCCCGCACCCGTTTTGCCTTGATACGCTTCTGGTACATGGGTGAAGTTGTGCATACGTGTGGTATTGAACCAAGTAAAGAACGGTTTATCTGCTTTTACTTGTTTTTCGATAAACTGCTCTGCCGCTTCGAGGAATTCGTCATCCACCGTTTCCATACGCTTGCGCGTCAGTGGCCCTGTGTCTTCGATCTTTCCATCTGCGTAGGAGTGAATCACACCACGCGGGCCAAATTTTTTCTTGAACTCAGGATTTTTCGGGTAGTCGACATTTTCAGGTTCTTCTTCTGCATTCAAGTGGTACAAGTTGCCAAAGAACTCATCAAACCCGTGATTGGTTGGCAGATGTTCATCGCGGTCACCTAAGTGGTTTTTACCAAACTGGCCTGTCGCATAACCGAGTTGTTTGAGCATAGTGGCGATGGTTGGATCTTTTTCTGAGATACCTTGCGGTGCGCCTGGCAGCCCCACTTTAGATAACCCAGTGCGCTTAGGCATTTGACCGGTGATAAACGCAGAACGACCTGCTGTCGAACTTTGCTGTGCATAAAAGTTAGTGAATTTGGCGCCTTCTTTGGCAATGCTGTCGATGTTTGGCGTGCTGTACGCAAGCATGCCACCGTTGTATGCGCTTAGGTTCCAATAACCGACATCGTCACCAAAGATAACCAAAATATTGGGTTGTTCGGCTGAATATGCGGCGGCAGAGGCTGTACCGACCGCGAGAGCACAAGCATTCAACACGAATGTCTTGCTGAGATTTTTCTTACTGTTGGGCATAAAAACTCCATTACTCCGCTGGTTGTTGACACGTTTTGGACAAAACAAAGATTTAATTAATATAAATATTGTTATCTTGCGGATAAATAGAGTTAAAATTCGCTTTAACATAAATCTGATTTATGAGTAATACTATGGATCTCAACTTAATTCAGACCTTTTTGGTGGTCGCGGAATATCAGTCCTACACCAAAGCCGCCGATCATTTGGGCTTAACTCAACCGGCGGTGAGCGCTTCCATTAAACGCTTAGAAAAGGTGGTCAATAAACAGTTGTTCGTTAAGAAAGGACGCGGCATCGAGCCGACCGCTTCGGCTTATCAACTGATCCCTAAATTCCATCAAGCCATCAGTATCGTAGACAACGCAATTTCTGAGCGTTCCGCTTTCCAAGTCTGTTGCTCTGAAACTCTTTTGCATAGCCTAACGCCGATAGAACATACCGTGTTCCACGAATCTCCACCGGAAAAATATTTGCTGTTTGAACAAATCCGCCAGCAGAAAATGGATCTCATCATAGATACCGTCATCACCAAAGATTCCTCTTTCGTGATCGAGAACGCCTACCAAGAGCCCGCTGTCGTCATTTGCCGTCAGGGCCACCCTCGTATTCAAGGACAACTTAGCAAAGCCCAGTTTTATCAAGAGAGCCATTGTCTGTTTTCTGGCAAATGGAACAACACCACAGGGTTTGAGCAGCTCGCCAACGAACCTATTGAAGAGCGGATTGTTGAGATTGTGACGACGTCACTGTCGAGTATGGCACTCTATGTCGCCCAACGAGATTGCCTCGGCGTGGTCTCTCGTTCGTTTGCCTTAAAATGGAGTAAGGCGCTGAAACTGCAAATTCTCGATTGCCCAATTGCTATTAGCCTGATTCCCTATAAGTTCATTTATCATAAGCGCGAGCTAAACAACCCTGCTCACCAGAGGTTGAGAGAGAAGATAAAAGCGCAACTCGAACAAGCGCACGCCCATCCCATCGAACTATAAACACAAGCGTCGAAATCACAGCCGCTTTCGACGCTCATTTAGGCTGACACCACCCGGTTGTGAAAACGTGATTGAGCGTTCATTTTTCATCATAGCGATCGGCACGGCATTCCACCGCTCTCCTTGTCGATGAAGGCGTCAAGCGCTTCGCATAACCATTGGTTATATTGACTATAAAGCGACAATTTCCAGCCACATCATTAGCTTATTAGCCATCTTAATGCAGGAAAACCTCGTTTTTCTGCTTCCTCTACCCCTTATTGGAGTTTCTATGGCAAACCAAATAAGCAAACTGGCGATCGGTATTGGTGTTCTTGCAACCTCTGGTGCCGCTGCAGCTGCAGACAAGCCAAATATTCTGGCCATTTTTGGCGACGATGTTGGTTACTGGAACATCAGCGCCTATAACCAAGGCATGATGGGCTATCAAACGCCGAACATTGACCGCATCGCCAACGAAGGCGCACTGTTCACCGATCACTATGGTCAGCAATCTTGTACCGCTGGCCGTGCCTCTTTCATTACTGGCCAAGAGCCGTTTAGAACAGGGCTGTTAACCATCGGTATGCCCGGCTCAAAACACGGCATTCCTGATTGGGCACCCACCATTGCAGATTTGTTGAAAGAGCAAGGCTACATGACCGCGCAGTTCGGCAAAAACCATTTAGGCGATCAAGACCAACACCTGCCAACCAATCACGGGTTTGACGAGTTCTTTGGCAACCTATACCACCTCAATGCCGAAGAAGAGCCAGAGACTTACTACTATCCAAAAGATCCTGAGTTCCGCAAAAACTACGGCCCTCGTGGCGTGATCAAATCTTATGCTGACGGCAAAATTGAAGACACCGGTCCAATGACGCGTAAACGTATGGAACACGCAGACGAAGAGTTCTTGGAATCCTCGCTCGCCTTCATGGAAAAAGCGGTAAAAGCCGACAAGCCGTTCTTCATTTGGCACAACACCACGCGCATGCATGTGTGGACGCGCCTTCAAGAGAAGTACCAAGGTAAATCGGGCGTGAGTATTTACGCAGATGGCATGTTGGAGCACGATGACCAAGTGGGCATCCTACTCGATAAGCTCGACGAACTGGGTGTTGCTGACAACACGATTGTTATCTATTCAACCGACAACGGTGCAGAAACCGTGACATGGCCTGATGGCGGCGCAACACCATTTTATGGCGAAAAAGGGACAACTTGGGAAGGCGGTATGCGTGTTCCTCAACTTGTCCGTTGGCCTGGTGTCATCAAGCCAGGAACCAAAATCAACGACATGATGGCCCACCAAGACTGGTTGCCAACCTTAATGGCAGCCGCAGGTGTACCGAATGTGAAAGAGAAACTCGCCAAAGGCTATAAAGCGAACGGTAAAGAGTGGCGTGTTCATATCGATGGCTATAACTTTAAGCCTTATTTCGAAGGCAAAGAGAAGAAAGCCCCACGCGAATCGCTTCTTTACTTCACGGCTAACGGTGAACTGAACGCCATTCGTTGGAACGATTGGAAGCTAAACTTTGCGGTAATGGAAGGCGATATTTCAAACGCGATTCGCTTCTCTCCAAACTGGCCTCAAATCATCCACTTGCGTGCAGACCCATTTGAGAAAGCGCCACACGAATCGGGCATGTACCTACGTTGGATGGCAGACAACATGTGGTTGTTTGTACCCGTTCAAGACGTTATTGGGGATTTCTTCAAAACATTGCCTGATTACCCAATGCAACAAGGTGAAACGATGAACCCTGCGTCCATCAGCTATCAATCACTGGGTTTGCAAGGAAAGATGAAGCAACTTGAGCAACTGCAAAAAGAAGTGCAGAAAATCAAGTAACCTTATCTCCCCTCTCTATCAGCCGCTCCAACGTGAGCGGCTTTTTCGTTGTATGGGGAATAGTGGAGCGAAACAAAAAGGCCCAGTCACTCAAGTAACTGGGCCTATCATTCAGCAGTAGAGAGCTGTCATTACAGCAACTCAACCGACTGCTGGGCTATCACGAATTCTTCGTTGGTTGGAATAACCATCGCCACTGCGTTTAGCAATGCCGATGTTGCAATCACCCCTGCGTTACCGAAACGAGCATCTTCGTTGCCTTTTTCATCTTCAACAAAACCAAGAAGTTTCAGATTCTTAAGGATCTCACGACGAATTGGTAGTGAGTTTTCACCAATGCCGCCAGTGAAGATGATGCCGTCAAAAGAATCTAGCGCAGCTAGGTATGACGCAATGTATTTCGCGACACGGTAGGTGAACACTTGGAATGCCAGCGTCGCGCCTTCGTGGCCCTGTTCCATCGCTTCTAAAATGCCACGAGCGTCGCTAGTTAGGCCGGATACACCTAAGAAGCCAGAGGCTTTATTTAGCGAGTTGAACACTTTCTCTTGAGACCAACCTTTCTTAAGTAGGTATTCAATGATGCCAGGGTCTAGGTCGCCACAACGGGTACCCATCATGAGGCCAGAAAGTGGCGTGAAGCCCATAGATGTATCGACAGATTCACCATTGTTAATCGCACACACTGAAGCACCATTGCCAAGGTGTACAGAGATGAAGCTAGACTCTTCAATTGGCTTGTTCAGCATTTTCGCTGCTTCACGACTTACGAAGTAGTGGCTGGTGCCATGGAAACCGTAGCGACGAATGCCGAAATCCGTGTACAGCTCGTTCGCAATAGCGCCTGTAAACGCGCGCTTTGGCATAGTTTGGTGGAAAGCGGTATCAAACACAGCAAACTGAGGAAGTGCAGGAAAGGCTTCCATCGCCGCACGAATACCGATAGCACCCGCAGGGTTATGCAGTGGAGCAAGATCGGCAAGCTTCTCGATCTCTGCCGTCACTTCTTCATTAATACGTACTGTCGATGTGAACTTCTCACCACCGTGTACAATTCGGTGCCCTACAGCAACGATATCTTTCGTCAAACCTAATTCTTCAGTCAAACCAACCAGTTTGCCGATAGCGATTTTGTGGTGGTTATCTTCACCTTCAATGGCAATCTCAGTTTTTTCGCCAGAGTATTTCCAGCCCATGCGAGCATCTTCAAGACCGAAACACTCACCCAAGCCACTCAACACGGCTTCACCAGTGACAGAGTTAATAACTGCAAACTTGAGAGAAGAGCTACCCGAGTTGATAACCAATACGAACGAATTAGACATTAAGTTTATTTCCTGTTGTGGAGCGGAATATAAGGGACCGACGCCAAGGCGCGATGTTCATTCATTGTTGAAACCATTATTCAATAATTTTTGAATCTTTCAACTATCTTTTAGTTCAATTATTTAGGTCACGACTTTTTTGTTGATCTACCGCAATTTTTGATTTTATTTGAAGCGAAAAATTATATAGCCATCGTGCAAATGACATCATATGTTATAAGCATTCATCGCCCTCAACTTATAGCAATGTTATTCACTTAATCCCATAATGGTTCGGTTTTTTGAAAATTTGAGCGAAAAAAAACCGGGTTATCACCCGGCTTTCTTTAAATCGTATTGGATTAGTCTTCGTTGCGACGTGGACGACCGTGACCACGTTCACCACGATGGTTACCACGGTGATCACCACCACGATTGCGGTCAAAACGACGCTCACCGTCACGGTTACCACGGAAACCACCTTCGCGACCACCTTCACGGTTACCGCGGTAGCCACCTTCACGACCACCTTCGCGATTGCCACGGTAGCCGCCTTCACGACGACCGCCTTCGCGGAAACCACCTTCACGGCGAGCCCCATCACGACGACCACGGTTTTCGTTGAAATCGTTGAAATCACAAACAACGGCACCCACTTCTTTCTGACGAATACGCAGTTTACGAAGTTTGCTTGCAGCTTGTGTGCTCATCGCTTTTGGTAGCTGAACAAACGTGTGCTCTTGAGCCAGTTTGATTGCACCAATTGAACCTTTACCTAAGCCAAGTTCGTTTGCCAGTGCGCCTACGATGTCTTTCACTTGAACACCTTGCTCACGGCCAACTTGAAGTTGGTAAGTATCCCAATCTTGGTTGCTGTTAAAGCTTTCACGACGACCGCCATTGTCACGATTTTCACGACGCTCACGACGGTTTTGCTTATCGCGCTCAATCGCTTCGATCATTGGGTCTTCGCCAATGTAGAATAGCGGACGTTTGCCTTGCTGACGCTTCAATAGAATCGCCGCTAGAACGCTTGAGTCGATCTCTAGACGCTCTTCTAGTTTTTCTATCAGCTCTGCGAACTTATCAAGCGCTTTATGCTCGATGTCAGCTTGAAGCTCAGCGGCAAGTTTATCTAGACGCGCTGCTGCAACTTTGTCACGAAGTGGCAGTTGGATCTCTTCCATAGAAGACTTAGTAACACGCTCGATAGTACGAAGCATACGAATTTGGTTAGTGCGAACAAGAAGGATCGCTTTACCTTGACGTCCTGCACGGCCAGTACGACCGATACGGTGGATGTATGACTCAACATCGAATGGGATGTCGTAGTTAAACACGTGAGTAATACGTGGCACGTCTAGACCACGAGCAACAACGTCTGTCGCAACAAGAATATCGATAACACCTTGTTTGATGTGATCAACTGTGCGCTCACGTAGAGACTGAGGAATATCACCGTGTAGTGCTGCTGCTTTGAAGCCGCGTGCACATAGCCAATCCGCTAGACGCTCAGTATCTTGACGAGTACGTACGAATACGATTGATGCATCTGTCTCTTCTGTTTCTAGAAGACGAGACATTGCTTCATCTTTTTCTACGCCTTTAACAACCCAGAATTGCTGTGCAACTTTATCTACAGTGTGGTTTTTACCTGCAACGTCGACAGTGACTGGATCACGCAAGAAGCGCTCAACAATGTTTTTCAGCATTGGAGGCATAGTTGCAGAGAACAGTACGCGTTGCGCAGATGATGGAGCGTGCTCCATGATTTCCGTTACATCGTCAACGAAACCCATGTTTAGCATTTCGTCTGCTTCATCAAGAACGAAAGTATGCACTTCACCTAAGTCTAGGCGCTCGCGGTTGATAAGGTCTTGAACACGGCCCGGAGTACCCACGATAACGTGAGCGCCATTCTTAAGAGCACGCATTTGATCAACGATAGATGCACCACCGTAGATCTCTAGCACTTTCAAACCACGGATGTTTTGACCAAGGTTTTTCATCTCTGCCGCAACCTGGATCGCTAGCTCACGCGTTGGAGCCAGTACGATTGCTTGAGGTTTACGCTGTGCGAGATCAAGTTTGTTGAGAAGAGGCAGAGAAAATGCTGCCGTTTTGCCCGTACCCGTTTGTGCTTTACCTAGCGCATCCACACCTTGTAATAGATGAGGAATCGCAGCTGCTTGAATCGGTGTTGGAGAAACAAAGCCCATACCATCAAGAGCGGAAAGGATAGCATCATTCAGCTCTAAATCACTGAATTGAATTACAGAATCTTGCATTGGGATCCTACTGTATTAATTGTAAAAATGGGTCCCACAAGCTCTTCTCATTCGATACTGGTCCATTCAGATGCTGCTTTTTAATTCAAAGCAACACAGTACTAAAACGCTACAAGCCATTGGGGACGACTTAAGGGAGGCGGATTATTCCCTAAAAGCATAAAAAAAGCCAGAAAAAATTGAATTTCATCACAATTATTTCTTTGAATTCTCTTCACATACGCTTGCTACTCGCTCAGCCCCCGAAAAACAAGGCTTCAAGACGAATATAATTTGCACAATTTTTATCGAGGCTGGGGGATTAAACCGGGTTTTGGTAGCAATAACGCGGCGCAATGATTATAGTGTGCCCAATTTCAAACATAAGTTTAGTAAAGATGTTTCAAGATAACCCACTTTTAGCCCAGCTTAAGCAACAAATTCAGGAAAATCTGCCAAAGAAAGAAGGCACGATTAAAGCAACCGAAAAAGGTTTTGGCTTTCTCGAAGTCGATAGCAAGACAAGTTTCTTTATTCCACCAGCCTACATGAAGAAATGTATGCACGGTGATAAGGTGATCGCCATTATCCGCACCGAAAACGAACGCGAAGTTGCCGAGCCACAAGAGCTTGTTGAGCAGATGCTAAATCGCTTCATCGGTCGTGTGAAAATGTTCAAAGGAAAATTGAATGTTGTTCCTGATCATCCGCAACTGAAGAAGATGTCTCTCAAAGCCAAAACGAAGAAAGGTCTTAACCCTCAAGAATTTGCTGAAGGCGACTGGGTTGTCGGCCATTTGATCCGTCACCCACTAAAAGATGACAACGGTTTCTTCGTGGAAATCAGCGAAAAAATTACCGATGCCGATGACAAGATCGCACCTTGGTGGGTAACGCTGGCGGAAAACGATCTACCTAACTCTGAGCCTGCCGGTATCGACGATTGGCAAATTAAAGATGATGCGGATCTTGAACGTATCGACATGACGCATATCCCTTTTGTGACCATCGATGGTGAGTCCACAAAAGACATGGACGATGCGCTTTACGCGAAGAAAAACGACGCTGGCGATTTTGAATTGACGATTGCCATTGCCGATCCAACCGCTTACATCACACCAGATGATGAAATGGACAAGGTTGCACGTGAGCGTGGCTTTACCATTTATCTTCCAGGACGCAATATCCCAATGCTGCCTCGTGACCTTGCTGATGAACTGTGTTCGCTAATCGAAGGTGAAATCCGCCCTGCCCTTTGCTGCACAGTCACCGTCAGTAAAGACGGCGTGATTGGCGATGATATCCAGTTCTTTGCGGCAAACATCAAGTCGCACGCCCGTTTGGCGTATGACAATGTCTCCGACTGGCTCGAAACAGGCAGCTGTGAAAAATGGCAGCCAAGCGAAGAAATTGCGGCTATCGTGCGTGACCTGTATGAATTCTCACAAGCTCGCGCAGAATGGCGAGAGAAGAATGCGGTAGTCTTCCCAGATCGTCCTGATTACCGTTTTGAGTTGAGTGAAGATAACGATGTCGTTGCGATTCACGCTGACATGCGCCGCAGCGCAAACCGCTTGGTTGAAGAGTCGATGATCACAGCCAACATTTGCGCGGGTAAAACGCTGCAAGGCCATTTCGGCACCGGCGTATTTAACTGCCATGCAGGCTTCAAGCCAGAGAAGATTGCCGATGTTGTGGAGCTGGTTAACCCAGAAGGTACGTTGGAGTTCACGGCTGAGTCGATTGCCACTCGTGAAGGTTTTGCTGCACTCCGCCGCTGGTTAAGTAAACAAGAAACGACTTATCTTGATAACCGCATTCGCAAATTCCAAACCTACAGTGAAGTGAGCAACCAGCCTTTGCCACACTATGCGATGGGCCTTGATATCTACGCAACTTGGACGTCTCCAATTCGTAAATATGGCGATATGATCAACCATCGTATGCTTAAGGCTTTAATTCTAAACAAAGAGCCTGTGCAAAAACCGGATGATAGTGTCGGCGAAGAGCTTGCTCTACACCGCAAGCATCACAAAATTGCAGAACGTAATGTTGCAGACTGGCTGTATGCTCGCACTCTAGCAGACGCTCCAGAAAATCAAACGCTGTTTACCGGTGAAATCTTCGATATTAACCGTGCTGGTATGCGCATCCGTTTACTTGAGAATGGCGCTGCGGCATTCATCCCTGGTTCTCTTATTATTGATAATAAAGAAAGAATTGAGTGCAATGGTGACCTAGGTACTGTTTCTATCGATAAAGAAGTGGTATACAAACTGGGAGACGTTCTTGAAGTCGTGTTAGCTGACGTTAACCAGGAGAACAGAAGCCTGGTTGCGAAACCTACCCAAGTATTCGCTGAATTACCCGTGGTAGAAGAAACTCAGAATTAACATCTTAAAAAGCGTTCAAATGAACGCTTTTTTTATACCACCATTTCACAAAAACGTGATTTTCATTGGTAACACTGCAAGAACAGTTCTATTAAATATAACTATATTCATTCAGTGGTAAGCTACTTTATGCCAACAATAGAAATTATCAGATTCAACCACTTTGCTCCGAGGAAACAGGAACGTTATCCAGTGACAAAGAATGGCCTATTTTTCGTGGAGCAAGGCAGCCTAACCGTAACACAAGATTCCGGAGCAACGAGTGAGCTGACGGCAGGAGAATTTGCATTGTACAATTCCGGCCAATTAAAAGAAGCTCAAGCTCAACCGGGAGAAAATGGATTTTCAGCGTTAGCCTTAGTGTTTAGCATCACGCTGCTTCAAAAGTTCCGTAACGTTTACCCTTTATCTAAAATTCCAGCTCAACAGACTGACACCTTTTTCAAATTCAGTGGTCAACATAAGCGAATTGACCAGCTGAAAGATATGCTTATTGAAGAAGTTGAGAGAAAACAAAACTCGCAGGCTCAAGAACATTTAGCTTTGGCGTTAATGGCGCTCATGGTTGAAAAGCAGCCAGAGCTACTCAATATGATTATTCGCGCCACACAGTTTAGTGAAACGCAAAAAATCATTCAGTTTATTGAAAGCAATATCGAAGAAGAGATCTCATTAGAGACACTAGCCAAGCACATGGGTATGTCCACTGCGACCCTAAAACGACGCTTAGCGGCAGAAGAGATGTCATTTTCACAGCTGTTGAAGATTAAGCGAATCTCTCACGCGGCGACTCAGCTTCGCGTAACCGATAAATCGATTACCACCATTGCGTATGAGTCTGGCTTTAAGAGTGCTGCCCATTTTAGTACCGCATTTAAAGCCGTACAGCAAATGACGCCCAAAGAGTTCCGCGCGAAAGTACAGCAACACGGTAAAGCTTAGCAACGAGCTTTCCAAATCAGGTAAGCGTAATGCGTAGTGATTCACTCACTGCGCATCACCAAAAACACGCCAATGGGTCGTGTTCTATCTCCTCTAAAATCGAGTCAAGATCATCGGATTTCATCAGCGGGTAATAGGGTTCCCAATAGAACGTATCGCCGTCAAACTTAGCTTGAAAGAACAACCATTCGCCGTGCAATGCATCAAAGAGAATTTTGGCCACCGGTGAGGTGTATTCACTGTGACGAGAATCTAACAAATACGCAGCTTTGTAAAAAATCACTCCCGTCTCGATCGGTTGATATAGACATTTGCCGAGTTCAACGGGAAGGTTAACGTTTCTTTTTGTGCACAACGCTTGAGCACCTTTATTAAGCCGACTGATAGCAATTTGCGTCACTGACATAGTCATTCCTTCATCTATTCGGCTAGATTTGCTGACGTTTGCTGTCGAAGCCCTATCAAAATTACCCAACGCCACCGTTTCGCCGCTTTATAGACTTATTTTAGTACACAAAGTGTAATCGCCATGCGAGTGACTTAATGCTTAGACCTTCACAAAAATGTAACCTGAACGAAATATCATTCCACTCTTAAATAACCCTATTTTGGAGTAAGTTATGTTTCGCTTTGTGGTACCCGCCCTTTTATCTCTCTTTTCTATCGTCCCATTAAGCCACGCTAAAGAAGTGAATATTTCCGGTTCAACCTCCGTTGCACGTGTAATGGATGTGCTTGCCGAAGAGTTTAACAAGTCTCACACGGATTCTTTTATTGCAGTACAAGGCATTGGTTCGACCGCAGGAATCACGATGGTTAACAAAGGCGTGGTTGAACTGGGAATGAGCTCTCGCTACCTCACAGAAAGCGAGAAAGGCGAAGATTTGAATGTGGATTTGATTGCTTACGACGGGCTTGCAGTGGTTATCAACCGTTCCAATACCCTTTCTAATTTGACTCAAGAGCAACTCTACAATATCTACAAAGGCAAAATTACCAACTGGAAACAAGTGGGTGGTGAAGACAAACCCATCGCTGTTGTCACTCGCGAGACTTCCTCTGGCACTCGCTATAGCTTTGAGAGCTTATTGGGTCTGACTCGTATTATTAATGATCGTCTTGTTTCGGACATCAATCCAAGCAACTTAGTTGTCAACAGCAATAGCATGGTGAAAACCATCGTAAATCATAACCAACATGCGATTGGTTTTATCTCGATGGGTTCGGTTGACAACTCCGTAAAAGCGATTAGCGTTGAAGGTGTTGCACCAAACTCAGATAACATCAAAAACCACTCATACTTGCTGTCACGTCCATTCTTGATTTTGTATAAAGTCGGCTCTGTCGATAAAGACAGTAAAGCATTCATCGCTTTCATTAAATCAACTCAAGGACAGAAAATCATTACCGAATATGGCTATACCTCAGTGAGCAGCCATAAAGAATAATTGATTTCGCATTCGATAAAAAAGCCAGTCCGTTAAAGGACTGGCTTTTTGATTTCTCCGCTCAAATCTGGCGGTAATTGAGAGAGATGTTAAGGCGTCACATCTGGCTCTACTGGTGTTTCAGGTTGCGTCTCGTCCACAATCGGCTTACGTAATTGCAAGAACCAGTACTCAGCCGACTCTTGGCCCTCAGTAGCAAGTATCACCGTGTCACCAAGGTTATACGCTTTCGCTTCAGTAGTTGAAACTTTCGCTGGCAATTGATACATGAAGCTATCGCTAGACCAGTCGCCTTTCTCCCCTTTGACTGCCGCACCGTGACCGAACAAAACAAACTGTTCGTTTGGTACATCGGCATTAGACACTGTGTATTGATTACCATCAATCACCGGGAACTTGGCGTAAGATCCATCCAGCAGTTTGTCCTTCTTGTTGAAGATGTCACGACGAATCTGCTTCTCGATCACGCCTTCCACTTCCACATCAACAATCTCTGCCACATGGAACATGTCTGTGCCGTTGACAGACTGACGCCCAGCACTGTAAACGACATTGGCATCCGACTTAACACTGGCTACGCCATAGTTATCACCACCACGACGGGACATGCCTTCTTCGAACAGGAACAGGTATGGAAGATCAGCAATTGAGTTCCAAACCCAGTAGCCGATCAGGTCATAACTGCCGCGAGCAGCAATCAAACAACCCGCCCCAGATTCAGCAAGCTCTGTTCTTAGCGCAACACTGACCGATTTAGGTTCAGCACAGAAGTAACCTGCATCACCTGGGTACATAAACTGCTGTGATGTCGCAGTTTTCGTTTCCATGTCATAGAGGTTCAATGTTGGTGGCGCAAACGCACCATAGTCCATCTGATTCGTATCTAGTGCAGCGATCATCCCTTGCTGAGACGGCAGTTGTACTGGCACACCATTGAGTGAAGCAATCTTGTCATTCCACGTATTGCTCGCGAAATCAAATTCAGACACGAGCGTTGTATCATCTTCTTTGACGAGGAATAAGTTACCATTCGACGCAAAGTAGAAACTATCTGCATTGAGATTAAACTGCTTTTTGTACAAGGTGCTGGTGTCAACTTCAGCAAGCGTGCCATCCGCTAGCGTCATACGATACGCTTTGTGCTCAGGAATCACGCCGCTTACGTGTTGGTTAGAGGTAACCAACATGACATAACCATTCGAAGCTGAGATCACTTGATTGGAGAGCAATTTGAAATCTGTTGTCGGCAAGGCCACTTCAACCGCATCACTCTCACCATTTGCCGTTACTTGAGTAACAAACAACGAACCATTTTGAGATCCTGACACCTGCCAGAAGCGGTATAGCGTGTCACCACTTTGTACAGCTTGAACTAACGTTAGCCCCTGCAAACTTGCTTGATTACCTGCGACTTTGTGCCATTGATAGACATCTTGATTATCCAAAACAGCGACAGGGAGGTCGATGCGTGTTGGGTAGTCGTACGCGTCTGTAATTGCGCCAATTTCAGCGAAAATATTCTGCAGTTCAACTGGTACGGAATCGAGACCCAGCTTAGTTTCACCCGCTCGAACACCACGCATTAAGTCTGCATCTTTATCTAAGTTTGCAACTTGAAGACCCGATGCATCGACTTCCGCTCTAAACCCGTAACTTTCAAAGTCTAGTCCACCCGAAGTGGCAGAGAACTCATGAACAACGCCATTTGAACGCGTAAATTTGAAGGTATAAGGCAGTTTACTACCCTCATTCAAAATCATCTTGCCGTCGACGAACTCAGGTACAGAAGACACGATCATGGCTTGGGTTACCGTTACGGTTTGTTCCAACGTAAAGCCTTTGTAAGTAGCCGTAACAACAGACGTGCCTTCGACGATACCCGTTGCGAGACCTTGCTCATCAATAGTGAGCACATCTGGTGCGCTTGTCGTCCATGCGACACCTTCAACGATTTGAGATACAGAACCATCGTTATACTCACCGTTCAACGTTAGCTGTACAGATTGGTTCTTAGAGACGCTGCTATTCGGTAGGTTTAGGCTGATTCCTGTAAGCTTAGCTACCACACTAAACTCTTGAGATGCGCTGTAACCTTCATAAGTTGCCGTTACCGTGGCACTTCCAACACCTTTTGCGACAAAGACACCCGAACCCGCAGGTTCAAGGATCGCAGGATTACTCGATACCCATTCAGCATTCTCGCTAAAGTCCACCACGTAACCGTTCTCGTGCACGCCCTCAGCGACCACTTTAAACTGGTCTTGGAGATACTGTTCGCGCTTGTCAAAGCCCAATCGCAAGCCAGATAATGTGGCTGGTTCAGCGTTGAAAGCAATTGTTGACGTCGCACCTTGATAAGTCGCTGTGAGAGAGATATCACCCGTACCTACAACTTGAAGATGGCCATCAACAAATGTAATAGCGTTTGCTGGTGATGCTGACCAAGTGACGAATCCAGTCACCTCGGTTGTTGTACTGTCTGTCCAGATAGCAGAAACCAACGGCAGAAGCTTATCGCCTACGCTCACTTTTTTATCGACGCCGCTCAACACAATGTTGCTCAGCCCCACACCTTCAGCGGTAAATGTGCTCGATGTTGATACACCTTTGTATTCAGCTTTAAAAGTGATCACACCCGGCTCTTTGACCTTCCAACGAGCGCCGACTTTTTCTAACGCAGTAACAGGCGTAACGGTGAAAGTAGCATCTTTACTGATGTCAGTTGACGATGCATCCGACCAAAGTGCAAATGTTGAAGGACTAATCAAATCCCCCACATGCGCGATTTGTGGCAGGCCAGTCACTAGCACATACTTGATACTTGCAGGAGCAGGGTCCGGTGAAATCACCGCATCATATTCTGAAGACCAACCTGGAAGGTTAGTGAAACGGTGTGCTTCTTGCTCGACGAACCAAGTATCGGCAAAAAGAGCGTTCCATGCATTGTTGTATGGAATGTCGTTAAGGCGATGCCACTGCTCCCATGAAATGTCACTTCTCACATTTCGTAACCAAGTCACGGTATTGTCGAACCCTGTGAGAGAGCCATCAAAATCAACAATCGACTTTAAGCCAACACCGTAGCGAACAATCATTTGCTCGGCGTAACGGCGATCGAGTGTTTGGTACGCCGCCCATTCATTTGCAGAAACAAAGTTGTCTTTGTTGACATCGGCCAATACATATTCAACCGTTGAGAAATTACTGATCAGAGCTTCAACACCTTCGCTGTCGATAGTCTGCTCCAGTGTTTGTCCGGCATATTCATAAAGAATCACTTCATTGCGTTGCGCCTTATAAGTGATTGGTAAAGATTTGAGGCTTTCGTACTCGTCTAGGTACACTTTTGCTTCAACAAAGTATCGACCATCTTGATCGGTCTTTGCTTGCGCCAAAAGCTTCTCACCTGCATAGATGGAAACTTCCGCATCGTACAGAGGGCCATCATAGACAATGCCCGTAAATTTTAAGCCTTTATACTCTCGTGAATCTGTCGCGGCATCTGAACCACCACTGTCACTACCACAAGCCGTTAACATCAAAATGAGTGGAATACCCATCAGGCCATTTTTATACATGAACTCTCCTTAACATGTATTAGATTTAAATATCGATAGCAGTTTAAAAACCAAAAACAGATATAAAAAACATCCGTCACAGATGAATTAATATAAAAGTTGCTATCAAAAACTGACGCCCGCGGATTCTAATTTTCACAAAAATAAATATCAAATCAAACCATTCCCACTAAAAACGGCGCAAAAAACAAACTAACCCCCATATTACCAATCAACGCAAAATCAAAAAACAAACTAAATAACAAGATCTTACAAAGACAAATCAAACATTAGAAGATGACAAGATTATAAATAAACGAAATCAACATATTAATTAGTTGCACATTTCCGTTAAATGCATCGGATAAAACAACTCAATATCAGCCTTATTGAAACAAAATGTATAAGAAACGAATCGGTATTATTGAAGCCATATATCTCCAACAAAAACACGATTGAATTATCAATTACACTATTTTTGCGATCAACTTTACGTTCAATAATTAACAAAACTAAAAATATATACTTAAGCTAACGATTAAAAATTTATAAATATAGTGTAGATTTCATTCCATTCTATTTTTAATAGAACATACCGTTGTGATGAAATTTATATTATTTAATCGTGACATCCACTCATCGCTTACGACAAAAATAAAACATTTTTTTAACACAATGCGTGCAACTGATATTCAAACCCGGCTTGTGAACGGTTAACTTTCTATAAACAAAAAGAGACAAGCAACCCTTGTAACATTCATGGTGGCTATAGCTTTTGCATCACCTATACTCAATAAAGAGACCCGAGCGCCTCATCGCTGAATGGATATCAACACTCTTACACATTGGATAAGCATCATGGCAGACATAGATACCTCTCAATTAATCGTTCCGGATTCTGTACTCAAGAGCTGGCAAGAAATCGTCGATTTAGTTGCCAAAATGACGCAATGTCCTGCAGCTCTGATCATGCGTATTCACGAAAACGACATCGAGGTGTTTTCCAGCAGTCGTAGCGAAAATAACCCCTACGCGCAAAATGCAAAAGATTCGCTTGGGCATGGCCTGTATTGTGAAACCGTGATCAGCGAGCGGCGCATGTTGAATGTTCCCAATGCGCTTAACGATCCTGAATGGGATCATAATCCAGACATCAAACTGGGCATGATATGTTACTGCGGACTGCCTGTGTTTTGGCCAGATGACACCCCTTTCGGCACCATCTGTATGCTTGATAGCCAAGAGCGTTACTTTGATGAGGACGCGATGTCATTACTTGGCCGCTTTCAAACGGCCATTGAAGGACAATTAGAAACCCTTTACCGTAAAGAAGAGCTTGCCCAACTCAACCAAGAGCTGGAACAAAAGGTCGCAGAAAGAACCAAAACACTCGCCGATCTGAGTAGCCGGTTGCTGACAGAAATCGAGCAACGAACCGCTGCTGAAAGCCATTTGGACTTTCACCTTCATTACGACCCGCTCACAAAACTCCCCAACCGAATTACCTTGGCGGACGATCTCGCCGAACAGATGGCTTCTTTAGAAGATAATGAGCAAATTACCCTGATCTATTTCAGTTTGAAAAACTTTAAGTTTGTTAACGCAAGCTATGGCTACATGTTCGGTGATCAAATTTTATCCTCTCTGAGCCAACGCATTTGTCACAAACTGCCTAAAAAGTGGAAGCTGGCAAGAATTGTCGGATCGGATTTCGTCTTAGCAGCGCAGCATCTGCGCAAACCCGAGATACAAGAACAAGTCATCGAACGCATTACCAAAGCGTGCACCCAACCGTTTAACGTCAACGATATGAGTGTCAATTTGCAATGTCATTTAGGGGTCGCATTAGCCCCGATGGATGCAACAGACTCATTTAGCCTTATTCAGCGAGCGTGCTCTGCAATGAGCGAAGGTAAAAACGAAGGTTTGCAGGTCTCTTATTTTAATTTTGCCGCACAAAAAGCCGCAGAAGAGCGCTTGCAACTGGAGTCACATCTCTCTGAAGCACTGAAGAACAACGAACTTGAAGTGCATTTTCAGCCGATCATTTGCTTGAAACAGGGAGGGAAAATCATCGGTGCCGAAGCACTACTGAGATGGAATAATCCAACGCTTGGGCAAGTCTCCCCAGATCGATTTATTCCTTTAGCGGAAAGTAACGGCCAAATTATTGAAATCGGCTACTTCGTTTTACATCAAGCATTGAAACAAGCAGCGGCATGGCATCGCGCATCACCTCACGCGTTTAAAGTGGCGATTAACATCTCCCCCATCCAGTTCCGTGAACGACACTTTGTGCAACACTTACAAGACATTATTGATCTTTACCAATTGCCAGCAAAATGCATTGAACTGGAACTGACTGAAGGTATTCTGCTGCAAGATGAAGAGTATGCGCAAAACGTCCTCGCTCAGTTGCGTCAGTTCGGTGTCAGCATCTCGCTTGACGACTTTGGTACCGGTTACTCTTCACTCAGTTATCTGCAAAAATACGCTTTCGATACGCTAAAAATTGATCGCAGTTTTATCAATCAGTTGGAACACAATCAGCACAATCGAGAACTGACAAGAGCCATCATCGCCATGGCGCACAAACTCAATATGATGGTGATAGCGGAAGGGGTAGAAGATCGATACCAAGAAGACTTCATTCGAACCGAGGAATGCAACTACGCTCAAGGCTTTTTGTATGGCAAGGCGGTTCCGGCTGACGACTTCTCTCAACAATTAGCAAGTAGTCAGCAATTTTAACGTTATTTTTTAACTCACCGCATGAAAAAGCTGAGCGGCTCGCGCTTGAGCCGCTCAAATTGAGTTGAGTGTTGCGATGCTTTTCGTTGCTTGCAACAGTAGAACGTTATTCTTCGATGATTTTATGTCCGCACTGTTCACAGACGAGATGGCGTTCAAATTCGTCCATCGAAGCGATGAATGCCCCTAAAACTGCGCCTTTTACAAAGCCTGAGAAAAACTCTTTCCAATCGCGCTTTTTGTCATCTTTATAAGGACTGGTTTTTCGTACCAAGATAACGACATGAGGTGTATCGGTGCCGCATTGTGGGCAAGCATGTGATTCGATTTTGTGTGACATAGAAAACTCCTGTAACAGCAAAGCCCCACTTGTAATCAGGACTCAACAGAAGCTAAAAAATACCATAAGTAATGAGTCATAGATATGACTCACCTCCAATTCATCCCATAAAGATATGAATAAGTTCTCTTATCTAATCAACAAAGCGATATTCGCTTAAGAAACGACCTGATACTGCTGCTCATGTAGCTCATGCGCTTTGGCATAAATCGACTCGTAACCAAGCTTTTCACGCTCTTCTTCTGTCATGAGTTGACGAATTGTGACATCACATTCTTTCATAATCTCTGCAGCACGTTTGATCTCCATCTCTTTTGGCCAATAGCGAGACAAAATAGTGATGATTTTGATGCAAACGGTTCTTAACGTTGGGCTGCGCTCAAATATCTCCGCGTAAATGAGAAACAGTTTTTCGATGTTTTGTTTATGCTCAATCAGCGATTTGTACTTGCCTTCTAACCACTCGACTTTCTGCTGACCTTGCACTTCTAATGCTCTCGCCATCGCTGTCTTACTGGCTAAAATGGTTTCTAGCTCATCGTCGAGTAAACTCTCTTTACACCAGGTAATGCATTGTGAAAACTCGCTGTCAAAACCCATCGCATTCAACAGCCACGCGAAATGGTATCGATCATAAAAATGCTTAAACGGTTTGACACGATAAAGCTGGTTGAGTATCTCAAATGAAATTCGATACTGTTTTTCCGCCATGGCAATGTGTGCAGCAATCAGTTGAAACTGGCTTTCCAGCTCCTCATCAAAACTAAATTCGTAAGCATGTTTAAATAAGGTTTTCGCTTCTTTCAGCCAACGGAGTCTTTCTTGCGGCTCGGCGTCATTCAACGCATAGAGTAAAGCTCGAATATGATTCATACGCATGAAATGGTTGTTACGAAAGGTCTCTTTGTTCACTTCCGAATAGAGGCGAAATCGTTGCAAAGCCGAGCGAGTGTCCCCTTCAGACAAACATAAGTTAGCGATCACCAATTCTCGTTCTGAGTTACCAGGTACAATTGAGCTGGCAATCTTAAGGTGTGCAATAGCGTCAGGCACATCGCTGTTCATCAAGCTTAAGCTGGCGGCTTCAACCCTTACCGTGGTATTACTCGGCATTGCTGCAATCAACTCATGCACCAGTTTTGCGGCTTCCGACTTTTTACCTGTGTGCCTTAACGCGTTGGCAAGACCCACTTTCGCCCAATCGAGCTCTTTCTTTTCCAGCGTCTGCTCATAAACCTTTTTGGCTTCTTCGTACAACTTCAGCCGAGTGAGGAAACCGCCACGAAATTTCTGAATAATGAAATAGTATTCGGGATGAAAGGGCTCCAACTCTGTACACACCGCCAAGCCCTTTTCCGCATTGCCTTCCGCCTCAGCTTGGTAGAGTTCCACCAGCGCTTGCTTGCGCAACACTGCGTTTTCGAGCCGAGTTTGCAATATACCGATATTGAACGGTTTTAGAATGTATTCATCTGGTTTGAGCTCTAAGATGGAATGGACAATGAAGGCCGAGCTTTCCCCGGTCACGAGAATAAAAACAGCATCATTTGCCAGCAATTTATAATGTTTCAGCTCTTCAAAAATTTGCTTACCATTCATCCCTTTGCCGAAATTATAGTCACAAATAAAGATGTCGAACTTTTCTCGATTCGCTTTGAATACCGCTGATTTTGGGCTTTTACTGAACTGAATATTGCTATCGGAAAAACCCAATTTGAGCAACATACCTCGTAAACTAGTGATGACGACAGGTGCATCATCGATGATCAAAACTTTAAGCTGTGAAAAACGTCTTTTTGCCATAGTGTTATTAATCAGTACCATATCAATCTAGAGTAAAGAACCTCACCAGTTCCATGGCAGACTTGATCCCTAACTTTGTTTGTACTCGTGTTTTGTATGTGCTGACTGTCTTTTGATTGATGTCCAATTGATTTGCGATCTGCTTGTTACCAAGCCCTTTAAACAACATCTGCGCCACCGCCAACTCTCTTTCTGACAGTTGATCGAGTTTATTTTGCTGTGCTGAGAAATCCGTTTTTTCGAGCTTACTGTGCGCTAAGATCTCTTGAACGGTATCGAACAGGGCGCTGCCTTTTGACAAAATGGTACTACGTGCGGTGAGCTCAGGTAACAGAACAATGTCAGGATTCGATTGTTCTGTCAGTAAAATCATCCGCCCACTAAAGCGCTGATCAATATCGGTCAACAATGTGTAATTTGTCGCATCAGACATAAACTTGATATCAACCACCACCAAATTGACTGGGTAATCCCTTAACGTTTTCACTGCTTGATCGAGATTACGAGCAATCAATACTTGCGCCACACTGCTGGCACGTTGTAATTGTTTCGTGAGCGCGGAAGAGCTGACCGAGCACTCATCAATCACCAACGCGCAAATCCCGCCTTCAATGCTCTCTTGGCTCAGGCTACGACTCTGATTTTTGGCATATTGCTCAGAAAGCTCAGCGATCGTCAGTGGTGGCGAAGAGTAATAGCCTTGACACGTATCGACCCCAAGCGTACGCAGATATTGCCAAGACTCTTCGTCCTCGACGCCTTCCACTACGCAGTGCAACCCTAACGACTGGGCTAACATCAAACACATTTTGGTCAATTGTTGATGCTTGTAGTTAGTGACAAGATCAAAGACAAACCCTTTGTCTATTTTGAGTTCATTAAATGGCAACTTACCAAGCTGGCTGAGCGATGCGTACCCAGTGCCAAAATCATCAATGGATAAGCCAACCCCGTGCATACGAAGCCGAGCAAGATTGGCCAGAGAAACGGTGTTACCGTTGTAAACCTGATCTTCCGTGAGCTCTAACGTCAAGCGATGGGGATCGAAGTCGTACTGCTGGCATAACGCCATCACGCGGTCACACATCGGCTGTTGCAGATTGCTTTGGCTGATGTTGACCGACAACTTTAAACCATCGCTCATGCTGGAAATCGCACTGATCGCCTTTTCCAACACGCGCCAGAATAACCTATCCATCCATTGACACTGCTCAATCACTGACAGAAAGGAAGCAGGAGCCAACACGCCATGTTCCGGATGTTTCAGTCTGACCAGAGCTTCCACCCCAACCATGGCACCCGTAGCAAAATCGTATTGCGGCTGATAATAGTTGAAGATTTGATCGGTCTCGAACGCAACCTCGACCTCTTCACAACGAAGCGAGTGTTGGATACTCGGCTCAACCGTGCGCTGTTTTGAGCTCGCATAGTGATTAATGACGTTGTAGAGCGACTCAATGCTAAAAGGCTTTTTCAGCACATCCACGTAAGGAAAGCCCGCCAGACTGCACATGTTTTTGGTCAACTCAAGTACCGCGTCTTCGACCGCACTGAGAATGACGATGGCCGGGCGATGGGGTTGTTCACTGAGTTGAGTGAGCAGACTAATGCCATCCATCTCTGGCATATGAATATCACAGAAAATCAGTGAAAATCGCTGCTTCGCACAAAGCTTTAACGCTTCTTCACCATTGTCTGCCACTTGAACATCGCAGTAATTGAGTGACGCCAGTTTTAATTTGAGACTGGTGGATTGTATCCGTTCATCCTCAACAATCAGTATTCTCATCGGTTACTCTCCCTTTGAACTGGCTAACCATGCATTCGCCTGCTCGACCACCGTCTGCATGGATAAGATCAATTGCTGTTTGTTACGTTCAACGTGCTCAGGTTCTTTTTGCTGTTCAACGCGTTTCGCCAACGCGGCCAACTCATGCAACAGTAAAGCACCTGCCGCCCCTTTTACACGGTGAGCAATGGCCGCGACATCGGCACCTTCTTGTTCGAGCTGTTCAATATCAAAACCAAATGACTCGATAACGACATTCGCCATCTCTTCTCTTTCTTCTTCTTGATATTCCTTTAACCAATTGGCGTTAGTGTCCGCTTGTTGAACTTGCTCAGGCAAATAGTGCGCGAGTACGCGTTGCAGTTGTGCCAGTGAATACGGCTTGTAGATCACCTTATCCATCCCGGCTGACATGGCTTTTTCTGCTGCGATGCGTGAATCCTCAGCGGTGCACCCAACAATTGGTTTCGCCGCAAATGAGAGAATATCGCTACGCGTTTTTGCCGTTAATTCAAAACCATCCATGATTGGCATATGGCAGTCGGTGATCAACAAATCAATGCCCTCGCCATGCTGTTGGAGATAACGAAACGCCTGTTCACCATCGGCCAGCGCAACGCTAGTAATGCCGATTTCTTTTAGCTGTTTTTGCATCAATAAGCGATTGATCGGTTCATCATCAACGATCAGCACCCTGCCCTGCAACTGGCGGGTCACTTGTTCATTGGGACGGCGAACGTTGTCAGACTCCTGAGCAAGCCACTGTTTGAGTAATAAATCCGGATAGAGGTTATCCATGGGCGATAATGACCAATCGACAAACTTTGGCAAACCGTGCACAGCATTCCCTCGCGTACCCCATTTTTCGAACCAAGCCATGACGAGGTCACTTGCGCCGAGGTAGTGCGCCACTTCAATCTCACTCGCATAAGCGCGGCCTTTAACCGGGATCCAGACCGACACCTTGGTTCCTTGCTCTAGCTCGCTATAGAATGCGATGGTGCCTCCCATCAAATCCAGCAAACTTTTGACGATAGACATCCCAAGGCCAGTCCCCCCAAAGCGGCGAGTAATGCTGGTATCGGCTTGAACAAACGGCTGGAAGACACAATCGAGTTGAGCCTCAGTCATACCGCAGCCAGTGTCTACAATCTCAATCGATAGCGCATTTTCGTCGCAAGCAATCTCCACCTTTATCTGCCCGACTTCGGTGAATTTCACCGCATTAGAAAGCAAGTTGCTGACAATTTGGTTCACTCTCAACGCATCGTACTGCGCGTCAATATACGCCGTGGGTTGCCAATGAACGTTAAACTGTAATCCCTTTAGCTGCGCGCTTGCTTCAAAACTTCGTAACACAGGGCCCAGCTCTTCGATAATTCGATACTCTTGAATGTCTAGCTGCAACTGGCTTGCCTCAATTTTTGAGAAATCGAGAATGTCGTTCACATGCAAACTCAGACGCTCAGCCGAACGGATGGCGTTATCAAGCAATTGCTGACTTTCACTGTTTGAAAGGCGATGAGACAGAATCTCCATCAGCCCCAACATGGCAGCAATCGGGGTTCTTAATTCATGGCTCACCACCGCTAAAAACTGATTGCGTGCTTCAACGGCTTGCAACGCCGCGCGGTTGGATTCTCGCAGCGCCAGCTCGGTTTGCTTCAAGTCTGAAATATCGCTAAACAGCGTGAGATAGTGAGTCATTTCCATCTGGTCATGGAGGATGGCTTTGCGCGTCACATGGTAAAAACGCTCCCCCAGACCACATTCGCTGGCCGGCACTTGAATGATCTCTTCAAATTCAGCTTGCTCTCGCTCAGATAAATGAAGAAACGAACAGGCGCTCTCTAGATCGACACAGCCATTCTCTCGACATTGACGAAAACTCGCTTGATAAGCTTGGTTTGAAAGCACCAAACGTCCTTTTGAGTCCGAAATGGAAATCATGCTAGGGATGGTATCGAGCAACTTGGTTAACCAACTGATTTGATGTTGAGACAACTCAACCACTTTTTCACTCTGACGCAACGAGTCTTTCAAGCGTGTCGACCAAAGAGAAAACAGCAAAACGATCAGCAACGCCAGACACAAAGCGATCAACGAGTAGATGATGACCTGCTGCTTGTCATAGCCAAAATGAAGCATTACTTTGCGGTAGGCAGACTGAATAGAATCGATCTCCTTTACGGAGAATGTCTTCAGCGCAGTGTTTAGCATGTCATGAAACATGGGATCGTCTTTACGAACCACCATTGCTAATTTAACGACGAATTCGGTCTCTAACGAGTCCGCCAGTGGCTTAAAGTGATCGCGATGATCGTCAATCAATAGTTGATGAATCAGATCCTGATTCATCAACGCGTGACTCACTTTGCCCGATTCCAATTGCGGTAAGAGTTCTTCTAACTCACGGAACACACGCACATTTCGATAGTCTCGATTCACATCCAGATAGGAGTAGTAGTTGCCCGTGCGATCAAGAATTGCCAGATTACGCTCTTGATAGTCAGCGGTACTTTCCACCATATCAAAAGTGATATTGGCATAGGGCTCGGTGACGAGAAAGTCGCGCTGGTCCACGCCTTGGTAGTTACGAGCAGGCAGAAGGTCAACAACACCATCTTCCAACATTTGCAGCACATCGCGCCCTTCCGCTGGCACATACTCAAATTCGAGTACGCTGCGCATGCTGATACGATCCAGAATATCGTGCACATAGCCTTTCACTTTTCCATCTTGATCGCGATAGGAAAGTGGAAAGGTTTCTTCTTCGATCGTATAACGAATCACTTGCTCTCGCCCTTCGTCAAACAGCAAACGAAGGCTGGCTTGATCATTCAAAAAATAGATGTCTTTTGAATGAATTCGACTGCGTGTTAAGCCTCTTTGTTCTGCCAGAATCACTTTGTCGATAATGGACTTCAGTTTGCGCTGCTCTTTGTTAAACAACACACGATTAATTTGGGTACCCAGTGACTTGTCAAACAACACCTTGCCCTGGCTGACCTCTTTTTCGCTCAAGAAATGGCTAAGCGAGACATAGTT
Organism: Vibrio vulnificus CMCP6; assembly: GCF_000039765.1. Classification (NCBI taxonomy): domain Bacteria; kingdom Pseudomonadati; phylum Pseudomonadota; class Gammaproteobacteria; order Vibrionales; family Vibrionaceae; genus Vibrio; species Vibrio vulnificus. The sequence continues at coordinate 143,895 of NC_004460.2, read as the reverse complement.
GCTGATAGTGGCATCGGCTAACCCTTGCAAGATCATTTGCGTAGCGGCCTGATAATTGCGTGCGGTGATAACGTTGTGATAACCCCGCTCGGCCAGCACTTCACAATAAGAGGTTTTTTCAACGCAGACCCATTTGAGGGATTCGAGCGGTTCAAGCTCAAGGGCTTTGTCGCGTAACCAAATCACGCGCACATTTTTGTACAGCGGCAATGAAAACAGGAAATCATTTGCGCGAGACGGCGTTTTGCCAAAGCCAATCACCATATCCACTTCTTCGTTTTTTAACCCAAGCAGCATCTCGCGAATACTGTCGTAGCCTTGGTAGCGGATCTGTATGCCTAGCTCTCTGGCAAAGCTCATTGCGTAGTCGTGGTGAATACCTTGAGGCGCGAGCTCTAGCCCTCCCCAATATGGTAACCAACTATTGTTTAGAATGCCGACATTCAGCACCGGATGGGCTGAAAGGTAATCGCGGTCTGCATCTGATAGATAATTAGCCGCAGAGGTCAATGATGTGAGCAAACTAAGCAAAGCGATCGCGGCGATTCGTAACAACAAGCAACAACTCTCTCTAGTGATGATTATAAGGTGGGGAAGTGTAGCGATTGATTGACAAGCGCACAACATTTAAACAGTGATGATAAATTTTACTTTTTATAACGATATCAACAAGATATATTTTTGTAGGAATATTCTCACAACAATTAATGAGCAATCACACATTAACTGATGAGTGAGAGATTGATGGCGAAAATGACTTTTCTATGTTCATTTTTTTTAAACTCGGTATAGTACCCGCCCCAACCTATTTTCCACTTAAGGATTGCGCCTGTGACTGCACCATTTAACACTCTTTCTCTCAAGCCTGAACTGCTATCGACTCTTGATACATTGGGCTATACAGAGATGACGCCAATTCAAGCTCAGAGCCTACCATTGGTGCTCGATGGAAAGGATGTAATTGGTCAAGGAAAAACAGGGTCAGGGAAAACCGCCACCTTCGCTTTGGGTCTGCTGAGCAACCTGAATGTCTCGCGCTTTCGCGTTCAATCGCTTGTTCTTTGCCCTACACGTGAATTGGCGGATCAAGTCGCAACGGAAATTCGTACTTTGGCTCGTGGCATTCACAACATTAAAGTGCTGACTTTGTGTGGTGGCATGCCTATGGGGCCACAAATTCTTTCGTTGGAACATGGTGCACACATCTTAGTTGGCACACCGGGGCGCATTCTCGATCACTTAAGCAAAGGCCGTATTGATCTTGCAGAACTGAATACGTTAGTGCTTGATGAAGCCGACAGAATGTTGGAAATGGGCTTCCAAGATGCGATTGATGCCATCATTGACGTCGCACCGACTCAACGCCAGACGTTACTTTTCAGTGCGACCTTCCCAGAGCAGATTGAAACCATCGCAAGCAAAGTGATGCAGAATCCGGAAATGGTGAAAGTCGAGTCTACACACCAAAAGAGCACCATCGAACAACGCTTTTATCAGCTCGAGAACACAGAAGAACGTGACAACGCTTTGGAAGCTCTGCTGCTTACGCACAGACCTGAATCTACCGTGGTCTTTTGTAATACCAAGAAAGAAGTGCAAAACGTCACCGACGAGCTGAACCATCGTCGCTTCAGCGTTATCGAACTGCACGGTGACATGGAACAGCGTGAACGTGAACGCGCGTTAACCATGTTTGCCAACAAAAGCATTTCTATTTTGGTCGCAACCGATGTTGCCGCTCGTGGTTTAGACGTGGACAACCTAGACGCCGTGATTAACTTTGAGCTTTCTCGTGACCCTGAAGTGCATGTTCACCGCATTGGTCGTACTGGCCGCGCGGGTGCGAAAGGGATTGCGATCAGCTTCTTCAGTGAGAAAGAGCTGTATCGAGTAGAGCGTATTGAAGAATACATGGGTATTGATGTGCATCCGGCCAAACTGCCTCAACCGGAAAACCCTAAACCTTACTACCCTTCAATGCGTACGATTCAAATTTTGGGTGGCAAAAAGCAAAAAGTCCGTGCTGGCGATATCTTAGGCAGCCTAACCAAAGAAGCCGGAATTGATGGTAAGTTGATTGGTAAAATCAATATCTTACCTATGGTCTCTTATGTTGCTATCGATAACTCTGTGGCCAAAATCGCCGAACAGCAACTGCAAAACGGCAAAATGAAAGGGCGTAACTTTAAAGCCCGAATTATGAAAGGTTAAAAACGCGTTTCCGTTCATAGCGAGTGTCGGTGATCTTGACTCACCGACACTCAACTCCCTTAAGCTCTAGCACCTCTCCTCCTTCGACCAGGCACAAAGTCCACAAGCCACTCGCGTACAACTTAGTGACGAAACTCCCATGAAAGCATCGCGAAGAAGCCATTATAATCTTGTTCAACGCGCCCCATATTGGCCGTTTCCGCATCGAACAGATAATCCGCCTCATTGAAGTCTTCAAAACGCAGATTTAATAGCACACTTTGGTTTTCCGCCACGCGATAATCACTTATAAATTCGAGGCGATGCGTCACCGAGTCTACATCTGGATAGCTGTAGCCTGCTCCTATGGTGTTGGTTTGTCCACGACCATGGTTGTAGCTATAGTCCAACGACAAGCTGAGTTTTTTCTCTAACAAGTTCTGCCGTTTAAAACCAAATCCCACTGTGGTCACACTGTCTTTTGTCTCTGTTTCGTAGCGATTCCAACCCGGTGCTGCGCTGTTGGCGTGCTGCTGTTCAAAGCGAATAAATTGTTGATTGAAAAAGAGATGACCCGTGGTGTCATCTTCAAGATAAAAGCTGACGCCGAGATCATAGCCGTAATCCTGCCCTTCACTGCGACCGATATCAGGTTGCGGATACCGATCATCAGCCAACCACGCGATAGCGGTAAATTGTGCGTTATCGGCAAGATCGTAACTGGCATCGCCACGCAGTTCCAAACGCTCACGATCTGCGAGGTAAAATTGACGTAGATGGGGGGCATCAGCAGAGGTTTGCGTCCATTTGGAACCATCACGTGTTTGATACGAGAGTTTTCCGCCCATTCGCCAATCGGCTTCAGGGCGATACACGGTACCTAGATAGAAGGTATGCTCATTGGTTTCTTCACGCACTGCGTATTGGCGCTTGTCTGCCCGATACTCATAGCCCGCATTCAAGCGTAACGAGCGGGAATAACGATGGCCCAACTTCGCGTCAAACTTAAATACATTCCTATCGTATTCTTTACGCGTTTGACCAATCACCACTTGGCGATCGGAGCGATCATCGCGATCACGATAATCTAACCCTAGCTTAAGCGAGGTAGAACGACTCAAACGATTGTGATAGTTCGCATCGATCTGAACCGTATCCACTCGCCCGTGGAAACTATCCGTTGTGACCGGAGACTGAGGAAATGGATTCATGCCCCCCTCTGAGGTAGCACGTGACAAAAGCAGGCGTCCGTTAAGACTTTGCTCTTCTAGCTGGTAATTTCCCGAAAGTGACAATTGATGAAAATCGTTTTCCGGCTCATACGCCAGTTGATTGGCATACGGATTCGCTTGCTCACCGTAGTAAAGGGCGCTGTATTTCTGACGAAAGAATGCGCCTTGATAAGAAATGTCCGCATTCCACTTCTCTTCAATGTAGCTAAGCCCCGCAGCGGTATTCAGTGTTTCATAGTCCACCACCTTCGGAAGATATCCCGGTACATTGCCATAGGCAGGTATTGAGGAGGTATAAGCCGTCACTGTGCCTTTTTTTCTTTCATGTTGAACGGCGACATGCGGTTTCCAAGGAGAATGTGGCGTGAGCGCAAGCGAGAGATTCAGTGTTTCTCTTTTCACACCTTTCTCAAAAGTGGCTAACTCACCCGCCGTCTGTACGTTGTTTTCGCCACTGTAGGTGCTGAGTAATGCTCCATTCCAATAGTATGGCGATTCTCGATAACGCCCTTGGAAGCGTAGGCCATCATACTGGCCCACATCGAGTTGCATTAAAAACCGTTTTAACCCTAGATCTTCAATTTTCAGCTTGCTGTAAAACCCATCTTCGTCGTATCTCGATAGATCGGTGTTGAAGCTGCTACCCACGCCTTTTCCGGGATCATTGGAACTCCAAATTGGTGGGACCCAGTTATTAAACCGAGATGCGCCGTCGTTGTTTTGGTATCCCAGCCCAAAACTGATTTCCCCAATCCACTTGCCGTCACTTTCACACGGTTCACAACTCCAGCGACTGGTGTCTGCCTCACTCGCCTGTTGTAAGGCGTAGTCATCAGCGAGCGCGGGAATAGCGAGAGCGGCAACAATGGCGGCCCACAAAGGTGATACGTTCATGACACCCTCCCTAGTTTCTTAATGACATGCCGCGCGGATGATTGGTTCCGTGCACTTGATTGTGGCAGTTCAAACAACTGCCTCCCCTCACCTTGAGATCATTTTCCGGTATCTCAACATTAGCGTGCGGCACGCTATGGCAATCCTGACAAAGTTGCGGAAGCCGTTTAATCAATAACGCCTGATTGACCGCCCCGTGTGGATTGTGGCAGTTAGAACAGTCTTCTGTGACGGGTTCATGCTCCCACAAGAATGGGCCACGTTTTTCTGAGTGGCAATCCAAACAGGTTTCATTAATGGTGGTTTGCTTCAAGCTGTACTCATTGACGGTTTGATGGGGATCATGACAACTCGAACACTCCAGCGAACCGTTGAGAATCGGATGACTACTGCGTTTATGCAGATCAGACTTTGTTTTTGCATGGCAGTTAGTACAGGTTTCCACTTGTTTTTCGGCCACCATCATAGGGTCGTCTTTCTCATGCAATTTATGGCAACTCGAACAAGAGAGATCCTCAAAGGCATGTTCGCTACTGTGCCACGCTGAGCGACTCGAGTCGGTATGACAAGATAAGCACACACTGTTTTGCTTTTCTGACGGCACTGGAGACATAGGGCCAAAGGTAATCATGGGTTCACGCATTTCACCTTTGCGAGGGTTACGTTCATGATTGTTTGCCGGGCCATGGCACGCTTCACACTGTTTGTCGCTCATTGGCCCATGAATATTGGCCGACTTACCATGAATATTGTCGAAAATTCCCGTTGCGGGTAACTCTGAATCGTCATCATGGCAGCGTAAACAGCCATCAGGGCCACGTCGTGAATACTTTCCGTCACTAAACTTCTGATCCAATATTGCTTCAATCGCTTCACGAGAATCGACCACAGGCTGCGTAGAGCTCTCTTCGGCGCTCAAATTTGAAGAGAGACCAAGCGCCATCACTATCGTCACGAACCACCACTGAATCGTTGTTTTCATAAGATTTTCCTATTGCTCAACCGTGGTCCGGAAGGCTCTCCCGGACCACTCAGTTAACGGTATTCGTACACTTTATGGACTTTATCTACGCCTTGCTCCTGACCAATGGCGTGACACGTTGCGCACTGTTCTTTACCCGTTGCTTCCACAGCGGTATCCGCGGCAAACACGGCCCCGTTTTTGATCATATGATCGAGCACGGCATCACCAGGAATCGTATCAGGATCGGCATTGGCCAAAGGCGATTCAATATGACACGCTCCACACGCTACTAATGCGGGGCTGAAGTATTTTCCACTGGCCAGCGAAGGTCGTGTATTTTTCTGGCTTGGTAAGTTGTATTGTCCTGAACCATGGCACGCTTCGCAGTTGTTAATCGCACCAGGGAAGACAGATTCACCTACATGCGCAGAGCCGAAGGCATGGAATGAATGAACATGATATTTGAGATCCGCGGCCATGCCTGCGTAGTACGCAGAGCGCTCTGAATTGTGGCAATTTTTACACTGCTGCAAATCCGTTGCTGCGTGTGGATGAGCACCCAATTTGTGAATGGTGAGCTCTTTGTGACAATTGTTGCAAGACGTTACCTCTGCACCAACAGGTAAGGTATGCGGTGTTGTGATACCGCCCACATCAAACGTTCCTTTTGCGTTCTTAGCAGCAATCACATAAGGGTATTTCAAATTATCAATGCCAGTGAATGTCGAGCAATCCGCCAACTCACCTGTTGTTCGGTCGGCACACAGCGGCATATCGGCCACATTCACCGTCAACGTCGACGTTGCAGTTGGCAAAAGCGTCGCGCCAGTGAAGTCTTTCTGGCAAGTGAACAAGCCATTGCCTTGTGCGGTACAGGTAGAGAGATCCAAACCGTTATTTGCCAGCATTGGGCCTTCACCGTTATCCCAATTGAGCAGTAAGTTGACATGACCATGCTCGTTAATAAATGGCGTGATTTCACTAAGCGCGCTAATGCCAACGCCATCTTTCTGAATGATGACATCAACTTCAAACATGGAATCCACAAAGCGCGCCTGCTTAATACTGACAAGCAACGTATCCCGTGCTGCCGCTAAGTTATCCAAACGGCCTAGATGCACAGTGCGAGCGCTTCGGCTGGCATCCATACCAATAATTGGGTCACCGTTTTCATCTCGCTCATAAGGGCGATGGCAACCTGTGCAGGTTTCTCTATCCCAGGTAAAACCGACTTCATTGTCGTGTGCGCCTCTGTCTCTGTACAAATGACAAGACTCACACGCCACTTGGCTAGGATGTTCAAACCAGTTGTTCGCATCTGACGCTTTTGTCACATCTTGCGAGTGACAAGTCGTGCAGTTACGCGCGTCTTGTGGAAATGGATTGCCTTCCATCACCAATCCATTGATGTCCGTAACCAAAACACCATTGCTATCGACTGGCTGTTTGTAGGTTGTCGGATCGCTTGAACTTGAGCCGAGGGCATACACATTTCCGTGATACTGATGCACGATGGCGGCCAGTGGTCGACGACGTGGGGCGGCACCGGGATTACTGTCATTGTGGCAAGACGTACAAACCGCGATGTTGTTATCAATGGAACGATACCCAGGACCATGATGTAGTGGTTCACCCATATGGCAGTTAGAGCAAGTCTCTTCTTCAATGACATTGCGAGAAACCGTTTGATCGGATGGTGTTCCAGGAATCCACTGGTACACATAGGTAAATCCTAGCTCTTGGTCACCATACGCCATCACAATACGATGCAACTTGTCTTCATCCCACGCGATCATGCCACCATTATCTGCTGAGTCAGTGGGGTAAGGGTCGGCAACATTCAGAATGTCTGCAATCGCAAAGGTATAAGTGTAGCCACTATCTGTTTTGAGCAACTCTCCCCCCGCTGTCCAAACATTTTCCATGCTCGCTCGATTGGTTGCGTCATTACTAGAATGGTGGAAGCTCTTCCAAAACGTATTGCCATCTCGCCCACCGCCGCTTCTTTGAGGCATTGCTTTAAGCACCGCGATACGAAAATCTTTCGTCGCATCGAATTCATAGGCGCGGCCTGATGCATCAAACACTTCAAAATCAACCACAAGCTTGGTTTCACTAGCCCCATCAGGTACCACGAGTTGAGGGGTAGCCACTCTGACCGTAAAGTCTTTCCCAAGCTGGGGCGGCGGCGTATTTTGATCGTTACCACTTTCTGGTCCACAAGCAATCAGTAAAATACTGAGTACAGAGGCCAACATCGCTCTTAATATAATCATAGGATTATCCCTTATTCCTATTAATCTTCTGTATGTTGGAGTTGTTGCTTTATACTTTACGTAATTGTAGTGGAGTTTTTCCAGATTTCCCGTCAAAACACCCCATCGTAATGAGCTCATAAAAAGGAAGGATTCAGTCAAAACAACTCGTAATAAATTATATTTTATCGGAGTGAATACATCTGTATTTTTATATTTATCAATTACTTTCCAACTATCAGACAAGAAATTCAACATGACTTACATAATAGCATTTCACTTTTGAGACATAAGGCACACATTTGAACTTGAAATATTTAAGAATTAAACTACAAAACTAAAATGCAATTAAATCAATTAGATAAATAGAATCACATAATCAACAAGTGATATCAAGTCTCATTTAATTCAAGCATCTTTTCTATTTCCATAGAAATGGAATAGAGAAAAAACGACATTTAATTGATTTAGATCATCCAAACCACCGTCATAATTTAGATATTAACGAGATTAAATAAAGCTATACACCCAATAATATTCCATACCAAAATAGCTCAATAACGAATCCAAACGAATCACGAATTCAATTCCTTAGCACAACAAACAAAAATATCAAAGAGATCGAGCAGATTTCAAATAATGTATTACTATCAAATTAGAAAGCCAACTAACTTTAGAAAGTATCACTGCACTATTTAATTATAGGAACGTCACGCTATGCTTGATAAAAAATCTACTTTAAACAACATCTTCTGTACCATTGCTCTGGTTATCGCTTCAATTGGATCAGCTTTCGCTAGCACGCAAGCCCTCGTTAGCGAGAAACAATGCGATGCATGCCATGGGGCAAATGGCGTGAGTGGGCACACTGATATCCCCACCATTGCGGGCATTCCTGAGTTCAATCTCAGCGACCAAATGCTACGTTACCTAGAAGGTCGCCCCGCCAATACCGTCCAACACGTGTCGGGAGATATCAGTCAATCCGGAGACATGGCAACCATCGTTCGTTCTTTAACAGAAGAGGAAATAGAACAACTGGCGGCCTACTACGCTGATATGGAGTTTGTTCGCGCAAAGCAACCTTTTGATCAAGCACTGGCAAACCAAGGTAAAGCCATTCACCTAAAAAGTTGCGAAAGCTGTCATGCCGATGGTGGAAGCGATCCTCTTGATGAAGCGTCCATTTTGGCTGGCCAACAAAAAGGCTATTTGATAACCACCTTAACGCAATTTCATCAAGGCAAACGTTCAGCAGATAAGAAAATGGATAAAGCGATTAAAGCCTTATCTCAAGAAGAGCGACAAGCACTTGTTGAATATTATGCAAGCTTCCAATAAATACGTTTATATCAGGGAGTGGTCTTATGAGCTTATGGGATAAACCTCGCAACAAATGGTGGTTAGGCGTTCCACTTGGAGGCGTTTTGGCTTTTGTTATTGGTGCCATAGCCATGAGCGGCTTTCATTGGGGTATGACGTTCACCAACAGCAATGCGTTTTGTTTTGGCTGCCATATTGGGATGGATACTATTGTCGAAGAATACCAAGAGTCCGTTCATTTCAAGAACGCCAAAGGTGTGATTGCGGCAACGTGCAGTGATTGCCATGTCCCTCGTGAATTGCTGCCTAAGCTCAAGTTAAAAATCATGGCGACTGCGGATATCTTTCACAAGTTGTCGGGCGACATCACTCTGGACAACTTTGAGACAGAGCACCGACCTAGACTGTTTGAAAAAGTAACCAACGAATTTGTGGCAAACAAATCACAGCAGTGCCGCTACTGTCATAGTGTTGAGATGATGGATTTCACTGCGCAAGATCGAACGGTTGCTCGTCGGCATCAAACCATGGAGGAAAGAGAGAAATCGTGTATTGATTGTCATGCGGGAATCGCGCACAAACTGCCGCAACAATCTGAATAAACATGTCGACATTGCTATCGCTATACCCAAACAACTTGGCGTTGCAGGTCGGCGGCAAATGAGTGAGTCCTCATGAGCATAGATACGCTATGTGATTAGGCCGGGTTGGCGAGCAGTGAACGAATGCAGCCAACACCGTAGCAGCTTCTAGTAGGAAGGGGATAAGTGGCTATGCCTACCAAGTAAGTAGCATAAGGTCACGCTCATTTGCTTATGCTAACTCCCCTATTTTGAAAATAACTGTATTTAAAAATAACCATATTGATAAATAAAATGGCGAGCCGATTGGCTCGCCATTCGCATTACTTACTGATGCTTACAGTACTCTGACAACTCGGAATCCTGCAAAGTTTGCTGCAGAATCAGGAGAAATAAACAACTGCGATTCCGCTTTTGCTTTTTCAGGAGAGAAGCTCCAAGCACCGCCTTTTAACAAGCCTTTGCTGTCTGCGGTCCACTCCCAGACGTTACCAACCACATCATAGAGGCCAAAGCCATTGGCACTAAATGACTTCACTGGAGAAGTGCTGTTATTTGACCAAGGAGTTCCCCCCCACCCTGTATTAGCTTGGCCCGAACCAAACTTCTCGCCCCACCAATAATCGGCTTCCGATCCCGCTCTCGCTGCGATCTCCCATTCGTCTTCGGTAGGCAATCGGTAATGGTAGCCTGTTTTGTCGGATAGCCAGTTAACGTAGGCGTTCGCGTCATTTTGACTGACACAGACAACCGGAGAGTTTTCTTGCTGGCTGAAACCAGGATCACGCCAGTATTTGTTGGCAATAGGTGTGATCGTCGCTTGTTCGATACGAGTACAGATTTTGTGTAATTCAGCATCTGTCTGATAGTTACTTTGGTCAACAAAAGCACGGAACTGAGCAACCGTAATCGGCGTTGTACTTATCGAAAATCCGCGATTCAAGCGAACTTGCTTACCCGCACGCTCACCTATCATATAAGTGCCTTCTGTCACGACCGCCATTTCAGGTGCTGGTAACGAGCCTAAGTTATCCGCAAACGTCTCACCCGTTTTGGCCACATTGCGTTTCGCCACTAGATTTGCTCTCAGCGTTTGGTCTTGACTAACCATCAGATCGGTACGGAAGGTACTGTAGCCTTCTTTCTCAATGCTGATCTGGTGATTGCCCATCGGCAGCATAATCTCAACAGGGGTTGAGCCATACTTCACCCCATCAATCAAAACGGTATCACCATATTGATTGGAACGAATGGTCAGCGTATGCCAAGCGGTTTCGGTCACTTTTTCACCGTCGACGACCTGACTTGGAGAAAAACAGTATTTCGAATCAATGTTCAGCAGCTTGCACGGCGCATTTTCAGCAGGTCGAGTGTTTAAAGAAACCTTAAGAATTTGCGTGTATTGATTCTCACCTGAAAACTCAGCTTTCGACGACTGGTGCTTCAATACATGGATATTCAGAGCGGCTTGCGATTGATTCTGTTTGGCCAATTTGGCTTCGGTTGTTCCGTCGATCAGTTCGCTTTGGTACTGACGAACCGCTTTTTGCAGCGCTAAGGTCGTTGTTTGTTTCGCACATTGTTCAAGTGTCATATCGCTACGACAAGTATTGGTGAACGATACGGTGAGATCCCCTTTCTGGCTGATTTCACTGCGCATGGTCGCAATACGAGCACGTTGACGTTCTTCTTGAAGCTGTGCAATTTTGCCACGAATCACCGTTTCTTCTGCGTTAATCGCAGCCAATTCGCTTGCGAGTGTTTCATGCGTTTGACGCGCTTCGAGCTGCTCGCTTTGATTCTGCTTGACCTTAGACCAAGCGGACTGATAGGCACTCTGAGCGGGCATCAAATCAAAATCAGGCGTATCACTTAAACGTTGATAATCTTTCTCAAGCTGTTGCTTCGCCTTATCGAGTCGCGTAACAAGTTCAGCCTCTTGTTGTTTCAATCGCTCAAGCTGCTCTGCTTGGTTATTCAACTGATTCTGTTTAGCCGATTTCTTCTTTTCCGTATCGCTAAGCAACGTGTTTTGGGTGAACAAAGCGTCATCAACAACCACCACAGGGCTTGCTTCTTCCGCCATCGCAGGAATTCCAGCAACAACAGGCAGCATGGCAAGTGTAAGTGCAGAAAAAACTAAACGCATGATAAATACTTCATTAAAACTTAGGGAACATGCCAAATTATCGAAAAATGGCGTTTAAATAAAAATGCGAAAGCAGGGTTACCCCTGCTTATCTTCAACCAACTTGACCCAAACGGTATCGGTCGAGCCGACATAAATCTCACGATTATACGTTTCGTAGCCCGGTTTCGACACCGTAAAACGATGCTTGCCTTTAGGCAAGAGCAATTCGACTGGCGTACTTCCGTAGCTAACGCCATTGATCGTCACCGCATCATTGTACTGATCCGATCTTACCGTTACTGTGACCCAATCTTTTTTCTCTTGCTTTGATGAGTTACTGCTCGCTGATAAACAGTAGCGGCTTGATACAGAAAGTAGTTTACATGCTGCCGTTGCTTCTGGTTTTGCTTGAAGCTGAGCCTGAATACTCGTGCTATACGCACCATTGCCTGAGAAGCCACTTTCAATCGTTTGACTCTCTTGAACGTGGATATTTAACTGAACACCTTGCAAGTTTTGCTTCGCCAACACCGATTCCGTCAAGCCTGACAAAAGTTTATCTTTAAAAGTGTTTACGGCTTTTTGCTTGGTGAGATATTTGCCTTGGCTAATACACTCGCCAATCGTCATCGTTGATGAACAAGTCGTCGTGTAACGTGTTTCTAGTACCGCGCTTTCGCGAAGCTCAGCTTCCAAACGTTTTACACGCGCTTCAACGTGAGACTCTTGTAAATTCGTGTATTCACTGTTTAAGCGTGCCAGCTTCTGTTTTAGCTGAGATAAACGAGATTCGCTTTCTACGATACTTTGATCACTCTTGAGCTTTTCGTTTTGATTCTGTTTCAACGCTTCCCAAGACTCTTGGTATTTTTTCTGGAAAGAAACAAGGTCAGTATCTGGGTCTTCCAGTAAACGAGCATACTGCTTATCAAGAGCAGATTTCGCTCGGTTACGTTTCGCTTCCAGCTCTTCGGCTTCTCGCTGCAAACGAGCGTTGTCGCCTTTCAACCCTTTCAGTTGACCGCTTTCTTCGCTGTATTGCTCTTCTACTGCTTTGATCTCTTGTTGTTTTGCATCGATTTTTTCATCAACGGCGGCAACTGGATCGGCCTGATTCACCTCTTCTGCCAACACAGAAGATGCCCATGGAAAACTTAGCGCAAGCAAAAGCGCTGGGATTGGACGTATGTTCATAGTTCCCTGCTCAAATAACGTTACATTCTGTACGTGCAAAACGAGATAAGCATCTCGTTAATCTAAACAAACCTTCCTTCTAGTACCGCGACAAATCCGTACTTGAGAAGAAGCTCAAGAGCTCTGCTAATTATTAGAAACGATCTCCTGAAAAATCATTGTATATCAATCCTGTTGAGAATATTGTTTTCAAAGTCTAAACCAAATCACACTTTTGAGCTAATTACATAATTTTATCGCTCAATTTTGCTCCTGCTGACAGTAATGGCATCAAGAAACAACCAGTTACATTACGAAAACTATTGAATAACCGAGCATCGTTTGCCGGTCAAAAAATCAGCATCATTAGCAAAAACTGTGTTTTCAAGTGAAACCACTCCAATATCTCTCTATAAAACATTTAACACAAAACGTGTAGCGAGATAGCCCAATAAGTCAGAAGCGTGAGCTAATCAAAAAAACCTATCTGCCATCTCAGCCTTAAGCAATGCTCAGCTAGAGGGCAATCACAATCTTGATTTTGCATGGTGTTTTATTATTGAAAGCGCTATTCTTCTGCACCTTCTACCCAAATAACGTCGATATCTTAAACTTGTCGGGCGGCCAAGCATCTCACCGTTATTTGAGTATAATAAACACTATGGCTTATTTAGACGATTAACCAAATGAAATTTAGAACATTTCTAATACTAGCAGTAGTCACACTTTTTGCAGGTTGTGCCACCTATGCTGGGCTCAACTATGATCAGCTGTTTGGCGAGGCCGAAGTCCGCGACCGGACCGCGCACATTCAATCGGCTCAAAGTGCGTTTTTTATGCACGATGTCAAGCCCATCATCGAAAACCGATGTGTGGTTTGTCACACGCTCTACGACGCGCCATGTCAACTCAAACTCTCTTCTGTAGAAGGTATTGACCGTGGCGCAAGCAAGACGCTTGTTTATCAAGGGACTCGTCTCACAGCCACAGCACCCACACGCTTATTTGAAGATGCACAAACCACCCAAGAGTGGCGTGATGCGGGCTTTCATCCTGTGCTCAACGAGCGTGCCCAAACCGGTGTTGCCAACATTGATGCCGGCTTGATTGCGAGATTGCTGCAACAGAAGGAGCGTCATCCCCTTCCTCAACAGGACCAACTTGAAGGATTTGATTTTTCGATTGATCGCGAACAAACCTGTCCGACGATTGAAGAATTTGATCAGTACGAGCGTACCAATCCAAGCTGGGGAATGCCCTTTGGTATGCCAAATCTTTCGGCCAAAGAACACCAAACACTCATGGCTTGGTTAGAAAATGGCGCGATCATGAACGATCACCTCCCGCTCACTCGTGAGCAGGCAGCAGAGATCACGCGATACGAACAAATGTTCAATAAGAGTTCACGCAAAAACCAGCTTGCTGCACGTTATATCTACGAGCATCTTTTTTTATCGCATCTCTATTTCTCTGAGTTAGAGGGGGAACCTCGCTTCTTTACTATGGTTCGTTCGTCCACCCCACCAGGCGAACCCGTACAGCGCATTGTTACTCGTCGCCCCTACGATGATCCGGGTGTAGAACGTGTTTACTATCGAATCATTCCCGAGCAAGGCACGATTGTTGATAAGACACACATGCCTTTTGCTCTCAATAGCCAGCGAATGAAGGATTGGAAAGCGTGGTTTATTGACGCAGATTACGTCGTCGAGCAGTTGCCAAGTTACGATCCTGAGATTGCCGCCAACCCAATGAGCGCTTTTATTGACCTCCCAGTGAAAGCACGCTTTAAATTCATGCTAGATAACGCACAAAACACCATTATGGCTTACATAAAGGGACCAGTGTGCCGCGGCCAGTTGGCGCTGAATGTGATTAACGATCGTTTCTGGGTTTTCTTCCTCGATCCTGACAAAGCGGATCTTCCTGCAGTTAATGAGTTTTATCGCTCACAAGCCGATAATCTAAAACTACCGGGCGAACTCGAAAGTAACACCCTACCAGTCACCAATTGGGTCAAATATTCCGCCCAACAAGCTCGCTATTTAGAAGCGAAATCGGAGTTCATTAACCATTGGTTTAAAAATGGTACGCATCTCACCACCGACATCATATGGGATGGCAATGGCACTAACCCCAATGCCGCGTTAACCGTGTTCCGTCACTTTGATAGTGCCTCAGTGGTACAGGGATTGGTGGGTGAGAAGCCCAAAACGGCCTGGGTTCTCGACTACGCCTTGCTAGAACGCATCCACTACTTGTTAGTGGCGGGTTTTGATGTGTATGGCAACTTTGGCCATCAGTTGATCACTCGCATGTTTATGGATTTTCTTCGTTTAGAAGGTGAAAGTAACTTCATCGCCTTGTTGCCCGCAGATATGCGCCACCAAGAGCAATCCAGCTGGTATCAACAGCAAAACCGCCAACTGAGCGATTTCTTGCAGCGCAATGTGGTGCCCTTTAGCCAACCGACTAGCGTTGTATATAAAACCGATGATCCCAAGTCTGAGCTGTTTGACATATTACGCCGTCAAGTAAGCCCAATCCTGAATTCGCGCTATGAGATTGTCGATACTGGCATGAGCCTGAAAAACGAAGCATTGCTGAAGTCATTGAATTTGGTAAAAGGTGAAAAGCTGTTGCCTATCCCGCAAATTACTATGTTGATGGTCAAAGCAGACTCTGGAAAAGAGCAGCTTTATACACTGCTGCACAACAATGCACATTTGAACATCTCAAGTTTGTTTAACGAAGAGAAAAATCGTGACCCAGCGAATGACGACCTCACCATAGTGCGCGGCGTTGTCGGAAGCTACCCTGCGGCGTTCTTCTCGTTGAACGAAAACCAAGTAGCCGAATTCGTTCAAATCATTACTTCAATGGAATCTGAGCAAGACTACGTTAAGTTATTGGATAAGTTTGCGATTCGTCGTAGCTCAACCAATTTCTGGTCGTTTAGCGACAAAGTTCATACTTGGTATCGCAACGATCAACCTATCGAATTTGGATTGCTTGACTATAATCGTTTTGAGAACCGATAGCACAACCTAACGTAAAGGAGGTTCCCATGAGTATCCGAGATAGAATCGAAGCTCTGGAGCAACAAATTTACGTCGCTTGTTCTGAAGGTGATTATGACACCGTGAACATGTTAGAGAGCAAATTAGAACGCCTAAGAGGGCGTGTTGAGCATCCATTTGATGACGACCCTAACGCGCTGGATACCCAATTTGATTGGGACAGTGACAACTAACTGGGCAAATATCGGGCATAAAAAAGCCTCCGTTGATTAACGGAGGCTTTCTTTTTGGTCGGTTGCTGCTTAGAAAACGCTATTGAACCAAGTTCTTCAGTGCATGATAACTTAGCTCAACACACTCTTCCAACGCTTCTTTTTCGTTGAGATAGAGACTCGTTGGTGAAGAGTGGGTTTCAATTGTTTTGCACAACGTCATTAACTTATTTAGACCCAAACTGCCTGCACTGCCTTTAAGTTTGTGGGCTAGCCCTTTAACTTGCGCTTCATTCGCCTCATTGGCAGCGCTCACTAAGGCTTGAAGAATTTCATCGCTGCTGCTTTTGAACAGTTCGATTATTTGTCGCATTTTGTCAGCACCAAGCACCTCCATATCGGAAAGCACCACTTGAGGATCCATCAGGTTGCTATTTTTAGATTGAGCAATGCTTGAGCAAGCATCACTGCTCACTACCGTTGCTTCACTTTCTACGCACACCAGAACTTTTCCTTCTAACATTTTTTGAATCAGCGCTGAAAGCGCTTCTTTTTCCAGTGGTTTTGCAAGGAAACCATCAAACCCTGAGGCTAAATAGCTCTCCACTTCCTCATTAAATACATGAGCAGAAACCGCAACCATAGGTGTTTTTCTCTCACTTGAATACTCTTGCTGCTTTAAACGTTGGATCAAATCCGTGCCATTACAATCAGGCAGATTGATATCAACCAACGCAATATCAAATAACTGCTGCTCAAACAACATTTGTGCTTCCGCACCATCTTCCGCCATTACTACGGTATGGCCCAAGCTGCTGAGAAACCCTTCCGCAACAATGCGATTCACAGCGTTGTCTTCGACCAATAGGATCGTCGCTTGTCGGTTTTCGGTTTCGAGCGGGCAAACAACGGGCTCAACGGCGTCGCAAGGCGTCAGAGGCACAGTGAACCAAAAACGACTGCCTTCGCCCTCTTCCGACGCCATTTCCATCTGCCCACCCATGGCTTGAATGATACGGCGACTGATCGCCAAACCCAACCCTGTACCACCCGCGGCTTTTTGTCCGCCACTGGCTTGAGTAAAGGCGTCGAAAAGGGTCGCCTGCTCTTGTTGGGCAATGCCGATGCCCGTGTCAGTGACTTCAAACTGAACCACATTCTCCTGTTCGAGATCGAGGCTAACGTAAATATCCACCGCACCTTGGTGAGTAAATTTAATCGCATTACCAACAAGATTGTTGAGCACTTGACTGATGCGCGTAACATCGCCACGCCAATAATGGTTAACATCACTCTCGATATGGTAAGAGAAAGTCAGTGATTTCTCTGCGGCGCGGCTTTGCATCAGTTGGAAAGTGTCTTCCACCATTTGATGCAACTCGAAGGCGGACTCTCTAATCTCAAGATGCCCGGCTTCAATTTTGGAGTAATCCAAAACATCATTCAAAATAGCCAGGAGATTTTTACCACTGCGATTGATGATATCGGCATAACGCTTCTGCAACGGATTCAGTCCGGAGTCCATCAGCAAGCGAGCGGTACCAAGTACGCCGTTCATTGGCGTGCGAATTTCATGGCTCATCGTGGCCAAAAATGCCGATTTCGCTCGGTTTGCTTGTTCTGCTAGTGAACGCGCTTTGGCGTGATTGAGCACTTCGTGATTGAGTTTCTCATTGGTCAGTTGTAGCTGACGCGTGCGCTCAGTAACGAGCTCTTCTAAGTGTTCTTTATGCTCTTGAAGCTCTTTTTTCGCTTTGGCTTCCCCTTCTGCAACGATTTTCAGTGCTTGAGCCGTGTTCCTTGCTGTGATGATCGCCTGCCCCATATGCGCCAGCTCGTCATTGCCCCGAACTTGAAGCTCAATATCGAGATTGCCCTGAGCCACTTGCAACAACGCCGCTGAGTATTCCGTTAAACGCGTCACCACTGAAACATAAACCACTCGCCAAACAATCACGATGGCGACGATCAGGCCAGCGAGTGAAATCACCGTTAGAATGAGCTGCGCTAAGTTCAGTGTGCGAGTTAACTCTGAGACGGCTTTTGTTGTTGTCTGATTTGAGTCGTCCACAAGCTTATTAACGGTACCGTTGAGCTCAGAAAAGAGCGCGAGGTTTTGCTGCATGAGCTTCTGAGATTCTAGGTTGTTTTGGTATTGTTGCCCGAGGATGTTAAACACGACTTGGCGCTTGCCCAACTCGGTAAGTAAGCTGGACATTTGCGCAGAGCGAGTAGGATCTTCCACCGCTTGAACTCGACGAACCATAATTTTGAGGTTGGCATCAAACTCATTACGCACATCTTGGATACGCTCAATATTGGTGAGTGTACGTGCTTCTTCGATCTGGTTGAGCATTTTGAATGCGAGCAGATGCAGTTCATGCAAGCGCTCGGAAAGATCAAGGTCAACTTCCACCAAGGCATCAAGTGCTTGGTAAGCTTGAGGAATTTTGTTTGACTCCAATAAGTCATAGATATGTGTCACATTTGCAACCGCAATGGTGCTGGTATTGAGCACTTGAGTGCGCGTCAATTGTTCAAGCTCTTCACTGAGTAGGCGCATCTCTTCAACTCGGCTATCAATCTCTTTTGCTAACCACAGTTTTTTCTCCACCGATACGCCCAAGTCGGCCAAGTTATCGATCACACTTTGCACATGAGTTTCGAGGCGCTCTAACAATAGCGGATCAAACGACTCTCCACCGCCAAGCGCTTTAATATGCGAAAGTAGCGACTCCAACTGAGAAAAAAGCTCTTTCCCTGACTGTTTTCGCTCTTCTTCATTTTTGGCGTTTGATAAGGTTTGGACCGATGCAATGATACGCGAGCTGAGTTCAGAGACTTGTCTTGCTTCAATCATAGCGGGAATAGCCGTATCAACGACATTGCGCTCTGTTTTTGCCACGAACGAAAAGCCCGAGACGCCAATTAACGCCGATAACATCACCAACATTGCCATGGCGATGAACGAGAGTAACAACTTCCGGCCGATACTCGCTGTTGCTAATAACATATTTTTCTTAACCTTACACAACGGCAAACAGCAGATCAGCATTGGTTCGCCGGGGAGAATACGCTATATTCTGCTACGTAACTTCCAACGATGCCAATGAACCTTGCTGCATGTTAAAGACTAAGCACACTTTTTTGCACTGTTTGCGCAAAACTTTACCACTTTCCCTTCCAATCCTATTTTCTACCCCTGTTTATGCGGCGGAAAAACTCTGTGCGATTTATCCACATTTAAAAGACTCGTACTGGCTTTCTGTCAATTACGGCATGGTGTCTGAAGCGGAGAAGCAAAAGGTCAATCTACGCGTGTTAGAAGCGGGAGGCTACCCAAACACTGCCAAGCAGCAGCAACAACTGATGCTATGCAGCAAATGGGGTGCAGATGCTATCTTGCTTGGTACCGTTGACCCCATGGCGTTTAACGAAAACTTGCAACAGTGGACGGGCAGCATTCCCATTTTCGCAACCGTAAACCAATTGGTGCTCAATGAAACGCAAAGTAAGAATCTGAAAGGCACCGTCGGTGTGGATTGGTATTGGATGGGTCATCAAGCGGGTCACTACTTGGCACAGAAACATCCTGCTGGCTCAGGAATCAAAAATGTCGTATTACTGTTAGGCCCGAAAAGCAGTGGCGGCACCAAGCCCGTCGATAAAGGTTTTAGAGATGCCATCAAGGGCAGTGATATCCATATCATGGAGAGTTTCTGGGCGGATAACGACAAAGAGCTACAACGTAACTTAGTACAACAAGCGATCGACACACCCGATGTTGATTACCTCGTTGGCAGCGCAGTGGCAATGGAAGCGGCGATCAGCGAATTACGTAGTGCCAATAAAACCGGCCAGATTGGCTTGATTTCTACTTACCTCAGCCATGGCATTTATCGTGGCCTATTACGCAATAAAATTGAGTTTGCTCCAACAGACCAAATGGTACTGCAAGGGCGCTTATCGGTGGATCAAGCGGTCAACTATTTACGTCATAAGCCATATCAGATTCACAGCTCACCAACCATTGAGCCACTAACCCCAAACACGCTGAACTTCTCAACTATTGAAGACTCTTTATCGCCATCCGAATACAGGCCAATTTTTGACGTCAAAGCAGTTGAATCTCAGTGACGATTTATGCTTAATTATTTTCGAACCGAATCAGGTAACCATAACGGAAACATTTGATGCAAAAAACAACTCGCACGATGCCAGCGCATAAACACATTGCATTGGTTGCACACGATAACTATAAGCCTGAGCTGCTACGCTGGGTAAAAGAGAACAAAGAAAAATTGCAGAGCCACTTCTTGTATGCCACGGGGACAACTGGCCACATGCTTAGTCGTGAAACCGGGCTTGCGATTAAAAGTATGATCAGCGGCCCAATGGGTGGTGATCAACAGCTTGGTGCTTTAATCTCAGAAGGCAAAATCGATATGCTGATTTTCTTCTGGGACCCACTGAATGCGGTACCACATGATCCGGATGTAAAAGCGCTACTGCGCATTGCCAGTGTGTGGAATATTCCAGTGGCAACCAACCGTGCAACGGCAAAGTTCCTTTTTGAATCGCCATTATTGAATGAAGAAGTTGATGTCGAAATCCCTGATTACCAAGCCTATTTGGCAGGTCGCACCTAATTCTTCTTTCTAGTGCCTCAACCGCTAAAAGCGGTGGTTTAGGAATGACAACAAAAATGCCAGCAACTGAGTTGCTGGCATTTTTATTTGTTCTTTCGTGCTGAGTTTACCTCAGCGACCATACTTATCTAGCTGTTGTGTTTCACCACTGGGTAGTCGTTTTCCAACAGCTCCTGAACAAATCCGGAGCCTGCACCACTGTGTGTGATCCAAACTTTCTCTTTGGCGCGAGTTAACGCCACATAAAACAAGCGTCTCTCATCGGCGTACGCAAAGGTGTCTGAAGATTGAGTTAGTGCTCCATCAACATGCAGCTGCTTTTTCTTGGCTGGAAATTGGCCTTCGTCAACGCAAAGAATAATCACGTAATCCGCTTCTTTGCCCTTACTGGCGTGGCAAGTCATAAAGTTGAGTGACAGGTTTTTGAAGCGTTTTACCCAATCATCATAAAGGTCCGGTTTGTGATAGTGATTACGACCAAGCAGTAGCACTGATTTCTGCTTGTCCGACTTTCTATCTAACTGGTCGAGGATCTTTTCCACCGAGTTACTTGGCGCTGTGTGTACTGCTTTTTGTTTCTGCTGTTTGTAACTCTGCAGCGTTTTCACCAGTTGTCGTGGATTCGCCTGAATAAATCGGTTTGCCACCTCTCCAATCATGTTATTAAAACGATAAGTGGTATCAAGGTGATGCACCGTTGAGTGCTCAAAACGCTGCTGGAAGCCCGTGGTTAAATCAACATCCGCGCCAGCAAACTGATAAATCGCCTGCCAGTCATCACCGACGGCGAAAAGAGAGGCTCCTGGCTGCTTATGGGTTGTTTCGCAGAGCGCTTCAACCAAAGCCAGCCGATCGGGTGAAATGTCCTGATATTCGTCTACCATAATGAAACGCCAAGGAGAGACAAACTTCCCTTCTTTGACGTATTTCGTTGCACGACTGATCATGGTTGGAAAATCGATCTGCTCTGTCTCTTTCAGCATTTTTTGCCATGCGCTGAAGCACGGCCAGCACAGTGACAGTTCGCTGTTTAAGCGCGTGTAATCAGGCAGTTCCACCAATCGCTCTTGGATCTCTTTCTTACTAAAACCCAGTGACGCAAATTGAGTCAGTTGCCTGTCCAGCCAAGCAATCAGCTTGGGGTTTTCTGATTGGCTGCCCAACTCATCATCCCCTGTGAGGTAGGCAATCGGCCATTTGGTTAAATGTTTTTGCCAACGTTTGAAGTTGGTTGGGGTCATCCAATGTTTTTTCAGCCAATCCACGCACCATGCTTGACGCAGTTTGTCATCCAAAGCGATGGGGGAAATCTCTACAGGCTTACTTTCCACTTGGTGAATGATCGACAAGCCTAACTGATGGAAGGTAGACACACTGGTGTTTTGCGCGGCAAGCCCTATTTTATCCACTAAGCGCTGTTTCAGCTCCTGAGCCGCATCACGACCAAACGCCAACAACAGCATTTGTTCATCTGTCGCTTGATGGCTTTGTAATAAATACGCCACCCGAGCGGTCAATACGCTGGTTTTCCCTGAACCGGCCCCAGCCAAGACGAGATTGTGATCATCATTCAGCAACACCGCATGTTGCTGAGAAACATTGAGCGGCGAAGATTCGATTTGATTGAACAACACTTCCCAATTTTGCCTTTCCTGTTCAAGCCAAGACAAATTGCGCTGTTGAATCGCTTGCTCTCCATCAAGTAGCCAGCTTTCCATCGCAGCCACCCGCTCTGGCAGTCGCTGTTTCGCTTCATCAAGTGTCATGTTCATTTCTTTTAATTGACCATGAACATCACGAACCCAAGTGTCTACGGTTGAATGCGGTAAATAAGCCGGTAGATAGATTAAACGGTGTAGCCCGTCTTCCCAAATTGGCAAATACTGACTCAATTGGCGACATTGCTGATCGTGCCACTGTTGATATTGTTCTACTGCATTCCGAGCAAATTGTTTGCACTCTGGCCATGGAAGACCTTGTACCAGCCAGCTCTGCTGCTTACCTTCGACCGGATGCGCAAAAAACTGCAATGCCCCCCAAAACAAGCCTCGTTTTACATGAATCTCACCATTCCAAACCGTGAATGGAATGTGCTCCTCGCTTCCGACCGATACCAAGAGGAGAGACTGACCTTGCAATTCGACATGGTGATACTCTTTTTGGATAAAAAACTGGGCGGTTTTATTGGCCGTTAGCAGCATGGATTCATTTCTCTTGCTTCTGAAATCAAGGGTTTCAGGGTTATACCATTTTGTAACCGGAAAATGTAGCCATTAATCCCTATCAAGCAGCAGCGAGTGGAGAAATACTAAGCAGGCAAAACTTTTTATGTGTCCAAGTCATATTGTTAATGGTGGTTTCTGCTACACTGCCGAGTAACTCGTTCATGCTCATTTACACAGGAAAACCGTGAACTTACGTTTCAAACTTCGTCACTTTTGGGCCAATAAAACCATTAGCTATAGTGTATTGATCCTCATCACTTTGCTCGGTGTTGTGGTACCAGCTTGGTACTACGAACAAAATACCTTGATCACGCCTTTAATCCTCGGCGTTATTGCCGCCGCTTTGGCGGAAAGTGATGACAGTTTTAGCGGCAGGCTTAAAGCCGTGTTGCTCACGTTTATCTGTTTTGCTATCGCGGCGTTTTCAATTGAGCTTCTCTTTAATACGCCATGGCTCTTTGCGATTGGGCTCTTTGTTTCCACCTTTGGCTTCATTATGTTGGGCGCAGTTGGCCCCAAATACGCCAGCATCGCCTTTGGCTCTTTGCTTATCGCAATCTATGCCATGCTCGGCGCACACCAAAGTGTCAATATTTGGTTTCAACCATT
Organism: Vibrio vulnificus CMCP6; assembly: GCF_000039765.1. Classification (NCBI taxonomy): domain Bacteria; kingdom Pseudomonadati; phylum Pseudomonadota; class Gammaproteobacteria; order Vibrionales; family Vibrionaceae; genus Vibrio; species Vibrio vulnificus. Next base: position 120,437 of record NC_004460.2, on the reverse strand, counting down.
GCTGCTACTCTCAGGCGCCGCATGGTACTACTTTATGTCGATGGTTTGGCAAATCCTCTGGCCAATGCAGCCTGTCCAACAGAGCCTAGCCAACGTCTTTCACCAGTTGGCCAACTATCTTGATGCAAAAGCACAGCTCTTCCATCCGGTAACCAACATGACGCCTCAACCGATGCGCATTAACGCTGCAAGCCTCAATGCTCGGACTGTTAATGCACTCAACAACTGCAAACAGACTTTGCTGAGCCGTTCGAAACGAGGTCATATTGATGGGCCAAGTGACCGCTTCCTCAATATTTACTTTATTGCGCAGGATATTCACGAGCGAGTCAGCTCGAGCCATTACCGCTATCAAGATCTTGCTGTACAGTTCGAGCGGTCAGATATTTTGTTCCGCTTTAAGTATTTGCTTGAGGCGCAAGCAACTGCCTGTCGAGAAATTGCCGAATCGTTGCGCTTAGGCAATGAGTATAACCACGCGTCTCAATCCATTTTGGCTTTGGCAGAACTGCAAAACGCATTGAGCTACCTCCAAGAACAAAAAAATCCAAAATGGTCTCATCTTCTCGGCCAACTTAACTACTTATTTAATAATCTCGCTACCGTTGAAAAGCAGTTTAATAACATCAGTAATCCTGATGCGGAAAAATTGGAAGAGAATTTGCTGGACGACACTAATCCGCATACTCTTAAAGCCATGTTTCAGCGCATTCGGGCCAACTTCAACAAAGACTCGATGCTGTTTCGTCACGCCATTCGGATGGCGATAGCGTTGACTGCCGGTTATGGCGTGATCTATGGATTCGAGATTGAAAGAGGCTATTGGATCCTATTAACCACTTTGTTTGTTTGCCAACCAAACTACAGTGCAACAAAACAAAAGCTGGTTGCACGTATTGCAGGCACCTTTGCTGGCTTACTTATCGGTGTTCCCCTACTCACGTTTTTCCCATCGCAAGAGAGCCAACTGGTGTTTATCGTCCTCTCTGGCGTGCTCTTTTTTGCCTTTAGGATTAATAACTACGGATTTGCGACTGGTTTCATCACCCTACTCGTGCTCTTTTGCTTCAACCAGTTGGGTGAAGGTTATGCGGTTGTATTGCCTCGATTGGCCGATACGCTCATCGGTTGCGCACTTGCCGTTGCTGCTGTGGTTTTGATTCTGCCTGACTGGCAGTCTCGTCGCTTACACAAAGTGATGTCTGATGCGATAGACGCCAACAAACAGTACTTACTGCAAATCATTGGTCAGTACCGAATTGGTAAAAAAGATAGCCTCGCTTATCGTATTGCACGGCGTAATGCGCATAACCAGGATGCCAACCTTTCGTCTGCGATCAGTAACATGCTGATCGAGCCTGGAAAATATCAGACCGCAATCGATGAGAGCTTCCGTTTTCTTACTCTAAATCATGCCATGCTGAGCTACATCTCTGCCCTTGGAGCTCACCGCACTCGCTTGGATGACGAGTCCACACATCAATTGGTACTCGACGCACACCGAACAATCCACCAGCACTTAGAGACGCTTCAATCTCAGTTGTACAATCGCTGTGATGATTGTGATGTCGACACGAGTAACGCTGCGGACTTGGAAAAGCGATTGAGTGAATGGCGTGAAGATGATGAAGGCAGTGCTCGCATGGTGCTTCAACAACTGCACTTAATTTATCGAATGATGCCAGAGTTACACTCATTAGCCAGTAAGCTTGCAGTGCGTACGCAGTAACCAAACATTCCACTTCATCTATAGGTGATAAACGCCCTATTAGCACCGTTTATCACCTTTCATCCACGCCCTTTCTATACCGCCCAGTTTTACCGTGCCCTGACATTTTCCGGACAATAAAACAGCGTTCATCCAGTACATTGTTCATTATTCACTCGTTGTGATGGACAACACCGTAATGAATGATGAGCAAAAAAAACGATACAGATCGGTGATTAACATGAAACAAACTGATTTCGAACGACTGCGTGAAGAGCTTAAAAGGCTGTCTCCTCTTCAGCTACAACATTTGCAAGGCGACATTCAACTTGCTTTGTTAAAGAAAGACAATGACATTCTAAGCCTTGAAGAGCGTGATGCATTGGCTAAGTTATTTGTTTAGGAAGAGATTATCTAAACACGATTTTGCTAGCATAGTTGCCACCATTGTCAAATCCAACTATGCTTAAGACAGGTTAATTAGTGAGCGTTTTAACCATGCCAGTTTCAGGAGTTCAATCCGGTTATCAACTCATTCAGCAATCCAGTAAGATGGCTGAAGAGGCTGCGTTGGAAGTGAACCAAGCAAACGGAAATCCTACCTCTGATGAGCTCGCTTTTAATCGTGTCGAATTTGATCGCAAACCTGAAGAAAAACCCACTCAACCACCCAAAGATCACAACGAAGCTTTGATGAAACTGAGCCAAGCCAATAGCTATAACCGTATTGGTGCGAGCGTTATTGAACGAAACAACGATGTGATTGGTAGTCTATTGGATATCCAAGTGTGACCATTTGTTACGCTTACCACCTTGTTTACTCTTCCTGATTCAGTAGAATCGACGCTTCCTTTTTCTTGCTGACAGACTTATGCCCGTTAAAACTACGCAAAATAAAAATATTCATACCGCACTTCGCTGTCTAGATAGCGCGCAACAGATAGAGCAAAAACTCAACCCCAATTACGCCCCACCAAAACGCACCTTACCCAAGAGCCCTTTTATTAGTGATAAAACTCTAAAGAAGCGTTGGGATGTGGTGAACTGTCATGCCACTCAAGGCCAATTACTAGATCAACATACTCTTGAGCACATGGCGCTCTATCAAAAGAACATTGAGCACTTTGTTGGTACGGTAAAAGTCCCCGTTGGGCTAGCTGGACCATTGCGCGTAAATGGCCTGTTTGCCAGCGATGATTATTTGATCCCCCTTGCCACGACAGAGGCCGCTTTGGTGGCCTCCTATTCACGAGGGGCCAATCTCATTACCGCAGCCGGCGGAGCAACGGCCATGCTGGTGAATGAAGGAGTGACACGCACCCCCGTATTCGCATTCACGAACTTAGTCTCCGCGGGTCAGTTTGTCGCTTGGGTGACCACCCACTACGAGCGTTTTAAGCAAATCGCCGAATCCACGACTTCGCATGGTACGCTCAGTGACATCAACATCAACATGGAAGGCAATCATGTCTACTTGATGTTTGAATACCAAACAGGTGACGCCTCTGGGCAAAATATGGTGACAATCGCGACCAACGCTGTATTTCAGTCAATATTGGAAACCTGCCCCATCGACATCAAAGAAGCCTTTCTAGATGGCAACCTCTCAGGGGATAAAAAAGCAAACAGCAAAACACTGACAAGCGTCCGTGGGAAAAAAGTGATCGCCGAAGTGACTCTTTCCCGCGAGATGGTTGAAAAGTACTTGCATACTACGCCTGAAAAAATGGTCAAATTCGGTCAGATGACGACGACGGGTGCGGCATTGAGTGGCGGAATTGGTGTCAATGCCCATTACGCCAACGCGTTAACGGCACTCTATTTGGCTTGCGGACAAGACGCCGCTTGCGTGGCTGAATCAGCCATTGGCATTACCCGGATGGAACTTACCGCCGATGGGCACTTATATGCGAGCGTGACATTACCAAATCTGATGGTCGGAACCGTTGGCGGCGGCACTGGCCTACCAAGCCAAAAGGCCTGTCTAGACATTCTAGGCCTGTATGGACAAGGCAACGCGCGTGCATTGGCTGAAGTTTGTGCTGCACTTTGCTTAGCCGGAGAGCTATCGATTGTTGGCGCTTTTGCAGCTGGACATTTTTCTCGCGCGCACCACAAACTGGCTCGCTAAAGCGACAGTCTCTCAAAATAGCTGTTTCTCACGGCTTAATTACTCTGAATTAAGCCGTGAAGCGCAAACGCCCGGACGCTCAAACTCTTAGCGTTCAAAGAAAAGCCACGATGATCACAACAAGCGCCGGCAGGATAGAAAACCACTTATGCCCTTTTTCTTTGCACTCCCCACGATGACACATGGCAATCTGAATCGGAGCAGAAAAAAACATCACAATCAAATAGCTCACTGCATAGGTTTGCCCGACTAGAATAAGAAAAACAACATGCAATGCGATGTGCAATAAAGCATAAGCCTTTTCTACTTTCATTTTTACGATCAATAACAGCGAAAACAACACAGCAATCAAAATAGACATAAACAACACCTATCAATAATAATTCTCATTCGCAATGATATGGCAGTGTAAATTCACTGTCCAACTATCGTTTCAATAGGCGAAAAAGATAATTCGTCCCAACATCTCCTTCTCTTTTATTGAGTAAACGAATAGTTGCGTTATTGACGTTTTTCTTTCTAAACGTTTGCGTAATCGCTAACCTTCTCTTAACCTTGAATTGAGGCTTTCATCACGGATTTTCCATTGATATAGTGCACTTAACGAAAACACGATTAGACCATTCGAGGCATGGAGCTTCCTCACTTATCTCAAGAAGAGAAGAATTGGTACCGACATATTCGGCAAGATTTAAGAGGGTCAAATTATGGAAATGAATATGGTTGAAATCCTAGGCTACGCAGCGTCAATCATGGTTGCAATCTCACTAACGATGAAGGACATCGTTCGTCTGCGCGTTTTAAACTTCATCGGTTGTGCACTATTCACTGCATACGGTCTGATGATTGACGCATGGCCAGTGGTTGTGACTAATGGCTTTATTGCGTGTGTCAACGTCTACTTCCTAGCCAAAATGCAGCAGGAAAAAAAAACTCTAACGCCTGAAAAAGCGTAATTTTATAGAGTAACGAATTGCTTAAAAGCCCCTAAGGGGCTTTTTTTGTTGGTCGGATTCGTTTTCAAAAAGACTTACCTAGGTTACCAGTGCCTTCAAACGTCATTTTGGCGTTGCCCCACATACCATTGCTAAACCCGTCACGAGGAGTACAATCAACTAAAACCGCGAAATGAGACAATACGATGAACATAGGTGCTATTGCAAAATTAACCGGATTATCAAGCAAATCCATTCGCATGTACGAAGAAAAAGGCATTATTTCACCACCGCTACGCAGTGACGCTGGCTATCGTGAATATGGACAAAAACACATCGTCGAACTCAATCTGGTATCACGCGCTAAAAATGCCGGGTTCTCTCTTCAAGAGTGCAAAGAATTTGTTCAACTGGCACAAAACCCTAACCGTAAAAGCAGCGAAGTCAAAGAAAAGACCAAAGAAAAACTGGCTGAAATTGAACAGAAGTTGGCGCATTTGCACGAGATAAAAAAGCAGTTGGAAGGTTGGGTTTCTTCCTGCCCTGGTAATTCAGACAGTCATTGCCCGATAATCGAAGAGCTCACCAAATAGCAAGGTTTTTACCATCGCCTCCTCATCTGGGAGGCGACTTACTCACTAGTTTAAAAGTAGGTACACATACGTTTACCGTCGCGCTCAATGACACTAAACGGCGTTTCGTAGATCTTCTCAAGCACCGCTTCTTCAATCACCTCTTCAACACTACCACTGGCGACAATTTGACCTTTTTTCAAAGCAATAATCTGGTCGGAATAACACGCCGCAAAGTTAATGTCGTGGATTACCACCACCACTGCCTTGTTCATCTCTTTGGCCAATCGGCAAATCGTCTGCATGATCTGCTTTGAATGGCGGATATCCAGATTGTTCAGTGGTTCATCAAGGAAAACATAATCGGTATCTTGGGCAATCACCATGGCGATAAAAGCGAGCTGCCGCTGCCCACCACTGAGTTCATCGAGATATTTATCTTGGATATCACTGAGATCAAGATACTGAATCGCGCGGTCGATCTGTTGATGATCTTGCGCCGTCAATCGACCACCAGAATGAGGAAAACGGCCAAAGGCCACCATTTCGCGAATAGTAAATCGCATCGTGATGCTGTTTGCTTGGCGTAAAACAGCCAACTTCTTAGCAAGGACTTTGTTATCCCACGTTTGAATCTCTTTCCCTTCGATCAACACCGCCCCGCCATCACGATCAAGCAAACGCGACGCCATCGACAGCAGTGTACTTTTACCAGCCCCATTCGGCCCAATAATGGAGGTGACGTTTCCTTTTTCAAATTGGCCACTAGCCGATGACACAACAGCACACTTGCCAAAATGTTTAGTGAGTTTATCTAGAACAATCATAGCCTACCTACACAATACGATTTCGCAGCAACATCGACATGAAATAGATGCCACCCACAAAGTTGATGATTACGCTGAGCGTTGTTTGAAATGTTAAGACGTTTTCCACCAGCCATTGGCCGGCTAGCAACAGTGTGACACCCAAAATGGCGCAGCCGGGTAATAACTGGGCATGACGATAGGTGTGAAACATCTCCCTAGCCAAGTTAGTCACGAGTAAACCAAAGAACAAGATTGGCCCGATTAGCGCAGTGGCGACGGCAATTAAAACCGCGCTCAACATCAGCACCTGCTTGGTTACTTGACGAACATTCACCCCCAAACTGGTGGCGTTATCTTTATCTAACCAAAACACGTCCATGACGGCGTGCATGCGATACATGAGCAGCGATGCAATCAACAGAATGGGTGCCGTAAAGTAAACCAATTGGGTATCAATATTGTTGAAGCTCGCAAACATACTGGCTTGAACCGTCGCGTAATCATTAGGATCCATGATCAAAACAAAGAAAGAGGCAACGTTATAGAAGAGCTGGCCAACAATTAAACCCACCAACAACAAAGTAATCAGATTTTTCTCTTTTCCTCGAAAATAAAAGCCGAACAATGCCATAGAGAACAAAACCATGGCCACGACGGAGAGCGAAAAATTCAAGTAGGCGTTAAGTACATACTGGCTCAAACCGCCGAAGACCACCACAATGATGACTTGCACCAATAAATAGAGAGAATCAAATCCCAATATTCCCGGTGTCAGTATGCGATTGTGCGTCACGGTCTGAAAAAGAAGCGATGCTTGAGAAATCGCAACACCCGCTAGTACCATCGCCAACACTTTGGGGATACGGCGAGAGAGAAAGTATTGATAATTGTCCAGTGTAAGTCCTTTGCCCAAAAACAGAGTCACCATCACTAGACTTATCGCCAGCAGCAGCCACATTTTGCCACGATCAGACACGTTGCTTCCCTCTCAAGATCAGATAGATAAACACAGCGCCACCCAAAATGGCGATCACCATGGAAATGGGCACTTCATAAGGGAAAATAATCAAGCGGCCAAGCAAGTCACAACCAAGCACCAGCAAGCCGCCATATAGAGCTGTCAGGGGAATATTGCGGCGTAAATTATCACCATAAAAATAGCTCACCAGATTTGGCACAATCAGCCCCAAGAAAGGCAATTGGCCAACAATCATGACGACACTGGCGGAAAGTACCGAGACTAATAGGACACCAATCACCACCACCTGCTGATAGTTCAAACCAAGGTTGAGAGCGAAGTCCTTACCTAAGCCTGCAGCGGAAATTCTTGTTGCATAGAGATAGCTGAATATTCCCACCGGAAGCGCAATGTAGAGCAGTTCGTAATCACCTTGCAAAAGGTTGGCAAAATTGGCGACCGACCAAGCAGAAAGGTTTTGCAGCAAGTCATACCGATAAGCAATAAACGTCGCCAGAGAATCAATGATGTTGCCAAAAATGATGCCGATAAGGGGAATAAACACGGCATTTTTGAACTGTATACGTTGAACAAACGTGACAAACAACCATGTTCCACCCATCGCAAAGCTGAAGATCAGTAACCAACTGTCCCCTTTGCCAAAAAACACTAAGCTGACGATGTAGCCCAACATGGCACATTCAATCGTGCCGGACGTAGATGGCGCAGCAAATCGGTTTTGGCTGATTTGCTGCATAATCAAGCCCGCGATACTCAAACCCGCACCAGAAAGCAATATCGCCAGCAGGCGAGGTAAACGGCTCGTCACGAGCAAATGAAGCGCCTGCGTGTCCCCAGACAACAACATCGCTGGTGTGAGATCCCCTACTCCGACAAACACCGACGCAAAGGACAGCAAAAACAAGAGCCAGCAATAACTTTTTCACTCTGCCCCCACGAAAGAAGAGCAAAAGGCCAATGCTTGTTTGCTTCGACTTGACGATTGATTATCAGGCCCAAAAGCGGCGAAGGAGATACCAAAGATTGCTGTTTCAGTTGCCTCTACCCCGAACTCACGGTGAGAAGCGGGCATCATTTGGCGATGAGGGTCTCTATCCATGTACTTAATACCAATTGAGAAGTGTTATCATGCGCATTCGCAATATACAGATTCACTCATTAGTATTCAACTGGTTAAACAAGATGGGGCCGTCGCATTTGAGTTTAAAGCGACATATTAGGCCTTTTTGTTATCTGCCAATGCGTGAGTTTGCGTGTGGGAACGCGCTTTAGGCATATAAAAACCGCACGCAGCTCTTTTGGCGAAAGTGGGCTGCTCCCATGCCCCACATAAATCTTTGACGTTTTCTTTAGCACGACAAAAGTGCCGGCATTTACCGCAAGTCTCCATTCCTGCTCCTTGTAACGATATTGAGTCCTTGAGATCTACCTTCGCTGACACGAGGTACATCCGCGGCATGCTTGACGTGTATGTGGGTTCAAGCGACCCCGTTGTACTTTGCAATAGGCGTTTTTGAGTGCTCTTCTTGCCGAGAACCAATCGTCCGGTTTAGTAAGAATTAAGTATCCATTAAAGCGTTTAACCAGTTCACTGCGATACTCGTCAATAAAACGGCTGTCATAGCCGATGTCAAAGTAGTCTAGTGCTTGCTCAATACAAGTGAAACTGGCGATGACGTCCTGAATCGATGGTTTGCTCATAGGAAGTATGCTTGTTATTTTTGCGCAGTGTAGGCCTATCGCCATTTCGCTTCTTTGACTTAGGCCAACTCCACTTCAACTATGTTTTTCATCAATTGATTCAACAAATTGCAACATAGATCGCTACAAACCTGCGACCTCGCAGGCTACACTCCCTCCTCATCGCGAAAGGAGCTAAGACGATGAAAGATTTCGAACAATTACTCGAAGTGGTCCGACGTAAGGCGAAGTACGATCAAAGTAACTCTTGATATTTGGGGCCACATACCTATCTCAACGAACTGAAAAAGGAAGTCGACGACGTGTTCGATGAGATCCCGCGAGAGCGTACGTGTTACTTAGAAGATGAATTGGCGGATGTACTCTGGGATTACCTGAATGCCATCGTAGCGCTCGAAAAAGAATCGGAGATCCGCTTAGATTCAATATTGCGCCGAGCCTATGTCAAATATAGCCAACGCGTAGCGGCGATTGAATCCGGCACTGACTGGGCGGATATTAAAGAGGCGCAAAAACAAGCTCTTGAACAAGAATATTCTCAATCTTCTCGTTAACGTCTAGGAACAAATATGATCCCATTTCAATCTCACGCGGTATCGGGTGTGGCGCTGTCACGTTTTGATGGCCAATATAAAATCTTGATGATGAAGCGCACTAAAGGAAACTATTGGTGCCATGTCGCAGGCGGAATCGAAGCAGGCGAAGCGGGTTGGCAAACCATCGTTCGCGAATTTGCCGAAGAGACCCAAATAAACGTAGAAACACTCTACAACGGCCAATATCTGGAACAGTTTTATCAAGTCAAAAGTGACTCTATCGTCAACATCCCTGTTTTTGTTGTCTATTGTGAAGATAATCAAGTCGTTACACTCAATGATGAACACACTGAATATCGTTGGTGCGATTTAGAGCAAGCCAAATCTTTGGCCGAATTTCCGGGTCAAGAAGCGCTGTATGATCATGTTTGGCAACACTTTGTCTTACGCAGCCCTTCACCACTCTCACGCATTCCACTTGCCAAATAGTGGGTTAAACGCATCCATCAAAGAGTGAACTGAGTGGATGCGCTATCTCACTAACGGGTTTTAGGCTTGTGGTAAATCGTCAATAACGTTATCGCGATAGAAGTAACGTTTGTCATGCTCTCCAATCGGCCGCAACACTCGGCAAGGATTACCAACGGCCACGACATTGGCGGGGATGTCTTTCGTCACCACACTGCCGGCACCAATCACGCTGTTTTCGCCAATCGTTACGCCTGGTAACACAACACTGTTCGCCCCAATCCAAACGTTATCTTTAATGTGCACAGGAATGTTGAATTGCGCCACTTTACGTCGCAGTTCAGGATCAATCGGATGTCCCGCCGTGGCGATGGTGACATTGGGTGCAATCATCACCGAGTTACCAATGTAGATGTGTGTATCATCCACCAAGGTTAAATTGAAATTGGCATAAACATTATTACCTAAGTGTGTGTGCTTACCCCAATTGGCTCTTAATGGTGGCTCGATGTAGCAGTTCTCACCGACTTCAGCCAAGAGATCACGCAAAATCGCTGTGCGTTTTTCCATTTCTGAGGGTCTGGTTTGGTTAAAATCATAGAGAATTTCCAGGCAAGCTTGCTGCTCTAACGCCACACTCTCATCATCACAAAAGTAAATCTTTTGTTGATGCATTCGCTCTCTCACACTCATTTTTCTCTCCACATAACCGTTTTGCCTTGATGACCACACCGCCACAAGGGAAAACGTTAATGTAGCAAAACCAATTGATTTCCTTCAGTTCTGTTCATTGAAATGGAGAGCGGGATAACAGATTTTCATTGCGCAGACACCATCACACGGCGAACGGTTTATTTCGGTAGCAACGCGTTGGACGGCCTACTTTGCCATGCGCTAAAAACGCATAAAGATCTCCCCTTTCAACCGCCTTGTCGAGATATCGCCTCGCCGTGCTTTTACTCACGCCAAGTAACGCGGCCACACTCGCAGCGGTGTGCTCACTGTGGCCGTGGGGAAAGAGTGAAACCACCTGCTGCAAAGTAAACTCATCCACGCCACTGGCCTCATCCACCACCAGTTCAGTGGCGTGAAAAATGCCATCCAATTCACTTTGCTTGACCATTTTCTGGCTATCCACCAACTGTTTCATTTTCATCAAGCGAAGCAAACTGGCTTGTAAACGCGTGTAGTTAACGGGTTTCACCAGATAGTCGAACGCGCCGTAACGATGAGCGAGATGCACTGTATTGGCGTCGTTGGCAGCCGTGATCACAATGCACTCTGGTTTTGGTTGTAACACCAAACAGCGTTGAACTAACTCAACACCCAATCCATCAGGCAAGTAGTTATCAATGATCACCAGATCGGGTTTCGCGGCAATGATCAATTGCTCGGCGGTCGTCAGGTTAGCCGCTATTCCTATCACTTCAAAATTATCCAGTTGAGCAATAAAGAACTGATGAAGCTCGGCGATTCTCTCATCATCTTCTACAATCACGACTTTTATCATGCTCACTCCTTCGGAAGATAAACGGTAAATAGTGTTTCTTGTTCGTCACTGTCGAGCTCTACATGACCATGAGCCTCGGACAGAATGGATTTCACTAAGTGAAGGCCAATGCCATGCTCCCCTGTAGCACTCTTGGTCGAGTAACCCCAGCGGCATAAGCTTTCCAGATCCTCATCAAGACTAGGGCCATTATTAGAAAAAGTAAGAATGAACTCTTCTTCGGTTTCACGTAGTTTCACCACCATTGTGGCATCGTTTTGCCCTTGGCACGCTTCTAAACCATTGTCGATCAAGTTCCCCACTAGTGAGCACACTTGTTCCTCACTCACTCTTTGCGTCAGTCCAGAAAGATCCCCATAACACGCAATGTTCAATGACTGGTTCGATTCTCTCGCTTTGCTCAGTTTGGCCAACAGCAACGCCGTTAGCTGAGGCATGCTTTTCACACCTTGTAGCGAGTCTATCCGTGTTTGATTTTGTGCCGCTTGCGCTAAACAGACAGAGAGCGCCTTATCAAAGGCTCCCATTTGCAGCAGGCCAGAAATGACCGACAGCTTGTTTTGATGCTCGTGATGTGTCACTCGCATGCTTTCAAGATACTTGTCGACCTGACTGATGCGATCCGAAAGGGCTTGCAACTCCGAACGCTGTCGCAGAGTAAATACCGCACCAGCTGCTTCCCCATTCGATGTACGCATGGTGACACGATTGATGATCACGCCATCTGAGCCAAGCTGCGCGACTTTATCTAAGAAATCGTCTCCATCTAAATGAAACAGGTGACTGGCGTCATCCAACTGCTTGGTCTCCTTACCCACCAGCTCGCTTTGACGAAGAATGGCTCTCGCAGCGTCGTTCGCCAAATAAATATTTCCCTGTTGGTTCACTGCAACAACCGCTTCATGAGTCGCATCCAATACGCCTTGATGGGTTTTCAACGCTTGCTTTAATTGCCAAGGCTCCAGATCTTGCATTTGTTTTTTTACATAAGACGAAAATCGCCACGACAAGAGCAAAAACAGCGATAGAGCAGAAACAGCAAACAAAAGCAGCGGTAACAGTTTTTCCCGACTCCAAAGGTTGAGCGTTTCGACAAGATACCCCACTTTAACCATGCCAACCACTTCCCCTTCAGGGGAAAAAATCGGTGAAATATAACGTACTGAAGGACCTAAAGAACCAACGCTTTGCGAGAGATATGCCTCACCCAAATTGAGTGCTCTTTGAATGTCTCCCCCAACCACGGGCAAACCGACACGCTCACTCACCGGATGTGCCAACCGGATGCCCTCTTCATCACTGACAGTAATAAAATCAGCATCACTCACCAATTGCACGACAGAAATGATCTCCGACACCAGCTGTGCATTTTCACGCTCAACAGCATCAATGAGACTGGGCAATTTTGCTAACTGCTGTGATTGCACCTGCGCACGCAAGGCAATTTGGTTATTCAGAACATTTTCTAATTGATACGCACTGTAACTCCACCAAGCAGCAATGCCAATCAGGACGGTACAACTCAGGATAAAGGCCAGCTGCCTTGTAAAGGATAATGTCATCGAATCGTGGCTAATGAGGAAAAACGACGCCTCCAGAATACCGCGAAGTGGAGAGTATTCCGTCTCTTTCGATGCAAAAACATGACTCTGATCGCTGGTTTAAATTTTATGATTTTTATTGGTTTAATTTTCTTAATCTCACGCTTTTTTCAAAGTGACTTTTCACTCAGTTACAAAATTAACAACCTAAAAATCAATACCTTAATGAAATTGATTTGGCTCACTTTTCGACACCACTGAGCACTTAAGATGAGTACAACACTTTGGAGGTTTGATTATGAATAGCACAAACTTAAAACTGCTGTCCCTTTTTGTCTTGGGTAGCGTGTTGTGGTTTTTACCCGTCCCTGATGGTTTGACAGAACAAGCGTGGCAGATGATGGTCATCTTCGTGACCACAGTGCTCAGTTTGATTCTCGCCCCGTTGCCCCTTGGTGCAATGGCTCTTTTGGGGTTAACCGCTGCAACTTTATTGGGTGTTTTGCCCATAAAAACGGCGTTGAATGGCTTTGCCCATCCAACAATTTGGATGATTGCTGCAGCCTTCTTTATTTCACGTGGTTTCATTACCACAGGATTTGGCCGCCGCGTTGGTTACTGGTTTATCTCGAAATTGGGTCATAACTCGCTGGGTTTAGCCTATGGTTTAGTTCTCACCGATCTGCTGTTCGCTCCAGCCACCCCGAGTACCACGGCTCGCTGTGGTGGTATCATTGCCCCGCTTTTCCGCTCGGTTGCCAGCGCCTATGACTCTGACCCAGAGAAAGGGACCCAAAACCGTATTGGCGCATTCTTAGTGCAGTGTATTTTCCAATGTAACGCCATTACTTGTGCCATGTTCCTCACCTCTATGGCAGGTAACCCACTGGCCGCTAACTTTGCAAAAGAACAGGGGGTCGAAATAACTTGGGCTGGTTGGGCAGCAGCGGCGATCGTGCCCGGGCTGCTGTGTCTTTTCCTCATCCCACTCGCGATGTATCTGTTCTTTCCACCAGAGCTGAAAAAGACGCCAGAAATGCGCGCGATTGCAAAAGAGAAGTTGCAACAAATGGGGGCCATGACCCGCGATGAAATCATGGTGTGCGCCACATTCATTGGCATGGTCACACTATGGGTACTGGGCCCAACACTCGGCATTCACGCTACCGTCACCGCATTGATTGGCCTCGTCTTCTTGTTGCTAAGCCGAACCATCACTTGGGACGCAGTACTCAGTGAAAAAGAAGCGTGGCACACCATTACTTGGTTTGCGGTGCTCATCATGATGGCGTCTGAACTGAATAAGTTGGGCTTTATCAAATGGTTTAGTAACGGCATCGGCGAGTCGCTTTCTGGTTTTGGTTGGGCAACCACCATTATTTTGCTCTTGCTGGTTTACTACTACAGTCACTACTTAATGGCGAGTGCGATGGCCCATATCAGCGCCATGTATTCCGCTTTCTTAGCCATCGCCATCTCAGCAGGTGTACCGCCTATGCTGGCTGCGATTGTGTTGGGTATTTTTAGTAACTTGTATATGTCGACCACCCACTATTCGTCTGGCCCCGCGCCGATTCTGTTTGGCGCAGGGTTCCACAGCTTACAGAACTGGTGGAAGATCGGCTTTGTCTTCTCACTCATCGTTATCCCCATTTTCATCTTTGTCGGAGGTATGTGGTGGAAAGTGCTCGGTCTTTGGTAATAAGTGCGCGAAAAAACGATGTACAACAGGGCTTAAACGCCCTGTTTTTTCGTTTGTCATTTTTATTTCATCTTCGCTTTGCACTATGGCTTCAAGAACTTCAGTCACATGCTCACCGTGAAACCACTCAAACGTTATCAATACGAACGCTACGCTGTTCTGTGCAACCTCGCCTATCCAAGGGTGTTTAAGCAAACACGCTATGGTTTCGATCCAAATGGACAACGCATCATCAAAAACCAATTTGGCAAAACCATGATTCGTGTGCTGTGGAGTAAAAATGCGGATGAAGTGGTGGTCGTCATTAAAGGCTCACACAGCCTTAGCGACTGGCTGCTTAACTTCGCATTATGGACAAAAAGCACCCAGTCTCTTGGTCTTCCCTATCGTATTCATGCTGGGTTCCATCACCTGTTAACTCAAGAGAGCCAGCCATCGAGGAATCAAGATCACCTCGGAATGACGGTGCTTGAAAAGCTTGAGCAAATTTTGCTTGAACGCATCAAAGAGGGGAAGCGTATCGCGATCACCGGTCACTCATCTGGTGGTGCTATTGGCTGTGTTTTTGCCGATTATTTTGAACGAAAATACCCAAAATCAATTAAACGTGTGGTCACGTTTGGCCAACCTGCCATTGGCGACTGGCGCTTTGCCAAACACTATTCTTTGGCACATAAAACCTATCGAATTTGCTGCGACCTCGATATCGTTACCTTTATGCCACCACTGCCCTTACTGTATTCTCACAGTGGAAAATTGCTCTGGCTCTATAACGGTAGAATCTATGAAAATACCCCTACTTATGAGCGCTTGGGTCGCTCAGTGCTCAGTTGGCTTATCCGACCATTCACTTACCACCTAATGAGCAAATATATCCGAAATAAAGATTTTTTTGACGAACGATAAACAGACGCTCAAAAGCAAAAAGAGACCCATGGTCTCTTCTCGATAATTTTTCATGCCGACATTCGCTACAGGGAAGCGATCTCTTTCTCTAACTGATATTTTTGGTCGGTGACGATTTTCTCTAACACAATAATACGCTGGGTCAGCTTATCGATCTGTTGCTGCATCTCTCTTTGCACATCAGCAGACGCACCTTCCGTTTTCGTCAACTCTAACGCCTTAACCTTTTCACGATGATTTAAAACGATTTTTAGCATGCCACTACCAAAAATGGCGGTGAAAATAATCAAAACAATTAAAATGTCGCCCAACTGTTCCATGTTGCTACCTCTAGTTAACGTTATCCATTAATCAAAAACGATTCATGTAGTTTATAAAATAGCTAGAGTAATAACGCAATCATTGCGTCGCAGATCACATCGCGTTTGTCGCTGAAACAAAATGAAAGAGGGAGAAGAAAAAACAAAGATTAACTCAATGATTACAAGGAATTATTGAATAAGGTCGTGAGCAAATAGAACGAAAACAAGAGAAGAGAATGGAGGCGCGTCCCGGAGTCGAACCGAGGTCCACGGATTTGCAATCCGCTGCATAGCCACTCTGCCAACGCGCCTTTTAGATAACCATTGCTGGTTTGAGTTAGGATGGTGCCCCGGGCCGGACTTGAACCGGCACGACTCGAAAGTCGAGGGATTTTAAATCCCTTGTGTCTACCAATTTCACCACCAGGGCAACGCATACTGCGATGGTAACACCACCTGCTCTAACGACCTTCGCCGTGAGAACGAGGCGTACTTTAACGGATTTTTTATTTGGGTCAATAACAAAAACAAACTTTTTGAATCAAATGGTTAGTTTGCCATCGCCTCAGTACGGTTCGCGCGCAGTATGGGGGATTTTTCAACATTCTTCCGTTTTGCACTCTCATTGAATGTTTAGATAAGTCATGATGGCTCGATGATCTGAACCAATCACTTCATCGATAGACTCCCTTTTGCAGATAGCAAAATCACTGTTGAGCCATAAGTGATCGATGGAAATTTGCAGCCATGACGGCAGTGTCAATGTCGGTAAGTTTGGCCAACTTGCAATAGGGGCAGTTTGCATTCCAGAAAAAAGCGTGTCAAAGCGCTCACTGTTCGCAGAAAGATTCATGTCGCCCATGATTAAAATATCTTTCGTCGGGCTTTGTGTCGCTTGGTATTCTAGCGCCTGAATAAGCGCGTTACGTCTCAGCCACATCTCTTTGTTGCGAGGTGAAGGTGGGTGGGCGGTAAGCAAGAATACAGGGTGTTCTTCATCCACTTGCCAAATGCCTCGGGTGAGATTTTGATAGCCTTCGATGTAAAAAACATCCATGCCATATAAAGGCTGGCGAGAAAAAATAAGCTGATGCGACGGTAGGCCCACTTTCGGCTGGCCACCGAAGCGATAGCGGTATACGTCATCCAACATTTTTAACTGCTCTAAATGTTGGGCTGTGACTTCTTGTAGCAAAACGAGATCAGGCTGCACCCGTGATAGGTAGTCGATCAATTGGTCGACATGTTGGTTAGAGAACAACATATTGTACTGAAATAGACGGACGCTATTTCGGCACTCCCCTTTCGAAACCATCCCTTTCGGCACACCAATGGCCGTGAAATAAATGATGAGCCCAATGGATGCCAGCATTGGTATCCACGCACGTAACCCCAAACTGATGAATGCGACAACCGCAAGAGGCAAAATAAACAGTGCGGGATAAGCCGATATGTTTTCGGCCCACCATAAATGGGTTTGCGCTTTTACCCCCCAGTAGAAAAGGGTGCAAAGAATGATAATGAACCACAAGCCATAACTTTTAAGCATTGCTGAGTCATACCTATTGAGCCGCTACCTTAGTTAGTCTAGCAATGTTTATTAGAGAGGCTGCTCCATTTTTCTTAAATTTCAAACTTTTCTGACACTCTCCGCACATAGACAGTCGATAGACTTGGCTATACTTCTCTTTCAATTCACTACAAGGTATCCCCATGAAAGCAAAACTAGCAGTTGCAGCGGCAACGCTATTTTTACTGGCAGGATGTCAGCAAGAACCTCAAGAAAACAATACGTTGAACGAACGTCATACCGCGATCTGCAGCTCTACAGAAAGTATGCCCGGAGGCTGGCATAACGCTGAAATCGATCACCAAGTGATGCAAGCACTCGACATGGTGCTTGAGCAAATGAACACTAACTCCCCTTTGAAAGAAGTGCTGTCAGCTCATACCCAAGTGGTTAGTGGTGTTAATTATGCTATTGAATTTCAGTTAGAAAATGGAAGCTCTTGGAACACCATCGTGTATCGCAACCTGAAAGGCGAATATCAAATTACCCAAACGGCTAAGCTAGGCTTGTTCTGTCAGCAATAAACTCGCATAACAACCTTCCCGAAGATACCAATAGCCAAACGACTTGGCGTACCAATTAGGCAACAATGAGTCACTCTCAATGAACCTTGCATCAAGGCGTTTGGCGAACAAAAAGAAATCCCCTTATCGGATTAAAATAAGGGGATTTTTAATCACTTTAAGCGGTAAAAGGCTAAATGCCGCTCAAAGCTCCGCACATCATGATCAAAATGCAGATAACCGCCAGAAAGCCCATCGGCTACTCCAAAGTGAGAACGACTCGACGGTTGCAACCATTCTGCTGGTTTTCTTCCGCCGCACAGATTGGAGTGGTTTCACCAAACGCCTTTTCTACGATTCGATTGCCCAAACCCAGATCTTTCTTGAGGAAACGGGCTACGGTGTTGGCACGTCTTGCAGACAACTGCTTATTGTAAGTATCTGAGCCTGTGCTGTCGGCATGCCCTTCCACTGAAATTTTACGATTTGGGTCAACAATACCAATATAGCTACGAATCGCATCTTGATGGATATCGGTTAAACCGAATTTGTTGTGCTGGTAATTCAGCACCAGTGACATTTTTTTCTCATCGAAGAAGCAATGTTCACTGCTGTTTTGTGCTTTTACTTTCTGCACATCACGATTCAAGACACGGGCTTCCGTCTGTCCTTCATCAACCACAATCGAGCCTTCGCTTTGTGTGGTTTTGTAATGCGTTGAGAGCAATGTTTTGGTTATGATCTGTTCTTCTGATGTATTGACACAATTGGCCTGGGCATAATTGGAAAGCAGCACCAGTAACAGTAAAGGCAGTGTTTTTTTCATTTTAATCCTTAAGTCTACCTGTCTCTTCATTAATGAGATTCAAAATATATTTGTATACGTCATTGCCTTCTTTGGCATGATAGATATTGTCGTGACCAAAGCAGTCGCCAATCCCATCGCTTTTGTCTACGACGTAGTTAACCCCAATAACCCCCATCGTCACCTTGGTCTTTGACGCTTTGTCACTAGGGTTTTCACTTTGGAAAACGTTTCTTTTTTGTGAAATTCTCGTTTTTAACTTTTCGCACAAACCTGCCTTTACAAGTCGGTTTAGATATTTATTGTATCGAACTTCACGCCACTGCCTACCTTCCAAGTAGTAGCGAACAAAATCACCATCTCTACCATCAGAAAGCAAAATAAATACTTGCTCCGGATTTAAGTCCGTGGCTTGCTCAGCCATTTGGGCTGCACCAATAATGCCTTGCCAAGATTCAGTTAGGCCGTATCGGGAAGCATAATAATTTGAACTGTTAAACTTAGTTAGAAATGCGTCATAGTCTTCAGTTAAAGGGATATCCTCGAATGTTTTAATATTGCTGGAATCGTTCCGCGAGTGGATTTTCGGTGCAGTAAACATGTTATTCACCGTGGCTGATGGTGTCCTATATGAGGAATAGTCAAACGCCGTACGCTGTCGGCCAACCTGCTTAACTGCAGTATGGTGAAACCCAATCACCGCCACTCGACTTTTCCTATCTGTTTTAAACTCCCGCAGGTCGTCCACGATTCGGTTGATCGTGTCTGCAACTACATCATATTTCGTCTTGCCACTTCCTCCCCAAGGATTCACCATCGAGCCACTCATATCGATAATGAAGTAAATATCTAGGGGTTGTGGGAGAAATTTTCTAGACGTAGATGTCCCCATAACTTCAAAGTCTTTGGTTAATCCCATCTCGCCGTCATTGTAAGAAATCCAGGAGTCGTGCTTGGTTTTAGCAGAAACAACAAAATCGGTAAAAGGTGCAAGCTCACCGCTGCGCTGCACGCAGCCGTCTTTGTACTCGCAGCGTCGATGAAACACTCGAGCCACGACTTCGCCTTTGTTGTCTGGAATATAGTGATCAACAATCTTTTGTGCGTATTCTTGGTTCTTCTCATCACCCTCTTTGGGGCTCGCAATTAAAGCCAAGCTCGCCACTTCCGCCGCTTCTGTAATTTTGGCGTGCGCCATATGCCTTTGAGTCATTTGCATAGAGAACACCATGATGATCACAAGAATTGGCAACATGCCCATAAAAATAATGCCCGCGACCCCTTGTTGCTTTTTGATGGACATACTAGACCCTCGCAAACGAAAATGACGAGGATACCGCTTTAATGACATTGCCCTCTGCCAAACCAAAGATATTGAACGGAG
The DNA here is from genome assembly GCF_000039765.1 of Vibrio vulnificus CMCP6. NCBI lineage: Bacteria > Pseudomonadati > Pseudomonadota > Gammaproteobacteria > Vibrionales > Vibrionaceae > Vibrio > Vibrio vulnificus. The sequence continues at coordinate 100,375 of NC_004460.2, read as the reverse complement.
TTTCGTAACAAAGCGTGATTTGATACATCGGCAAGCGACGGTTACGAGAAGTAATTGGCAACAGCTCTAGTGCCTCTTCTTTAGTGAGATTGTCTAGATTTGGCAAATTACAACCGTCGGTCGCGCCACTACTAAATTTTTTATAGCGTTTTCGAAAGTTGCTTGGCTTATCGCCCTCTACCGCAAGCTGTTCGACAAATACACCAAACTTAGACTCATCAAAGCCCGGCATCATGCGCTTTAAGGAGGCTTTGGATAGATAGTTTACGGCTCTCTTTGTTTCAGAGCAGTAAGGATCGGCTCTACCACAGATATCTAGCTCACCATCAAAAAATTGCTTTCTTTCCGCCATGATCGTTGTGAGTGAATAAACGGAGCGATCGAGTTGTCCTTTGGTATTGATGGCAACAACATAGTTGGTCATCACAACAAATAAACCTGAGAAAAACATTAATACCAATGCCAGCTCCACCATAAAAGCACCTTGTTGCTTAGCTTTCACAGCCCGACCCTCCACCAATTTTAAATGCGCAACGCTCATATTCTTGAATAGCCATAAGCTCACGCTTCACTTGAAAATCTGGTAACACACCATCCAAAATCGTGTTATAGGTGTACTGCATACGATACATCGCTATCGCCATATCCTTTGGTTTGTCTTTTCGCTCAGGACAAGTTTCAATATCGTCATAACCGACGTTGCAAGTTACAAAGTCCTGATAGTTTTTGAAATAATCGACCGTAATATTGACGCTTTCTTCTTTAGCCAAATATTTCCACGCCACACCAGCATTTTCATTAATGGTTTTTTCCAACAGTTTTTGATACTCCTGTGGGGTCGTGGCGTTGGATGTCCCCGCTTTTTTGGTCTTGATGACCGACAGTGTCAAAGCATGGTCGGAAACACTAATTGAATAACTCAGCATACAGAGCTCAATCCAACTAAAGATCATGATGAGTAAAACAGGTAAACCAAGTGCAACCTCAACGGTTAAGGCACCCTTCTGCCTTTTTTTCATAGCTCGACATACCTCTTCTTGGTGTAATCCACAACAAAGGCACCTTTGATGTTTAAGCTATTGAGAAACGCTTTCGCTTCCTCTATGTCAGTAAATTCACCAATGCAGTAGCGCTTCCATAAACCATGCGTATACGAGTAGACGGTTCCGTAGTTGGCTTTTAGGAAATTGAGATAATCGTTCGGTACGGCTTTGTAAGAAGCCAGCACTTGAATACGATACAGTGATGGCGCTTTAGGCTTGAGGTTATTCACATCGAGCTTACTTACAGGCACTACGTTATTAGCAGTCACTACGTTATTAACTGGCTTGGCCTGCTCCACTTTTTTTATTTCTTCTTGCGCTTTTGGTGTCACTTGAGCAGTCTGTACAACAGTAGCTCGGGTCGTATCTTTGTTTATTTGAGCGACTTGTGGCTGCACGGCTTTCTTCCCTTTGTTCTTTCCTTTGTTGACAGTTTTCATTAATGCCGCCAACTGTTTTCTCGCCTCTTCTTCGCCCTTTTCATGTTTTAACACTTCCAGAGCAATATCAGGGCGGTTGGACTGCACGGATGAGATGATGAGATTCGACCGAACTTTGGCATCACTTGGCATAGCGACATAAAGGTCATAAAGAATTTCCGTCGCTTCGACATAACGATTTTGCAAAAGGTAGACCACAGCGATATTGTTGCCCGCCTCTCTATCCGAAGCGCCACTTTTACGACTTTCTTCGAAATGCTGAATAGCCGTTTCATACTCTTTACGTTGCGCGTAAATCTTACCAACTAGCAGATGATAGGCTGCCTCATCTCCACCTTCATCGAGGAATTTCTCGCTCTCTTGCAGTGCTGAATCGTAGCGTTTTTTCTTATAGTTTAAGTTCGCCAAACTGTAGATATAATCTGGCTCATCCAAATCTTTGGCCGTATAAGTATTGGTATAAAGTTCGGCTGACTTGATATCCCCCATCTCCAAATAGAGGTTAACCAATTTCACCTTATAACTTGGTACTTCCGCCAAATTACCCTTGTAGAATTCGACCAACTGCTGGTTTTCACCCGAACTCAATAACAAACGTTCTTTAGTTTGAAGCTCTGAACTTATGGATGAACATCCAACCATTAAACTAAATATTACGACTTTAATTAGCCAATTAGCCATTAGAGAACATCCTCATAATTCCTGGAGCAATAATCAAAATAATGATGGGCAACATAATAAACACGATCATAGGAATTGACATTTTTGCACCAAGCTTTCCTATTTTCTCTTCGAGTTCCATCATATTAATTTGGCGAATATCGGTGGCAAGTGTGCCTAACACTTGGCCAACTGAAGAACCAAATTGCAAACTTTGAATGAGCGTCATTACAAAACTTTGCGCCTCACTCGAGGGCACCATTTCATAAAACTCTTCTAGCGCTTTGTTTATTCCAATCACTTTTGAGCGCTGAACAGTCACATTGACAGTAAATGCCAGGTATTTATCAACCGTTTGCAACTCTTTAGCTAAGTACTCAAGTGTCGCTTCAATGGTCATACCCGTATGGACACACACGTTCATTAGATCTAACAAGAAGGGTAAACGTGAGCTAATGTGTCGAGTAATGCTATTCGCTCTAGACGATATATACATATCCGGTCCAACAACAAAAATGACCATTCCCAGCGCTATCGTTAGTATGAGCTCATTAGTATCTAAGACTTTTATGCTCATCAAATAAACACTAATTAAAATCGTCAAGAATAAAGGAATTATTTTGAACAAATAATAAGTCTGAGCAATGAAATCACTATAAACTCCAGCTGCTACCAATTTCTTTTTTGTTTCGTCTTTATTAAAACTAAAACGCTTGAAGAAGGATAAAAAAAGATCATCACGTTTTTTTTGTTCTTTTGTTGAACCAATTATTTTTCTAACTGATATTTCCGCTCTGGTTTCATCCCAAACTTTTAAAGCAAAAACAGCCACAACAACAGAAATAATAAGAGCGACAAAAATAAAAATAACGCCAGATAGCGAAAGGCTCATGACTTCACCCCTCGCAAAATAAACCAGATGCAAATAAATCCAATAATTTCACTAGTAAGAACGTAGTAAAATATCGGCTTCCCACCTTCCTCAAACATTACATAATTATAATTTTCTGGGCTTGTAAATTTCAAAATCAACAAGAAGACAACGGGTAAACAAGCAATGATTTTGGCTGACATTCGGGCTTCTGAAGTCAGAGCATTTTTCTTCTTGTCGATAGCGCGCGCTTCAAACATGATGCGGTTAATACGAGAGATAACCTCTTTTAATTGACCACCGCGACTCAGGTTAATGCGAATAGTCGCCGCAAAGAAAAAGTATTCTACATATGGGAAAGAGGCGGCACTTCTTGACAGAACATCATCGGGGTCCTCCCCCATCAGCAAGCGTTCCGCCATCAACTTAAATTGCTTCCCTACTTCGTTTTGTAGTTGATTCCCCACATACTCAAATGCATGAACAATACTTTGGCCTGAAGAAAGTGCACCAGAAAGTATGTTAAGCGCATCTGGAAAATCTTCTTTAAACTTAGCTGCTTTGGCTTGTTGAAGTTTAATCACGAACACAACAAATAAAGGTGGTTGTGCATACATCAGCAACGTCAGAAAATTCATCTGTAAAACGAAGTCATTAGTCAAGTAGAGCGCGATCGCCGTGACTAACAAGAACAACCCGATCTTCTTAATTGGATTGGGCATCAAAATGGTCACAAACGCTTTAAAATGACGACGAACTTTGGCGCGAAAACTCACTTCAAATTTTTGCGCATCAATGACGGTTCTTTGCCCTTTAACCCCTTCAAAATCTTGTTCGAGCTCGATAATACGCTGGATCGCTTTTTCTTGTTTCTTCTTATGCGTGACAAAATAGATAGCAAGAGCTACCCAAGAGAGCACCATTAGCCACATCATGAAAACAACTCCCGGACCGTATCTTCTAAACCAAAGAAACGAGCTCGCTCATAAATAACCGAGCGCTTTGACAAACCAGGCGAGCGAAACTCACCTTGGATCTTGCCGCTATCAAAGCTGCCTGTGGTTTCAAATCGGAAAATATCTTCCATCACCACATTGTTACCTTCTAGCCCGACAATTTCACTGATGTACATGACTTTACGGCTGCCATCGTGGAGACGCCTTACCTGGACAATCAAATCCACCGCACTCACGATGGTGCGGCGTATCGCCTCCAATGGTAGCGATGCAGTTGCCATCATCACCATGCTTTCTGTACGTGCAATTGCATCTCGCGGCGTGTTGGCGTGCAATGTAGACATTGAACCATCATGGCCGGTGTTCATCGCCTGCAACATCTCAAAAGCCTCTGCACCACGACACTCACCAACAATAATACGGTCCGGACGCATACGCAGGGCGTTGATAACTAGGTCACGAGCCGTGATCTGCCCCGTGCCTTCAACACTTGCTTGACGTGTTTCTAACCGAACGATATGAGGCTTTTGCAACTGCAATTCGGCCGCATCTTCAATGGTGACCACACGTTCGCCCTCACCGATAAATCCCGACAGCGCGTTGAGCAAGGTTGTTTTCCCCGAACCGGTACCACCAGAGATCAAAATATTGCATTTACAGTGGCTGGCGATAGACAACAACTTGGCCATTTCTATCGACATGGCGCCAAACTCAACCAAGTTTTCTAGTTTGATCTTTTGCTCTTTGAATTTACGAATAGAGATGGAGGTGCCATCAATTGCCAATGGAGGAATAACGATATTGACACGGCTACCGTCTTTTAATCGCGCATCACACAAAGGAGATGACTCATCGATGCGGCGACCAACATTCGATGCAATGCGCTTGGCAATAGTATTCAGCTGCTTTTCATTGACGAATTGGATCGGTGACTTTTCTACCTTACCGCCAATTTCAATAAAGACGTCATATGGACCATTGATCATGATGTCCGAGATATCGTCATTTTCGACCAATTTTTGCAGTGGTCCCAACCCTTTAAGTTCATCGTAAAGCGCTTTAACTAGCTCGGCACGCTTTAGCGAACTCACCTGCAGTTGTTTTTTGTCGATCAAGATATTGACCGACTCCGACAACTGCTCCGCCAGCTCTTCGTTACTGATTTCGCTTAAGGTTGAGGCATCAATCGCATCAAAAATTTCATCTCGCAAGTCGAGATAGATCTGCTTTAGTTGATTCATTTTTTAAACAACGTGAATTTTTTAGCGTTTTTAGTCTGGATTTGCTTTCCGGTAAGAGACGAAACCATTTCAGCGATAGACGTCGCGTATTTGCTCTTCATCAAGCCACTGGTGCCCATTTGAATCAGCTTTTGTTCCAAACCCGGTTCATAGGCAAAATCGACAGACGAATGGCATTTGATTCGCTCTTTGGCACTTTTTAGTGTCACCAAATAATCTTTGTGAGGACGTGTCTGGCTAAAAATCACCTGATGCTCCGCCTTACCGATTTTCTTTTTGAATCGGTTGTAAGCGCGTAATGAAGAGACAGACGGTTCACAAACTAAGTAAATCCGGTGGTATTTATCCGCTAAATCTTGGTCGTGAACCTCTTCAAAGGAACTCATCGGTACCGAATCAATAATAAAGTTATATTTATCAACCAGTTCTGAAGAAAGACTGAATAGAGTCGATGCATGATCGCTCAGGCACGCAGTGGTTTTTTCCAAGGCTAAATAGTCCAGCTTTTCGGTCACTTTACACAGATACGTGGTGGCAATGGCAGAATCGATCTCTGACTGATTCAAATCGATACTGTTTTCCTTGATTTTGTACCCCTTAACACCGAGAAAAATATCGCCATTCATCGCACCTGAATCGTGATCAACCACTAGAGTTTTTAGGTTGGCATTTTTAACCAATGCATTGGCCAACACGCTACTAATACAAGAAACCCCGATACCACCTTTTGTACCCAAGATAAGGATTCTTTTCGCAATACGTGTCTTACCGCTTTTTGATGCTTCTGCAATGTCACGCTTTAAGCTCGCTAATAATCCATCGAGCTCTTCATCCCAAAGAATGTAGCTGGCACCGCACGACTGCACACGGTCGCGTAACTTGATCGAATCAAAATTACTAATAACCAAAAGCTTGATGCTGACATCAAGACGGGTCGCAATATCAGAAACCTCCTCCACCATGTTTTGGTTATTACGCATATCCAAAATGACGTGATTTAAGGTGACGTCACTGCGATTCCAGGTTGTTTCTTCATCCAAATCGGTTACTTTGAGGGGCTTTTCAAACCCCTCGATTGCGTACAGTTCATCAACGGCAGCAAGAAACCCCGAATCGTCAGACACGATCAAATCTTGGTTGGTGTTGCCACCTTTTCTTTTTGAGGATGAACTTTTAAATAATGTATCGAGATCCATCATCAGTAAGTACTCTTCAATGGGTTAACCAAACTAATGTTTCGGTTGTGTTCTAACGCGCAACCGAATCGGTATTCATCTTTGCTTGAAAATGCGAGACTTCCACAGTTTTGACTGCGGATATGAACATACTGAGCTTGAATTAGAATGGCTTTTTTCTGTTCATTCGGCGCAATTTCAACTTCGTAGCGGATCTTGCTAATTTTTGAACTTTTTAGCTGCACCAAAAGCTTATCGATAAATTCACTCGCACTTGGTTGATAGTAGATCTTGAATTTTGCTTTCGGTTCACGCTCATTGACTTCGTTGATAAATGACATGGCGCGAGATACCGAATACTCTTTGCCTGTTGCATCAAACTCATAGCTCTCTTGAAGCTGTTCCATCACACTGGTGTTTGAAATATTGACGTTTGAACAAGCGTTCAGAAGCAAAACAAATAAAACCAATAACCATTTTTTCATTAATTGAATCCCCCTTTGTTCAACGTATCTTCCAACTCAGGTTCATTCATTGATGAGAGGTCGATTCTCAGTAGACGCTCGATATCACTGGTGCGACGGAAACTTGGTAGTTTGATGTCTTCCGCTTTGACTGGGTCAACCAAGTTCACCGTGGCGACAATGATTAATTCAGTCTTGGTTTGATTGGATTTTGTATGGCTGAACAACGCACCAAGAATAGGAATATCACCCAATACAGGGATTTTGCTTAATGACTCACGCTCTTCTGACGTTAACAAACCTGCCAATACAAAACTCTGGCCATCCTTTAGTTGAACGGTCGTTTGAGCTTTACGTGTACGTAGCGCAGGTACATTGATCAAACCATTCGCGGTCTTGTTTTCTTCGTCGATAGAGCTGACTTCTGGCAACAGTGATAAGCGAATGTTTTCCGAATCCGTCACCTTGGCGACCATAGACAACTTCACACCATATTCTTTATAAGACACGCTAATTCCGCTCTCATCACGGATCGCGATTGGCAATTCACCACCAACAAGAAAGCTTGCGGTTTCACCAGAAATCACCGAAAGATTGGGTTCGGCAAGTACACGACCAATTTGGTCGTCACCACTAGCAGTAATTACCGCAACGATGTCCTGAGCCGTAAAATCAAGCAGTTTGTTCACAAAACGCCCCGCCTGACCACTGTCTGAATAAGAGACACCTAGCTCAGATAGAAACGAGCTCGATACTTCGGCTACTGTTAGTTTGACGTTGATCTGCTCGGTAGTCAGCACCTTGAGATTGTTGATAATGTTGTCGTAAATATAAGTGGCGGTGTAATCCAAAGAATCAACTTGTCCACCGCTCGTATCTTGTAGAGTAAGCGTATTACGAGTGACGCTTTTCTTAAGCATTTCGCCGACGGTACGATAAATCTGAGTTTTTACTTCCTCACTGCTTACCACCCCGTCAAGAACAACCTGCTCGCCTACATTGGTAATGTTGATAGACTCATCTGGAAAACGGGCAATCAACGTCTGTTTTACCAATCGCAGACTTTTATTAACCACCACTTCCGCGTTATAAAGCTCATTTCCGGCTCGGTCATAGACAATTACAGAAGTCGCACCAAGACCAACACCGTAAACTACCACTTTGGTTTCATCGATGATTTTATAGTCGGCAATTTCTGGGGCACCTACAAATACAGTTGAAATTTGACGTTTCAAAGAGATAGTTTTTGCTGAACCCTGATTTAAATTCATTAGTTCATTAGAATTAACCGATAAAGAGACAACGCCAATCGTGGTGATTAGTAAACACATTAATGTTTTTTTCATTTTTATTCCTTACCACGTAATTCTCTAACGCCAAATTGATCTTCCAGAATATCGCTACTGCGAATCGATAGGTAACGCTTAGCTACGCTGGAAGGAACAATACTGATATCACCAATCTTTTGTGCCATTTCTAGCTTCAATACCTGCGGTACTTTCAACGCAATGACCAAACTATTTTGCGACTCAGAAGCTTTTGTAGTATTTACATTTCTCTCTGACTTAATGACTTGTATGACCTTTGCATCGCTAATAATGATTTTACTAACGAGATGTCCAATATCTTTATAACCAGTTTCTAGTAAATTAGATCTTGATGATGTAGTGGAAACAAAACTGACGCTGTCACCTGGTTGCAAAGTGATATTCTCAATAATATTTGAACTGGATGGTTCGTAATAATAAGGCACTTCATCTTTTTTTAGAGACAAGAACATATAATCACGATCACCAGGGTTACTGATCACATCGTTCGACAATATGGTTCCTTTGAGTAACGGTCGGTTAAAAAGCGCACCTGGTTGAATATTCAGTTCGTTCTTTAATGCGTGTCGGTTGCTGTGTGCTTCAGATAGTTTTACTTCAATTTCCTTGTACACAGACTTAGATACAATCCCAGATTTTTCAACACCTTGAGTCAATTCAAGTAAGACTACCGTGGGCTCTATTACAGGTTCTGCTGCGACAACTTCTTCAGTTTCAAACATATCACCCATAAGAAAAAACAGCGTGCTGAATATTGCAAGGGAAAGGAAAAGAATGATAACGGCTCTATTCATTATTTTGTCTTTTTTAATAAGAGAAAAATGGAGGTTTCCCTCCATTCAATATTGGGAAGTAATTAACTGCCAGCTGCACCACCACCAGTACCACCAGTACCACCAGTACCACCAGTACCACCAGTACCACCATTTTCTGCAGAAATAGCACTTGAAACACTATCCATCGCATCAGTAATTGCACCAGTCAAAGTACCATTCTTGAAAATCGCTAATAAAACGGCAGACATAGCAACGGCAATAATCGCATATTCTACTGCCGTTACAGCACGATCATCTTCTTTTAGTTTACAGATACTTTCATTGAAGTTTAATTTCCACTCAATCGCTTTTGTCATAACTTTGTTAAACATACTATCCTCTTATTAACTTTAAAATGTGTCGTTATGGGGTGAAGACAAATTAAACTAATGGAATAACAAACGCCAATGAATAAGATTTATATATCCATAATACAAAGTTATGATAAAAAAGCATTATGACACTATAAATATAATAGTTACTAAGAAAGTGCAAACTAATATAAAATAGGCTTTATTTTTGGAAACATTTATGCAACTCGCCATAACATTAATATTTTTTACAGCACTCTACGCATCATTTACTGATGCCAAATCTCGCGTCATATCGAACCACACCGTTGTTTTTACTTTTCTTTGTTGCTTTATTTTTGCTTTTCTAAATGGTTATTTATTACACTCCTTTTTAATTGCAACATTATGCTTTGCATTCAGTTTTATATTATGGCTATTAGGATTTTGGGGTGGTGGTGACGCAAAATACTTTCCAGTCATGATGGTGGGCGTAAAACCCGACTATGCAATTGAAGCCATTTGCTATATCGGCTTATTTGGTGGAATCACTGTAATAGGTGTTTATGTGTATTGCTTGATTGCCAAAAAGGAGATAAAAAAAATAGGCATCCCTTACGGAATACCTATTTCTGCATCATGCTGTTTGTTTATGCTATTAAGCTTGTTGGTCCTCAGATAGCTGTTAATGATGCTGTTCAAAAAGATCGTTGAGTTTCGCCTTTAAGCCAATTTTGTCTAACTCATCAGACATCCCTTCGCTAAACCCCACATTCATATTGACCTGTTGGCTAGTAGGAATCTTCTTGTAGTTAGGCTCTCTAACTGACCAGTCTGGACAAACCATGATGGTGCCATGGTTTTCCAACTCTTTGTTCATCAGTCTTGCAGAACTCGTGCTTACCCAACTTGAGACAAACCGCGTATCAATTTTGTTCTCTTTCAGTAATTCTTGAACCAAGGTTTTCGACAAGGAGTTGCAATAAACCACTCGGAACGGATAGCACTCATATAAGTCTATACATGCTGTGTGACTAATTACATAACTTGATGATCTTAGCTGATAAGAATTACCATTTTCTGAGCTCAATCGATTGAGACTGAATATTACATCGAAGTTAGCGATATCGATCGTAGACGTTGTACTAAAACTGGTGATCGCTAAGTCTGTATTATTCAGTGCACGAAATTCGCTCACGACTTTTTCTACGAGAATAGGACAGAACGAATCTGCAATCGCAATGTTATATTGCTCTCTCGTATCCACTTTTTCTAAATCTTTGAATAGCTTTTCATACATGGACATTGTTTGATCCGCATATTCCAATAACACCTTACCGTGTTTCGTAAGCCCAAATCCCTCTTTTCTAACAAAAATACTAGCCCCAATTGTATTTTCGATCTTTTTGATATGCTGCGACACAGCGGGCTGAGTCATAAATAGTGACTCGGCTGCAGCTGTAAAGCTTTTGTGTTTTGCAACCTGTGAAAATGTCCGAAGATATTTTACGTCGATCATTCTATGAACGGTTTTCATGACAGCTATCTACCTTGATGTTACCCAGTTTTATAGTTTTTTTGTGTACTTGGTATTTCTGATTTTTAAAATCAAGACAAAAATATCAATACGCTACGCGAGTTACAAAAAACTATTGTTTATGCAACTATAAACACAGCTTATATGATGTATTTTTCTTTGTAATAAAATTGTAAATAAAATTCTCCTCAAGCCTGAACCCATATGGGAAGAGCAGTATTATCATCATGAGGCATTTATTCGAACTGTGAATTAATCTTTATGCAAACCGACTGATGAATATGTGACAACGGTCACATACAAAACTTCATTCTGATAGTTAGCACGTCATACCCTAAATAAACTTGACAGCTGAAATTTTCTCATGAATGAGATGTTCAAGATATTTCGCAGCAAACAATAAGGATTTCAATGCATTATCGCCGAAGTTTACAGTTGATTTTATTTTGAACAGACAATAAAGAAGAGGTGAATCACCTCTTCTTTTGCTGTTAGTGGGAACTGCCGAATGTCTGGTTTCCTAGCTATTTCTTCTACGCCACAGTAAAACGAATGCCATTAGCCATGCCGATCCAAAGCCTAGAGAACCCGCATCTTCACCACCTGAATCTCCTGTTGGTGGGTTGTCTGCATCATCATTTTGACCAGAAATCGTGCTGGTTGGTGACAACTCTATTTCAAACCATCCCTGCTTGCTCTCTCCGTTATCAAAAAGAACTTCATAGTTGAATCTGTCGATCATGGTTAATGCTGTTTGAGACGGAGCTTGATAAATCAATTCCTGATTCACAATTTGCACTTCACCATGTTCTGCTGGGCGCGTAATACGCAGTTGGAACTTCCCTTTGTATTCAGATTCAAGAGGCTTCACATTCAGTGAGTTACCAAACTTGAGCTTAAGTTTGCCCTGCTTCACACTAGGCGTCGTGGCATGTACCGTTAATGTCAAACTATGAGTAACCGCCTCTCCTTGTTCGTCACGAACCGTTGCACTGAACACAAGCTTTTCATTGCCAACGGATTGAGAAGGAATCACAACGATTGCAACCGACTTATCCGCATTAAGTATTGTCGCTTTGCGCCCAGAGACTTGTTTCCAATTGAACTGGTGGTTGCTGGAATCAATGTCTTTTAATTGCACAACCGACAGTTCAATACGCTCGTCCGCACTGACTTGCAACTTAGAGGCTTTAACACTAAAAGTGTGTAAGTCGTTGACCGGCAGAATATTGATTGAAACCGTTGCAATATTTGAAGTTGTCCCCTCGGCATTCGTCACTTGGAACGTGAAACTATCTTTGCCAGCAAAGTTCGCTTGAGGTACATATTGGCCATTGTGAATCAGTCCATTTTTCGGCAGTTCAACAATCTTAACCTCTCCACCTTTGCCTGCTAATTGCTGCAAATTGAGGATAACACTTTCATCTTCACGTCCCTCAAGTGTGATGTTGTCGATCACTAAAGTCTTCGGTTTAACAAACTGAATGATCAGTGTTGCTTGAGACATCAGTCCTTGAGGGTCTTTGATCTCATACGTCACCGTTGTGCTTGTTTCACTGCCGAAAGTCGCTGGTGCGCTGAATTCAATTTCATTTCCTGAGAGGCTCGCTTTACCCAGTCCTTGCTGAGAGACGATCCGAGTTAAAGTGAGCGTCTCTCCATCTTTCTCAATATCGTTGTCCAACACTCTAAAGCGGTTTACTTCCCCTGCTTTTATTTGGCCGTGATCATTTTGTGCTTCAGGCTGATGGTTATTCACCTTCACTTCTACGTTTTGGCTGACTTCATTTTGGGCGTCATCAGTCACAGTGACCTTGAAGTGCATGACATCACTCGCTGTCACACCTTCAGGAACCACAAAACTGCTGGTTTTCTGTTGGCCATTACGTAGCGTCACTTTTGGACCAGAAATTTGCTGCCATTGGTAACTAAACGCTTTGGAATCTTCGTCCTCCACTTTGTCAACACTCAGCTCAACGAGTCCTCCAACGTACACGACGTCATTAACCACTTTGGCCGAAATCACCGGGGGTTTGTTAATCGCCAATACAGTAACAGATACTTTTGCTGTGTTACTTACGTTTCCTTCACTGTCGCGCAAACGATATTGGAACTCATCGACGCCTTCAGCTCCTAAATCAGCTTGATACTCTTTTCCGTTCACGGTGCCTTTGCTTGGCTGAGTCATGAGCTCAACCTGAAAACTGTGGCCAGGCATTAAGTTGGTATCATTGTTCATTAAGTTGAGCTGTATACTCTGGCCTTGGGTAACTTGGAATTGATCGTCCAGAGCTTGAGGAAGCGGGTTAACTTGGGTTTGTAGTAGAGCTGCAAACGGGAAGTTTCGACCTCGCGAGCTGTTCATTCGGCCACCTTGTAACGTGGTATTGTCGGCGTAGAACTGTTCTTTGCGAATGCCATCGCTGAGATAAGCATCGTAATAAGAAGTTGAAAATTCGGGAATTGCATTAGTTAGCTCAACCACAATGAGGTGACGCTCTTGTGTCAGTGCGAATGGTTGTGGGAACATCGCCCGTCCACCATCGGAATTCAGTTGCCCACGAGCAATTTCAACGCCATCTTCCGCCTTAAAGGTCACATCTCCACGCCAGTTGGTTTGATAAGGGTATTTGGTCACCTTATATTCCATAGGCTGTGTCTGATCACTTTTCTGCGCATAAAAATGGATGCCATCTAATGAGGTGTTTTCAAAATGCACATCCACCGCAAAGCCGAGTGCATTAATTCGGCGATCATATTGCGTATATTGACGTGCAAATGAGGTCATCCATGCATGTTTGCCACGCTGATCCGGCAATTGCAGTGTCAACGTTGAATGCTGATTCGTACTGACAATGTCACTGATAGTGATGCCGGTATTGCGCCCAGCTGTGTTCAACCTTAATGAAGGCGTTGAGTCATCAGAAAGTAAGGTGACATTACTGCTGCCTGGGAAAACATCACCATTGTCACTCCAGCCTCCTGCGTTTAGTTCATCTAGCCCGTCCGCTTGGAATATTTGCACCTGCATTGGACCAGTACTGTTGAACTTGTTGTCAATCACCACAGAGGTCGCCAACAGGCCTTCTCCTTGCAATGCTCTGTCGTAGTCGACTTTTCGGCGGTTTTGCAAGTAGAGTCTTGGCCCCATTTTCTGTAGGTAAGGATCAAGATAGATGACGCTTTCACCTTGAGAGGTGTTGACGGTATAACTTTGGTTACTGTTTAAAACATCTGGCTCCAAGAAGCCTGATGCTTCTTTGCTCCATGCTGTCATATTGACCGGCGTGTCGCCAGAATAAAGGTCGCCAGGTTTGCGGCCCCATGAACCACCGCCCATCAGACCCCAATGACCTATCGAACCGTCATGCTCATAAGAATACAAATCTGGAAGACCCAACATCAAATGACCGAGTTCGTGAGCAATAACGCCCATTGTTGACTGGTGGTCGCCTTGAAAATCAGCAAACAAGCAATACGCATTGATGGTGACACCATCGATGGTTTCATTGTTATGGGCAAACTTATGAGGCCAAATGTAAGGTCGACGATTACCGCCAGCGGCAGCATCGTAACCCGCAAACACAAACATCACCGAGAGTTCTGAGGGCTTGATAAAACCATCACCATTGCTGTCATATGTGGACAGGTCAATATACTGATCAAGCTCGGCATAAGCCGCCGTAAAAATGGCACGTTGTCTAGTGGTACAAGTATTGTCCTCTTTGGAGTGACAATCAGGATGCGCCATATCTAATGAAATGTTAATCACCCCATCATTCGCGGTACCTTGCGTTTCTCGTGCTGGAGTAACAACGTACTTGTTGTAACTGTTTTTGAGAAAGTAATCTCTAACGCTTTGCCCATCCTGACCAAAAATTCGGTTAGTAAAGTCATTGACCATCACTTCATCATTAAAGCTGACTTGAACCACAAGCAAAGGTTGAGTAACAGGTTGATCTGCTTGACGGATTCGTAAAGCAACAGCATGGTGCTCCGTTGTGTTGATGTCTGATGAATACCCTTCATCAAAGCTAATTCGAGCTGGTTTTACTGGGTGAAGTGATGAATTAGATGCCGCTGGACTTTGCGAAGCTTGAGTAACAACAACATCGGTTGAAACCACTCTGCCCTCACCATCAAATTCTGCGTATTTACCGTAGTACCAAGTATCACCTTGATAGAGATAAATGGTGCCTTCACGGTCTTGGTACCACGCTAACGCTTGATTCCCCATTAAACGCATTTCACGTACCGATCCATCACTCATGGTAAACTCATGCCAATCCGGAGACGGCAAAGTAGTCGCATTAAGTGAGATGGAGGAGAGCAAACTTGATATAGCGATTCCGATTTTCGCTTTTTTTATTTTTAAAGACATTATCCCGCCTTATTATTGACAATAATAGAGGCAAAATATCAACCAGACCAATTAATTACCAATTAGCATTTGGATTCATAATATAAATTAAAGTTATACTTTCACCCCTTTATGACAATCAAATGAAAATACAATAAAGATCAATAGGATAATGAACAATATCGCGTCCGGACAATAAGCTTAGAAAATTAAGAAGGTAAATAAATCAGAAGCCTACCCAAAATTGATGCTGACAATAAAAATGAAGTACTGATTATCGACTTAAATTTATAAGTCGATAAAAGAAAGTTATGGGGAAAATAAATCGCCTCGATCGTTGGTCTCAACTCACGAGGTGATTCTGTCTGTTTATACTGCAATATTTGCTCTGCACATTTCTCCCAAACGGATCGTCTGGCTATGTGCTATCACCCACTTACCACCTCAACTTGTTGAGGCATTAGCGGCAAAAGCGGACTTAAGGCGAATCGAAGAGCCCACTCGCGACGGTATCACGTCAATCCGTTGTTGCATTTGTTCTTTCAACTCTGACACATGGGAAATCACCCCGATCATCCGGCCTGTTTGCTGCAACTCCACCAAGGTTTGAATCGCAAGATCAAGGGATTCAGGATCCAAGCTACCAAAGCCTTCATCAATAAACAAAGTCTCTAAACGAATGCCACCACTGTATGACTGAACAACATCCGATAAACCCAGTGCTAGGGAAAGTGCGGCCATGAACGATTCACCACCTGAGAGTGTGGCGACATCACGCGATTTTCCGGTGTAGCTGTCTTCCACAATCAGATCGAGCCCGCGACCCGCCGTGCCCTTAAACCCTTCGGTTTTTCGCGTTAACTGGTAGCGACCTTTGCTCATTAATGCCAAACGATGCGAAGCTTGAATCAGTACATCATCCAGCAACACCCCTAACACAAAACGGTGCAAGCTAATGCGACTGCCTGTTTTGCCGCTTGCCACATCGTAGAGTGTGCCAAAAACCTTGTACTCTTCTTCAAGGCGATGATTATGCGTGTGCAGTTCAGCAATCTTCGCTTGCACGGTCTCAAGCTTCGCCACCAGTGAACGCACCGCATCCAACTCATTTTTGTTCTGTTGATACTGCTGTTCTGTCGTTGTCACCAACAGCTCTAATTGCTCAAGCTCGGGTGCTTGCTGATCTTTCAAACGCTCTTTAAGGTCGTGATAACTCTGCTCTAAACGTGTCGCCTGCTGTTGATGTTGCTCAATCTCACGTTTCCATTGTTCGATCTGTTCTGGCTCGACACGCAACGCCAAATAGTGCGGTTCATCGTCAAATGACGATGCAGACAACGCCTCCAACCATGCAGTTTGGTTTTGTTCACTGCGCTGCTGAGTCTGCAGCAACATCTCACCGTGTGCCTTAACTTCACTTTGACGCGCGGCAAGCGTTTGTTGAATCTCATCAAAACGCTTTTGGCTCGTCTCTTTTGCCGTTTGTAAAGCCGTCGTTTGTTGCTTGAGCTGCGCAATTTCCAGCTCAACTTGGGCTACATGGCTAAATTGTGCGGCAATTTGTTGGCTGAACTTCGCCAACTGTTGCGTTTTTTCTTTCAACGTTGCTCTGCTAGAAATATGTTGCTGAGCGAGTTCTTTTTCCATCTCCTCGCCCTTCGCACAACGCTCGGTCAGTTGTTTAACATGACTTTCTTGCTGAGCGAGATCCAACCCTTGCAGCTGTTTGAGTGTGTGATGGATTTCAAGAGCTTGCGCCTGCAAGGTTTCTAACGGGCTGTTAAGCAGCTCACCGAGTTGTGTTGCTTTTTCCTCAATCGCTTTCTGCTGTTGCTTAACTTGTGCAAGGTGCAGCTCCAGCTCTTGGTGATGTTGATTGAGCTGTGCGAGAGCGGTTTTTTCTTGCTCACGGGCCTGTTCTACTTGCTGTTTATGCACAGGCTCACCGACAAACTGCGCTTTTTGCGGGTGTTCGAGGCTACCACAAACTGGGCAAGCTTCCCCTTGATGAAGGCGCTGAGCCAAAATAGCGGCTTGGCCATTATGCCAACTCAGTTCTATGCTATCCGCAGACTGTTGGGCGTTGAGCCAATGCTGCTTGGCTTGCTGATGTAACTGCTCTTTTTGTTCAGTTTGTGTGAGTAAATTCTGCAGCGCTGTATTCAGATTCTGGTATTGTTCATAGTCACTGATCTGACGCTTAAGCTCACTCTCTCGCGCTTCAAGTCTCGGTATCTCTGCCGCTTGCTGCTTTGCCTTTTCAAACGCTTCAATGGCGGACGTCAGTTCCTGCTGCATCACGACTTTATGTTCTTGCACGCGTTTTAATTGATGAGCAAATTTCTGTACTTCTTCTTCAAGACGAATGATCTCTTGTTCAAACTGGGCTTTTTCCACCAGCTTGCTTTTAACCGTCTCTAATTCATACGTTCGCTGTTGTAGCTGAGGAATTTGTTCGGCATTTTTCTGCGCCTGCAAACACTGTTGTTCCAGCTCATTGCTCTGCAACAACAGTATGTTTAATGATGCGTTAAGCTCGTCAATTTTGCCTTGCTGAGCATGAACATCATTGAGTGCGTTTTTCCACTGGCGATACGGTGCGTCAAGCTGCTGAGCTTGTCGTGCTTGTTCCAGCTTTTGCGCCAAGTGAAACATCTGATCATTTTTCGCCAAATGGGCATCTAAATTCGTTTTGGCCAAAGCCAGTTTATTAAAATCCTCCACCAGAGCCTTAGCCGTGGAAAGGGATTGCTTGGCCGAATTGTAACGCTCGAGAGCGTGTTTCTCTGTCTCTTGCCACTGCATCAGTTGCGTTTTTTTGTCTGCAAGCGCCTCTTTGAGCGCCTGCTCATCACTGACATCCGCCACCTCTAGCGCCCCACGAATTTGGTTATCAAACTCTTCTTTGGCTTTACTAATCGCATTGGCTTTGTCTTTTAGCGCCCATTCAATGCGTTTGTAAATTTCGGTTTGGAACAGTTGGCCAAAAATCTCTTCACGATCTTTGGAACTCGCCAGCAGCAAATCGCGGAAT
Source organism: Vibrio vulnificus CMCP6 (assembly GCF_000039765.1). Classification (NCBI taxonomy): domain Bacteria; kingdom Pseudomonadati; phylum Pseudomonadota; class Gammaproteobacteria; order Vibrionales; family Vibrionaceae; genus Vibrio; species Vibrio vulnificus. The sequence goes on along the minus strand of NC_004460.2, from coordinate 82,161 downwards.
TTTCCCTGTGGCAACACCATGACTTGGCGAAACTGCGTTTCGTTCAAGCCAATCAATTCCGTCACTCGCGTTTTCACTTCAGCCGTTTTGCTGGTGATCAGCTCTTCGTCATCTTGGCAAAGATAAAGCGCGGCAGTGTGTTTTTTGGTGGTGGTGCCTTCACCGCGCGCTTTTGCCGCCTCTTGCTCAGGCAGGCGAATCACCTTATAGCGTTTTCCGTGTAGCAGAAACTCTAACGTCACTTCCGTGGCTAGATGGATAGAGGCCAAATCTGAACGCATCTGCATACCTTGGCGCTCATTGCCTGTGGTTTCGCCATAAAGGGCGAAACTGATCGCATCCAAGATAGAGGTTTTTCCCGAACCTGTGGGCCCATTAATTAGAAACAGTGGGTTTTCACCCAGTTGGGTAAAATCAATAACTTCACGTTCAGCAAATGGACCAAACGCCTGCATGGTAAGTTTGAGTGGTTTCATCGCGATTCCTAAGACTTGGTCAATTGTTGAATGAGCTGGCAAATCGCGGCATCTTGCGTTTCGCTCAGTGGGTTGTCCTGCGCTTGTGCAAAGAAATCACGAAACATGTCAACTTCGCTACGAGCCAATTTAGCTTGCGATAACCCTTGCTCTACGTTCATTAACATCCCTGGTTTTTCTAAATGAAGAACATTGGGATAGACCGCTCGTAACTTTTCCATCGGGTTTAAAATGGCATGTTTGTCGTGCAAGCGAACAAGCAAATAGTCCTGATAATTGGGATCTTGCTTACCTTGTTCGAGAATATCGTTCATTTCGCCCTCAATCACCCGCATGTCATGAGGGGCATCGAGCGCAATATGCTCTGCGCAGACAAAACCGTTTTCATCCAACTCCACTAACATGAATCCTTTTTTCTGGAACTGCTCAGAAAAACTGTATTTCATCAATGAACCACTATAACGAATGTGTTCTTCCACTCGCTTTTGTGGTTGGTGCAGGTGCCCTAAGGCGACGTAATCAAAAATGGAAAAATGCTCATAGCTAACGCGGTCAGATCCACCGATGGAAAGTGGACGCTCCGACTCACTGCTCTGCGCCCCATCGACAAAACAGTGGCTCAATAGCACTTGACGCTGTTTGGGATCAAAATGCTGGCGAATTTCATCAACCAAGACGCGATGCGCCTCATCATAATTGCTCACCAGCACGCCAAATGCGTCGCGTACTTGTTCAGGATCGCTGTAAGGCATGCCATAAAATGCCACCTCGCCCGCCCTCTCACTTTTAAGCACAACCGGTTCGATCATTTGTGAGAACTGGCTAATGATATGCAGCCCTGAGGGTTTCATTTGCGAGGCACCAAAGCCCAAACGCGCAGCACCATCATGGTTGCCTGGAATCAGGATCATCGGTGTATCAAGCTCACCACAAATTTCATCAATCGTTTTGCCGAGCAATTCGATGGCCGCAGTAGGAGGCACCGAGCGATCAAAAATATCGCCAGCAACAACAACGGCATCAACGGGATGATTTCGAATATAATTGACTAACTGGTCGAGCACGACGCGTTGATCATCAAGGAGTGAAACGTTGTGAAACTGGCGTCCGAGATGCCAATCTGAGGTATGGATGAACTTCATGAATTGTCACTGCCAACAAATGAGAGAAGAGTGTGGAATATTGTTGGCCATGATAGCACAAAACCGTGCAGATTCTATGGCTGCTCAAGGCGCAAATAAGTAGCAAAACCCATCACATTCAATGAGTTCCTTTTGACAAACTCACGTTATCTGGCACTGGTTTTCTGGGTAATTTCAGCGGCGTTTTGGTGGTGATGCTCGTCATCGCTAAATCTTGCCGCGACATCTCTAAATTGCTCATGAATGTTCATAAACGAATCAACGATTCGTGGGTCAAAATGGCTTCCTTTGCCCTCTGAAATGATCGATACCGCTTTTTCATGGCTAAATGCAGGTTTGTAGACACGATGAGAAATCAGCGCATCATACACGTCGGCAATCGCCATCATACGGGCACTCAGCGGAATCGCCTCCCCTTTGATTTTCTGTGGATAGCCAGAACCATCCCACTTTTCTTGGTGAGAATAGGCAATTTCTTTGGCGTACATTAAGAAATCACATTGAAAATCAATCGACTCTTCCACGGTTTCGATCACGAGTTTACCAAGCTCGGTATGGCTTTTCATGATCTCAAACTCCTCGTCCGTGAGCTTGCCGGGTTTGAGCAATACCTCATCAGGGATGCCGACTTTGCCGATATCATGCAAAGGGGCAGACTTATACAATACATCCAACGTGCTCTCGTTGAGTTGGTCTAAAAACAGCCCTTCTCGAATCAGTTGCTCGCCCAACAAACGAATATAGTGCTGAGTCCGACGAATGTGATTGCCGGTTTCATTGTCACGCGTTTCTGCCAAAGAGGCCATCGCACCAATGGTGGCATCTTGCAAGGATTCCAGCTCATGAGTTCTGGCCTTCACTTTGTCTTCCAGAACAGTATTTTGCTGCGCCAGCTCCTCCATCGCGTGTTTGAGTTTAAGGTGATTCCGAACGCGAGACATTAAAATTGGCGGGCTGATCGGTTTTAAGATGTAATCCACCGCTCCGACGTCGAAACCTTTTTGCTCATCTTCAATCTGTGATTTTGCGGTCAGAAAGATAATTGGAATGTGCGCTGTTCTGGGATCGGCTTTGAGTTGAAGACACACTTCATAGCCATCCATCTCTGGCATCATGATGTCGAGAAGAACAATATCCGGCAGGTGAGACTGGCACGCAGAAATCGCCTGCATACCATTGGTGGCAATCAATACTCGATAGGTTGAGCTGAGCAACCCGTTAAGTAGAGAACGATTTTCAGAGTTATCATCCACCACCAACACAGTGTCACGATTCCCTTCCATTTTTCTCTCCCGAAAGCTTCCCAAGATCTAAAGGATAGATGCTCACAGCCTTTCTCAGTGATTTACTCGCTGACTCAAAATCACAATCATTCACACAACGGCAGCACGCTTCAAAATCCTCAGACTTTAGTAAAGTATTGAGTAGCACGTAGTGCTCGTCAAGAAACTCGATCGCATAAGCGTCTAAACTGTCCAACAGGCTATCTAGGGTGTGGATAATCATCAGCTCTTCATCTTTTAATTCCAGTCGCTTATCGCTACTTGGCTTGGGTCTGCCTAATGCTAACGCCAGATCCTGAAAAAAGTGCTCTAGATATCCATCCAGTTCCTTGTTCAGCTTATCGATTTCCGCTCTTTCTTTGCCATGTTGTATCGCCATTTCCAAGCGTGAAGCAATATCCGACAATCGGATCGCGCCTAAATTGGAGGCCGAACCTTTCAGTGAGTGAGCAATGATAATGGCTTGCTCAGTGTCTTGCTTATCCAGCGCAATGGTGAGCCTTTCTGGTGCGGAGATCTCTTTATCCATGAGCTGTGACAAGAGCCGGCGATAAAGCGTTTGATTACCCGCTACTCTGAGTAGTCCATTCTTGTAATCGAGTGATTCCAACGTCTCTAGTGTCCGCTTCTCTGCTGCCGCTCTCTCTGTCGACTTAGGCGTGGCAGCAGATTCGATGGATGAATCAAGCTGTTGAGTTTGCGATTGTTCGACATCGACAGGCGACTCATCTTTTTCGTTTAGCGTTCGTGGACACCATTTCCGGATGGTGTTGAACAATATCTCAGGGTCAATCGGTTTTGAAATATGATCATTCATCCCTAAGTTTAAACAACGTTCGCGCTCTTCTACCATGGCATGGGCCGTCATCGCGATAAGAGGAATGGTATCGTAACTTGAGTTAGCGCGAATTCGATGGCTAGCTTCATAACCATCCATAACGGGCATTTGTAAGTCCATGAAAACGATATCAAAGTGAGACTCGCCTTTTTCCATGGCTTCTAAATGTTCGAGTGCTTCTTGGCCATTATTGGCCACAGTGACCAGCAAACCATTGCCTTCCATCAGCTCAACAGCAATCTGTTGATTGATTTCATTGTCTTCCGTGAGCAGGACTTTCAGCCCTTTGAGATCATTTTTGCTGTCATGAGTGGGAAGCTCTTTCTTACGAATCTGCGTGGTTGGATTTCTATCACGACCAAACAACTCAACCAGCAGATCAAAAAGGTAAGATTGCCCCACCGGCTTAGAGAGAAAACCCGCGATATCGAGATCATTGGTTGCGTCCAGTACGTCTTCTTTGTCATAGGCCGTCACAATAACGATTTGCGGTTGATACTCGCTGGCGAAGGATTCTCGAATCAAACGGCTGGTTTCTATGCCGTCCATTTCTGGCATGTTCCAATCCATAAAAATCAAATCAAACTTTTCACGCTGTTCCGATGCTTTCCGTATGCAATCCACCGCTTGTTGACCTGAGTTGGCAAGCGCCACTTTGCCGGGCAAAGTACTGAGCATCTCTTGCATAATTTCAAGTGCATGCTCGTTATCATCCACCACAAGAATGCGTATTTTTTCCAGAGACTGAGGCACAATGCTTGGTGCCGAGCTGTTGGCTGGATCGGCTTTCACCAGCACATTGAAAATGAAATGGCTGCCTTTGCCCGCTTCACTTTCGACTCGAATTTGCCCGCCCATTAACTCGACTAGTCGGCGGCAAATTGAGAGGCCTAAGCCCGTCCCACCATATTTTCGCGTGGTACTGCCATCGGCTTGAGTAAAGGCAGTAAAGAGGCTTTTCATCTGTTTGTCCGTCATACCGATGCCGGTATCCGAAATACGAAATTCAAGTTCCACCAAATCTTCAACATTTCTAATGTGATGTACAGAGACTGTGATTTCACCTTTCTCGGTAAACTTAACCGAGTTGTTGACTAAGTTGATGATGATTTGCCCCAAACGCAGCGGATCGCCGAGCAAACATCGAGGCGTCTCCCGTGGTAAGTCAAAGATCAGTTCTAACCCTTTCTCAAATGCTTTCTGTCCTGTCACCATCGAAACGTTATGAAACACGTCGTCGAGATAGAATTCCGTTGTTTCGATGCTTAACTTACCCGCTTCAATTTTACTGAAGTCGAGAATGTCATTGATGATGCCAAGTAAGAGCGTCGCTGAACTGTGAATTTTGGAGACATAATCATGCTGCTTGGGGGTAAGATCGGTTTTTAACGCTAAGTGCGACATTCCGATGATGGCGTTCATCGGTGTACGTATTTCATGGCTCATGTTGGCCAAGAACATCGATTTCACTTCAACCGCCTCTTCCGCTTTCGCTTTGGCGTCATTGAGTTCTTTTTCCACCGCCTTTCTAGAGGTGACATCGCGCAGAAACAGTGCCGCATGGCACGCCCCATTGAGCTCAAAGATGGAGACCCCCAAATCGATCGGCACCATGTGCCCTTCTTTCGTTGTCGTTTCCACTTCGAAGAACCCGCCCTCAACATCAGGCTGATTTTGCAATGCCAAAGGGGCAGAAAGCACATGCGAAAGTGCATCAGGCAAACTCATATTGAGCAACGTTAAAATGTTCTCTCCTGTCGCCTCTTCGCTGCTGTAACCATAAACATTTTGCGCGGTACTGTTCCACAGTGAAATAGACAGGGATTCATCGACAATAGCGACGCTTGACGGTGCGCCATCAATAATCGTGCGCGACAGCTCTTCGCTGGCTTTAAGGTCTGCGGTACGCAGCTCAATTTCTTTCTCTAGCCCGGCTTGATGCACAGCTAATTCTTGGTTTTTCGCTTTCAATTCCGACATCAACTCATCGCGGCTCGGCTTCGCCAAAAACTGTGTCAGTTGGTTTAGGATCTCATCAGACAGTGGAATTAATGAGGGAATAGAGACGCCGATGGCCTTCTCACGTTGAAATGTATGAACACAAGCAGGGAATGAGCAAGTTTGCGGATCGAGCTCTGAGCTGGCAAGAATGACTTTCAAGCTGTCGTCATCTAGCTCAAAGCTCAAAGTAAAACGTTGAATATCTGCGAGCGTAATACGCACAAACTCACCGAGACGTAACATATGAATGTCACACCGACAGGCATCATAGCCAAAGGCTTGCAGGATGGATAGTAATCGCTGACGAATCAAAAAACGGCTACTTTCATTGTTGGTCAAGGTTAAAGAGATCGATTCAGTCATAGTAGTACCTAACTGCAATTACCGTTGAATCATCGTAGGACTTACCAAAATTGGTGGTTAAGAAATGCGTAAACGAACCAAGGGAATGGTATTGAAAGCTTCGGCAGGATTCTGGATCGATGTTTTCCTTAATGCCATCGGTGGTAAAGAGAAACGTATCACCATCTTTAAAGACATCGTGAAATGGTTTTAGTGTTGGCAACAATTCTCCGACCACTCCTGGTTGTGCGTGATACGATTGCCACTCTTCTCCGCAACGGCGTAACAAGGTGTTGCCAATCGCGACCCCTTTGAGCTGGTGCGTTAACCGATCGAAGTAAACCATTGTCATTGCCGCACCTTGAGAAGTTAAAAAATGTTCGTGCACTTTTTCCATCAACCACACGATGTCACTGGAGCAGAGCTCTTTGATGTATGACTCCATTGCCCTTGCGGTTTTCGCTGCTTTTTCACCATGGCCTAGAACATCAATAATGACAACCAAGAGCCCATGCTCAAATTCGTGAATGACAGCCCCATCGCCAGAGACATATTCGCCGCTGCAAGGATCATTGACAGTAACAAAGTCAAATCCCATCGTCACACCCACTTCTCAGCAACAATCGTGGTGCCTTTCTCTAACTCAGTTGTCAATTCAAAGCTATCCATCATGCGTTTCACTCCTGGCAAACCAAGCCCTAATGAGTGCCCTGTGCTGTAGTGATCACTGAGCGCATCTTCAATGTTGTGGATCCCCGGCCCTTTATCTCGTACGGTCATTCTCAAGCCAATTGCCTTGCCGTTTGTCAATTCGGAAAGCTCTACCCGACCAAACTCTGCGTACTTCACCACGTTCATTGCTAACTCTGATACCGAGGTGGAGATTTCACTGACTCGGCCTTCGTCAAAGCCCAATTCACGCGCTACGTTGTAACATCCCATTACCGCACTCATCACGTCGGTTTCTGATGCGATGTAATAGGTTTGTAGGCTTCTGACCACTTCTACCATATTGCGTTTCCATAACTAGCCATCATCATTCCAAATAAAGAAACCCCTGCTCTAAATCGGCGACACACAGAGTTGAGGCAAGATCAATACCGATGTCCATAAGGCCAATCACAACCCCCGGTCGAAGTCCAACGAGTAAGCAGCGACGCCCCATCACTTCAACGGTTTTCACGACATCGAGTAGGCGGTGCATACTTTCTCCATCCAGCGTTTTTACTCCCGATAGCTCTATCATGACCCCTTTTGCTCTGGTCGATTTCACCGCATCTAAAAGATCAAGGCTGAAATCTCTCAGCGTACTTTCGGTGAGATCAACTTGAACAGACGCGATCAACACATCTTGTAGTTTGGAAATCGAAATTGCACTTTGCATCGTCATCACTACTCATGAGGAAAGTGTTTCAAACCGCTCACGGTCAGCCCAACAATTTTGAATGCATTTTCGAGCGCATCTCGCAAGGTGGCATTGGTACGAACCTCACCAACATTGATGCCCAGTTGGACCATAGTACGCGCGATAGAAGGCGAAACGCCCGAGACCAGACAATCGCAACCCATTAATTTTGTTGCTTTCGTGATTTTAATAAAGTGGTTGGCTACCGCCGTATCGACGACCGCAACACCAGAAATATCCATAATAAAAATTTTGGCTCTATTCTCCGAAATCTTATTAAGTACTGCGGACATAATATCTTGAGCGCGTTTTGAATCGATAATGCCGACGATTGGCAACATCAAAATATCCTGCCAAATCATCGTCACCGGTGTCGACATCGCTAATAACGCTTCGCTCTGTTCAGAAATGCGTTTATTAATTAAACGCGAATAGGTATCTACTACTATAGTGGTATCCAAATGCAACAATTTGGTAAATGCCGTCACCAATGAGCTGTATTCGTCACTGTATAAACTGCCGTCGTACATTCTTTTGGTAAATATCACCATCGAGATGTTCATACCGGCAAAATAAGTTGGCAATGGTAAGCCGACACGGGCATGAATCTCTCCAACATCCCGTCTTTCCTTGAGGTAGGCCGAATCTATCCTGGCATCAAAGAAGGTCTTCCAGTAGCGAACTTGCGAATCTTGAACTCGTTGTAGCTTTTGCGCATCACCGAAATACTGCTCATATTCAGGGGTGTTTCTGAGCCAATCGTAAAAGTGCTTAACGTACTCATCGAGTTTGGGCACCATTATTTGACCAAATTTACGAATCAGCGCTAAATCCGCTTCAGTAAGATCATGAAGTTTCAGAAGTTCATCTGCATCTTCGACTTTATTTAATACACTTCCCAGTGACATATCGGCTTCTCCACCTTTTGTATGCAGTATTTTTCAATAATAGACCAATGCCAATAAAAGCAATGGGTAATATGAAGGTTTGTACTTTTTCCAAACTGAACTAAACCTTATAAAAGAGCAATAATAATGATTGTTATTTAAGTTAAAGCTAAAGTAAAAGTCGTGGCTTATTTTTTCATTCAGGGATATGAATCAAGAGGCAATTTATGCGAATCAATCAACCCGTGACGCAGAAAGAGGTGACTTACCCTCCTCACTACAACCTTCTCTCTGTTACCTCTCCTTCCAGTCATATCACGTATGCGAGCAAAGAGTTTTGTGATGTCGCTGGTTATACGTTAGAGGAGTTGATGGGGCAGCCACACAACATCGTGCGACACCCTGACATGCCACCCGAAGCGTTTAAAGATTTATGGGAACATTTGAAAGCGGGTAAATCTTGGATGGGAATGGTCAAAAACCGTTGTAAAAATGGCGACCATTATTGGGTTGATGCGTTTGCCTCACCCATTAAGGACAGCTCTGGCAAAGTTGTCGAATATCAATCTGTTCGGTTGTGTCCAAGCCGAGAAAATGTCGAAAATGCGACTCGGCTATACGCACAAATTCGTGCTGGCAAGACGCCTATTCAACTCAAGCTTCCTCGCACTCGACTATGGCAAAGGCAATCAATACTGTTTTTTGGCGCGACTCTCTTAAGCTTGGCGTTCAATACCGCGCTTCCCGGCTTAGGTATTTGGTCACTTCTCTTACTGTCTGTGGCGATCAGCTACAGCTCCACCCGTCGATTAGAATCGCTTTCAGCAGAAGCGCGTAAAGTGTTCGATAACCCATTGATGGAACTGGTATACAACAAGAAAGTAGACGATATTTCCGAGATAAAATTGGCACTTAAGATGCGCCAGTCTGAGCTCAATGCGGTGGTGGGACGCATTCAGGACTCCAATCAACAACTAATTGACTCTGCAAGAAATTCATCTTCAAACAGCGACAAAGCTTCGCACAACCTCAAAGGTCAAACCCACGAGACAGAACAAGTGGCTGCTGCCATTACCGAAATGCACTCCACCGCCAATGAGATCGCGCAAAACGCGCAAAGTGCCTCTGATGCGACAGATCAAGCTCACTCCGCCGCGAGTGAAGGGATGATCACCGTGCAAGACACTGTCAAGGCGATAAAACTACTGGCAGGACAATTGGATGAAACTTCAGACGTGGTGAGCCAACTCGCGCAACACGGCAAAACCATTGGTGATGTGCTGATCATCATTCAGGGTGTGGCTGAGCAAACCAACCTACTCGCCTTGAATGCGGCCATCGAAGCCGCTCGAGCTGGTGAACAAGGGCGAGGCTTTGCAGTCGTCGCCGACGAAGTGAGAAAGCTTGCGCAGCGCAGCCATGAATCTACCGAAGAAATCCAGAAAGTGATTGGATTGATCCAAAGCAGCACGCAGAAAGCGGTCTCCTCCATGAGTGAAGGGACGCACTTGGCTGAACAATGTGTCTCTTCAGCCGACTCCTCTGGGCAAAAACTGCAAATACTTCTCGACCAAGTAACGGACATTTCTGACCGAAACAACCAAATTGCTACAGCAGTTGAAGAGATGGCTCGAGTCACGGAAGACATGAGCTCTAGCGTGCAATCCATCAGTGATGCTTGCTCGGCCACCAACGTGCTCTCAAGTGACACCTGTCACCAATGTAACGCGTTGGTGAAATCCCTAGATAGCCAAGGTAAGCTGGTTTCTCAATTTAGACGCATTTGATGTGTTCAACCTATAGACGATAAGTAATAAAACGCACAACGGGCAGCCAAACCCCGTGGTGCGTTTTTATTTGGGTCGTGATACCGAGAGATGGGCTTGTTGTGAATAAGGAATCTTATCTTCGCCATCGGAGGTTGGAAGTGATAAGATCGCGCCAAAGCCGTCTGTACACACCCTAGCTGAAGTTGCTATCACAGCTTTTTAGCCAAATGCGGTATGTTTTCAGACAGACAAAGAAACACAAAGGGCAATTTATTCAAATGGTTAACAATTCAATTCAATGGTTTCCGGGCCACATGCATAAAGCCCAAAAAGAGATTGCAGAAGCGATTCCGCAGATAGATGTCATTATTGAAGTGCTAGATGCACGTATTCCTTTTAGTAGCGAAAACCCTCTTATTTCTAAAATCCGCGGTGAAAAACCCGTCGTTAAAGTACTGAACAAGCGCGATTTAGCCGATCCTGAGCTAACAGAACTTTGGATTGAACATCTTGAAAAAGAACAGAATGTAAAAGCGATGGCGATCACCACGTCACAGACTCAAGAAGTGCATAAAATTCTTGAGCTATGCCGTAAGCTAGCTCCTCATCGTGAAGAAGTCGGCAAAAACATTCGTACCATGATCATGGGCATCCCAAACGTGGGGAAATCCACCATCATCAACACTTTGGCCGGCCGTGCGATTGCACAAACGGGTAACCAACCAGCGGTGACTCGCCGCCAACAGCGCATCAACCTGCAAAATGGCATTGTGTTATCAGATACCCCTGGGATTCTTTGGCCAAAAGTGGAAAACCCTCATAGTGGTTTTCGTTTAGCCGCTACAGGCGCAGTGAAAGATACGGCGATGGAATATGACGAAGTGGCGTTTTACACCGTCGAGTACCTCGCAAAGCACTACCCTGAGAAGTTGAAAGAGCGCTATCAGATCGAAGAACTGCCAGAAACCGATGTTGAATTGATGGAAGAGATTGGCCAACGCCGTGGGGCATTGCGTTCTGGTGGTCGTGTTGATCTCCACAAGGCCAGTGAAATCCTGCTGCATGAGCTTCGTAGCGGCACGCTAGGACAAATTACCCTAGAACGCCCAGAGATGATCACGGAAGAATTGGTGGAAGTGGAACTCGAAGCTGCGCGCCGTGCGGAAGAAAAGGCAAAGAACAAAGAAGAGCGTCGTAAACGTTACCTACGTAACAAACGTTAATGAGCGTTAATAAGTGTTAATAAACGGAAGGGATGCCCCAACGGCATCCCTTTTTTACTGAACTGAAAAATGCAACATTTTACTGGCTGGCTTCAACCGTGAACGAGTGCCAGTTCAAGCCCATCCAATAGTGCTTGCGCGTTTTGCCAAGTCATCACCTTTTCTACCACGATTTCCCCTGACAGATCTTCGCGCTGACGACTCTCAGCCACCCTGCCGCCAATATGCAGGTAAAACTCAATCGCCTCGGTGTTGGATTCACTCACCTGTAAATAAAGGCCACGATCACTAAAGTAATGTTGCTGCCACTGCGCGATTTCTTTTAATAACTTGCTGCCAATTCCTCGGTTTTGAAACGCGTCATCGACGTAGAGTGAATCAATGAAGGTACCCAGCTCAAAGTCATGGTTACCGAAAGCACAAATAAAGCCCAGCAACAGCCCTCCTTCTTCGGCCAAAACGATGTGCTGACTAAAGGGAGGGTTTGTTAATCGAGTTTGCCATAACAGCAGTTTCTCGGCTGAGACCTCGTGAGTCAGGTACTGCTCACTCAAGATACCGCCATAGTGTGACTTGAGGCTGTTTGCGTGAAGTTGGGAAATCCGTTCAAAATCGCAATAATTCGCTACTTTAAAATCCATTTTTAAGTCCTTATCGCTACAAATAGTCTTTTCATAAAGAGTTAATACTACACTCTTCCCACCAGTAAAGGGAAACATTCCGTTCACATATTTTGCCATTTAGTTTGACTTACACCTGTTCGCTGATATTCTAGCGTACAACTGTTCGCTTAAATATTTGAGGTCTATCTTGCAACAACAGAAACCGCCATTCATATGGCTCAACATTGTCATCTTTGTTACGTCATTAGTACTCGCCCTTGTGGTCACACCTTGGTACGGTATCAAGGAAGGGTTTGGTTTTGAGCACCTCATCTGGTTACTCGTCACTTTTAGCTTCACCAACCTTTCCATTACTGCTGGCTACCATCGTTTGTGGAGCCATAAGACTTATGAAGCGCATCCTTTGCTCCGTGTTGTCTTTGCCATCGGCGGTGCTTTCTCTCTACAAAACAGCGCATTGCATTGGTCTTCAGATCATCGTATGCACCACAAGTTTGTTGATCACCACGATAAAGATCCCTACTCTGCGAGCCGCGGCTTCTGGTTTTCTCATATTGGCTGGATGCTGCGAGACTACAATCAATCAACCTACAACGATTACACTAACTGTCGCGACCTCCAAAAAGATCCCGTCATTATGTGGCAACATAAGTACTATGTGCCGCTGGCAATAGCGACAAACTTGGGCATCCCTTTGTTATTGGGTTGGTATTATCAGGACATCATCGGCATGCTACTTGTGGTCGGCGCACTACGTTTAACGCTGAGTCATCATTCGACGTTCTTTATTAATTCCTTAGCCCATATTTGGGGAAAGCAGACCTTTACCGACAAAAACAGTGCAAGAGACAATGGGTTCTTAGCCGTTTTAACCTTTGGTGAGGGATACCATAATTTTCACCATATCTTTGAAAACGACTACCGCAACGGGATTTATTGGTGGCAGTACGACCCAACAAAATGGTTGATCAAAAGCTGTTCATGGTTAGGTCTAACCCGCAACTTGCGCCTCACTCCACAAATGAAAATCGACAAAGCCAGAGCTGCCACACGGCTGAAAAATGCGCTCCACCAGCTTGCGCAGCGTGGTGAACAAGAGTCACTCAAACAACAATTGCAATTGGAATTCGATGGCCTAGTTGCCACGATGAAAGATTACTACGATGCAAAGAAACAGCTTCTAGAGTGTAAAAAACAGACTGCTTTTAAGAAATATGAGGTGGCGTTAGTAAAAATACGTTATCAACAAGCCAAAGAAGACTTGTTAAGCCGTTATAAACGCTGGCACGCGCTCACTGCGCATTATGCTTAGCTCCTAAATATTTTAACCCTCTAAAACAATCAGGCTCCGTTATGGAGCCTGATTTGTTAGTCGATATGAATTGTGGCGCTTGGTGCTTACGATTCAATGTTGAACACGTACTTATCCATCAAAGACACCATGCGGCCAATTTCTGGTTTGGTGATGGTGTCATTGGCACCCAAGGCCAATGCTTTCGCACGGTTGTCTTCACTCATTAATGAAGAAAACATCACAATAGGTAGAGTCTTGTAGGCTTCACTGTCTCGTAGACGTTTCACTAAGTGCATACCGTCCATACGAGGCATTTCTACGTCGGTCACCACCGCATCAATCAGTTCACTCAACGGCAAATTCTCTTCACGCGCGACTTCAATCAGATTCATTAACTTATCGTGCGCTTCACCGCCATCTTTACAGGCGATGATATTGTAGCCTGCCGAGGTCAGTGTCTCTTGGATCAGAGAGCGAATGAACGCAGAGTCGTCCACCACCATAATGGTTTTGGCATTACGCTTGGTGACCATACGCTGGTTAAGATCGACACTTCGGTCTGTTTTAACGTCGTATTTCTCCATGCTGAGTTCTGGGTTGATGTCAGCGATGATTTTCTCGAAATCGAGGATCATGATCAGATTGCCATCTTTTCGTACAACCGCAACCACGCAATCTTGTTCGCCCGCTTCCAAAAACTGACTCGGCGACTCAACATCATTCCATGAAATACGGTGAATGCGACTGATACTGTCGATTAAAAAGCCGTTCGTCATTTTGTTGAAATCAGTAACAATAACGAACTTGCGCTCAACCGCAGGACGAGTAGGTACGCCTAACCAGCCAGCCAGATCGACGAGTGGCGTTAACACATCACGCGAAGAAAACACACCAATCATATGCGGCTGAGCATTTGGGTAATCCGTTGTTTCTGGAACTTGGATAACTTCACGCACTTTCGCAACGTTGATGCCGTAATAGCAAGTTTTCGTCTCACCGTTAGGCAAAACCTTCTCCAAATGAAACTCGATAATCTCAAGTTCATTGGTTCCACTTTCGGTCAAAATTGTACTACTTGAATAGCTCATGATTTCAAATACTTTTCATGGTTAATAAACCACCTGTTGCCAGGCTACGGTTTTTTATCGATTGTTTTCTTTTTAACTGCTTGGCTCAGTTTTGTAAATCGGCAAACAACTCAATAGTTCAAATATTTAAACAAAAACTGTGATTCACCACGTTTGCCAGCAAAAAATGCCCGTTATCTTCAATAATAGTCGCAGTTTTTTAATTCGCTGAAGTTTTCTTCATTCGCTGAATGATTCCTGTTTCCTTATATGCAACTAACCATGGAGAGTGATAGCGTGCGCGCTTCAAACCGCCCATCATGGATGGTGCGATACACAAGATAAATGTCAAAGAACAAACGAAAACTAGAATGCAGGAGAAAGGGGGCAAGTATCGCTCAAGGAAAGACAAAAAAGGCACCTACGTTAGTGCCTTTTCAATTGCTCTCTCATTTACTCATGAGAAAGGTATTTTCGTTTAAACTCAGATGCAGAGGCAAATACAAGCAACAAAACAAATGTGAATAGTGTCCCTAGGCCGTACCATAAGTTTTCATTGGCTAGTAGCTCGTAGCAGCTTACCGCAAAGATCATGAGCGCTACTAGTAGGTTAAAACGGTGTATCCAAGGATGTTTAACCGAAAAATGGGCGTATTTTCTACCAATCATACTTCAACTTATCAAACCTTACTTATTAATGTATCAATAAGACCACACGCTATTCCAATAAACAACTCTATTTCGCTATTTTTGGCTGAAAATCACATCCTTAAAATTTTCAGACGATATAACAAGCGAATCATTCGGTGAGCTAATTATTCCAAGCGAAGTCACACCTAGATTGGCATAAAAGCAAACAACTATGTAACTATTTTTTACTTAGAGTTACTAACAATGAACTAGATCTCATTGTCATGCCACTCAACGACACTGTTTCTCTCAATCAACGTCGGTTCAAGCTGTACTACCTGCACTTCTGCGGTCTCTTTATTAATTTTCTTTAATAGGGTCTCTACCGCTGCTTGGCCTAAACGATATTTGGGTTGATGAATAGTGGTAAGCGAAGGCGTCATAAATTTAGCGATGTGAATATCGTCATAACCGATAATAGAAAGGTCATGAGGAATCTCCACCCCCACCTCATTGGCAGCATTGATCACCCCCATCGCCATCATGTCATTGCAAACAAACAAAGCGCTTGGCAAAGGGCCTTTGGCGACGATTTTTTTGAATGCTTGATAGCCGCCTTCACATTCAAAGTCCGCTTCCACAATCCACGCAGGGTTGAACGGCAATCCGTGCTCATTGAGCGCCCGCTTATAGCCTTCATAACGCATTTGAGCTTGATGTTTAATCAGTGGGCCAGTAATACAGCCAATCTCTTTATGCCCCATTTGAATGAGGTGATTCGCGGCAAGATAGCCACCACGTAACGAGTTGTCCTGAATCTTATCGCTACTAAACAGCATCGGCCCCCAATCCATGACTACCACGGGAATATCAGGGTAGCGCTCAAACACATCCAAACGCTCACCTTCAAGCGAAGAACACATCAGAATCAAACCATCGACGCGTTTTTGCAGCAAGGTCATTATCGACGATTTCATCCTCTCGTGGTCGCCTTCCGTATTGCAGAGAATTAAGTTGTACCCTTTTTGATAACAGCTGCGCTCTACCCCTTTAACCACTTCACCAAAAAAAGGGTTGGTTGAGGTCGTCACAAGCATTCCGATGGTATTGGTTCGGTTGACTTTTAAACTGCGGGCTAAGGCGGAAGGGGCAAAATAGTTGAGCTCTTTAGCGGCATGATTCACCCGTTCTGCAATTTCTTCACTGACAAAACGGGTCTTATTAATAACATGGCTAACGGTTGATGTGGAAACACCAGCAAGCTTTGCAATATCTTTCATCGTAGCCATGTTGTTCTCCTAATTATTGGCTAACTGTGCGCGGCTAAAAACTCATCGACCTCTTTACGGGTTGGAATAGAAGTTTGCGCTCCAAATCGAGTCACTGAAATCGCCGCCGCTGCATGAGCAAACTTAATCGCTGATTCTAAAGGCATATCCTCCAATAAACCAGTGACCAATGCCCCATTAAAAGTATCTCCCGCGGCGGTTGTATCGGTGACGTCGACTTTAAATCCGCAGATGCGTTGCCCCCTGCCATTTTCGCTGAGCCAAACCCCTTTAGAGCCAAGCGTAATCATGACGATCTCAATGCCTTTTTGATGTAAGACATTGGCGGCTTGCTGAGCGCTTTCATCATCCACTACCTCAATCCCGGTTAACACCTGAGCTTCTGTCTCATTTGGTGTGATCACGTCGATGCATGCTAATAGCTCGTCAGATAATGTGCGCGCTGGTGCTGGATTTAAAATCACATTAGTTTTTGCAGCTTTAGCTTCTCTGGCCGCAAGCTCTATCCCGCAGATAGGGGTTTCTAACTGCATAAGAAGAAATCTAGCATCACGGATACGTGGCAAATCCGATTCAATGGCCACCTCGGTTAATTTGGCATTGGCTTCCGCCGAGATACAAATACTGTTCTCGCCGCTGTCTGCGACTTGAATCATTGCGATGCCTGTTGGGCAATTGGGCTGCATCTTCACGCCATCGATTTGAATACCGTCAAGCTTGAAGTTTTCACGAATATTGATGCCAAACGAGTCATCCCCAACACAAGCGATGAAGCCCGTATCTGCGCCTAAACGTGCAGCGGCAACGGCTTGATTGGCCCCTTTCCCACCCGGAATCACTTGATAATTTCGCCCATGTAACGTTTCCCCAGGACGTGGGAAGGATGGGACTTGAAGCACATGGTCTGCGTTAACACTACCTAAAACCACTAACTTGTTCATTGGGTATTCCTCAGCTCTTGAATGAGCTTTGTTCATTGTAAAACGACACTGATGACGTTGAGTTTTCTGCTTACTAGAGAGCAAAGCGTGAACCAAAAACTCAATGGCATCGGGCGTTTATGCCTCTGACCAACGTCAGAGGCATAACGTGACAATTATTTCGTTACGACTTTCAGTGGAACAGGGATGTAATCTTCAACCTGTTCACCTTTCAGCACTTTGTCTGCGGTCTCAATACCTAGCGCACCGATAAGGTCTGGCTGCTGGGCAATAGTCGCGGCCAGTTTGCCACGATTCACCGCTGCGATACCGTCATCCGTGCCATCAAAGCCCACAATCATCACCTCTTTGCCCGACGCTTGAATGGCGCGCAACGCCCCCAATGCCATTTCATCGTTTTGTGCAAAGACCGCTTGGACATCTGGGTTTGCTGCCAGTAGGTTTTCCATCACGTTCAGACCTTTAGTGCGGTCAAAATCCGCAGGTTGGCTCGCAAGCAGTTCCATATGACTGCCTTTAACCGCATTCATAAAGCCTTCTCCGCGTTCGCGCGCCGCTGATGTTCCAGCAATACCTTCAAGCTGGATCACTTTCGCTTTTTCGCCCACTTTTTCGACGATGAAATTACCGGCCATTTCACCGCCCACCACGTTGTCTGACGCAATATGACTCACAACGTCGCCACGGCTTGCACCACGGTCTAAAGTTAGAACAGGAATCTTGGAGCGGTTAGCAATACGAATCGCATTCGAAACCGCATCCGAATCGGTTGGGTTGATCAAAATCGCTTTAACGCCACGAATGGTCAGATCTTCCACGTTCGAAAGCTCTTTGCTCGGGTCGTTTTGCGAATCCAAAACGATCAGGTTGTAGCCCAGCTCTTTTGCACGCGTTTCCGCTCCATCTTTCATGGTGACAAAGAATGGGTTATTCAGCGTCGAAACAACGATCGCCATCGTATCTTGCGCCTGCGCACCAAGAGAAACGGTAGAGGTTAGTAGTGCAGCAGAAATCAGTGTTGCCAATTTTTTCATTGTTGTCGTCCTTTGTACTTTTGTAGGGGTGCCAAGCCGAAACTTGGCTGTCAGAGAGTTATTCCAGAGTTCAAATCATTTATTTTTGTTATCCACCATTACCGCCAGCAAAATAACAGCAGCTTTGGCGATCATTTGGTAGTAAGAAGAAACATCGAGTAAGTTCAGCGCGTTGTTTAGGAAACCGATGATTAACGCACCAATCAACGTACCCATAATCCGTCCTTTACCACCCATTAAACTGGTACCACCAAGCACCACGGCGGCAATCGCATCAAGCTCATAGCCCATCCCTGCCGTTGGTTGAGCCGAAGATAGACGTGATGTGACGATGATGCCTGCCAAAGCAGCAAGTAGGCCGCAAATCGCGTAAACACCGATTTTGACTTTGTCGACGTTGATACCGGATAGACGAGTGGCAGACTCGTTCCCACCCAGTGCATACACATAGCGACCAAAGCGGGTGTGATTAAGCAGATACCAAGCGGCCGCAAACACCACCACCATCAACCAAACCGGTACCGGAATGCCTAGCGCATAGCCAGTGCCAAACCAAGCAAACGCATCGGCAGTATCGGTAAAACCCGTAGAGATAGGACGGCCATCGGTATACACCATGGTGACACCACGCAGCAAGGTCATCGTCACCAGTGTGGCGATAAAGGCTTGAACTTTGCCTTTGGCGATAATAATGCCGCTAATGGCCCCCAACGTTGCCCCCGCTAACAGCGCGGTTGGCACCGCGATGAATACCGGGACTTCCATCGCGACAAGGCTAGCAGCAAACGCGCCACATAGGGCCAACACCGACCCCACACTCAAATCGATGCCCGCAGTCAGAATAACCAAGGTCATCCCCACGGCGATGATCGCGTTCACCGAGGTTTGACGAAGAATGTTGAGAATGTTGTCTACGGTGAAAAAGTTTGGATTGAGAAAAGAGACCACCACGATGAGGAAAAGTAACGCGATGAGCGATTTCTGCTCAATGAGCCACTCTTTACTGATCCAAGTTTTGTTTGTCTCATTTGATTTTCTTTTGCTCATGATTTCACTACTCATGCTGCTTCCTCAGATACTTTTTTGCCGACGGCACAGGCCATCAGTTTTTCCTGATCGGCGTGTTTTGCTTCAAACTCACCAGTAATGCGACCTTCATGCATCACTAAGATGCGATCGCTCATGCCGAGCACTTCTGGCATTTCAGATGAGACCAGAATGATGCTCATCCCTTCGGCTTTGAATTTGTTGATTAACTGGTAAATTTCTTTCTTCGCGCCGACGTCTACACCCCGAGTCGGTTCGTCTAGGATCAAAACTTTCGGTTTGGTCATCAACCCTTTTGCAATGGCCACTTTTTGCTGGTTTCCGCCAGAAAGATTGCCAATAATTTGCTCGCGAGATGGCGTTTTGATGTTGAAAAGTTGGATAAAGTCATCCACAGCAACCACTTCATCTTGATGTTGGATTTGCACACCTTTGCTTAGCTTATCAAGCGCACAAAGTGACATGTTTTCTTTCACCGAAAGGCCAAGGACGAGGCCGTCGCCTTTGCGGTCTTCTGAAATGTAAGCAATGCCATTTGCCAAACCATCTTGTGGGCTTATCGGATTAATGGTGCGATTATCAAGATTGATCACGCCTCTCTCACTCGGCAAAGCACCATAAATCACTTTCATCAGCTCTGTTCGACCTGCGCCCATCAGACCTGAAATACCCAAAATTTCACCTCGTTTTAAGGTAAAACTGACATCGTGTACGCCAGACCCCGTCAGACCAATCACTTCTAAACAGGTTTGACCGTGCACCACGTCAATTCTTGGGTATTGCTCTTCAAGCTTGCGCCCAACCATCATCTCAATTAAGCCATCTTCGTCTGTTTGCACGACTTCGCACTGACCGATAAATTTGCCATCGCGCAACACCGTGATGTCATCACAAATTTCGAAGATCTCTTTCAAACGGTGGGAGATGTAAACAATGCCACACCCCTGCTCTCTCAGCTCTCGAATAACCGAAAACAGCGCCTCTGTTTCGGTGTCCGTCAAGGCGTCTGTTGGTTCATCCATGATGATGACTTTGGACTCAAAAGAGAGCGCTTTAGCGATTTCCACCATCTGCTGCTCACCCAGACTTAACTGACCAAGTAACGTCTTTGAGCTGTGCTTCACTTTCAAGCGCGCGAGCAGTTTGTCCGCTTCCGCGTACATTTGGGGCCAATCAATACGCCCAAACGCCGAGGTAATCTCTCGACCAAGAAAAATGTTCTCTGCGATGGTCAGTTCACGAATAAGGTTTAGTTCTTGGTGAATAATGCTGATACCAGCTTGTTGTGAATCTCTTGGCCCTTTGAACTGCGCTGATTGACCTTGATAAACTATCTCACCTGCGTCTCGTGAATAGATACCGGTAAGCACTTTCATCAAGGTGGATTTTCCTGCTCCATTTTCTCCCATTAAAGCCATCACTCTTCCTGGGTAGACATTGAGCGAGGCCTTATCTAACGCCTTCACGCCAGGAAATGCTTTTTCAATTTCACTGAGCTGTAAAATCGCTTGGTTCATACTCTCTCCTCAACCACCTAACTTGGTGAAACCTGTCAATGGGTTAGAACACAACGCCAGCTTGAAAAATCACATTGGCGTAAGGGGTGCATTCACCGGTGCGCACCACCGCTTTGCTCGACTCCGTACGTTGCTTGAACTCTTCGTGAGAAACATGCGTCAGTGACAACACTTTGCCTGTTTTTTCTTCTTCACATTGAAGCTCAGCCACTAATGCCTGATAAAGCTCAGGGCTTACCTCTGCAAACTCCGTGGCCACAATTGCCCCTTCGATTTGCGATTCAGAGAGCATCACTCGTACGGTTTCAATAAAACTTGGCACACCGTGAGTCAACGCCAAATCAATGCGAGAGACGCCATCTGGGATCGGCAAACCAGCATCACAAATCGTGATCTCGTCCGTGTGACCTAAGGTGGCCACGAGGTAGGAAAGTTCAGAGTTTAGCAGGGCACTTTTTTTCATTTTTGTTTCTCAATTTGGGTGAACTCTATCGATTCGCGTTAGAGAAAAAATCTCATCGAAACGTTTCGATGAGATAATAGAACGCGAATGAAAATTTTCTATCGCCTTTGTATCAATGTGTGATTGAGATCGTTTTCGAAGTGGAATGGGGAAAGAAAACAGCGTGATTAGTCACAAATACATTTCGACAAATGTCACGAATTGAGTATGCTATGCAGAGTTATTTGTTAGTAATTGTATCTTTACGTTACTTTTGTCCCATATTGTGAGGCATTTTCGCTCCATGAACTTCGCGCTACTTTCTGCTTTCATCCCAACCTTTTTCTTTGTCTCTATCACCCCGGGGATGTGTATGACTTTAGCCTTAACCCTTGGTATGAGCATTGGATATAAACGCACACTTTGGATGATGCTCGGAGAGCTGGTTGGTGTTGCGGTTGTTTCCGTTGCAGCGGTCGTCGGTATTGCCGCCGTTATGCTCAATTACCCTATGCTGTTCATTAGTTTCAAAATATTGGGCGCGACCTATTTGGTTTACTTAGGCATCCAAATGTGGCGCTCTCGTGGAAAGCTGTCTCTTTCTGCTGAAACAGGCCCTGTCAGCCGCGCGAATAATTGGCAATTGATTATGCAAGGGTTCATTACTGCCATTGCCAATCCGAAAGGCTGGGCATTTATGATTTCTCTCTTACCCCCTTTTATCGACAAAAGCGCGCCACTACCACCACAGCTTTTTCTGCTGGTCGGAATTATTCTGATTTCAGAGTTTGTGTGTATGACGCTCTACGCCACTGGTGGTAAAGGTTTGAAACGCTTGCTTGGTCAATCACAAAACGTGCGTCGCTTGAACCGAATTGCTGGTAGTTTGATGATTGGCGTCGGTATCTGGTTGTTTTTCAGCTAAAGCCTTCTATAAGAGAATCTGTTTATGCGCCATTATTTATGACGCATAAACACCCAAACCGGACCAATCAGCAAAAACTTCAGGTCCTCAAAAAACGAAGGCTTTTTCCCTTCAATCTTGTGGCCGACAAACTGAAAAATCCACAAGACAACAAAAAGACCAACAGCCATCTCAGTTAAGGGCAGCCCCAACAGTTCAACACTCCAAGCGAGCGCGATACTGGCAAGGGTATAACCCAGCATCATCAAAAAAACACTAAGCGACAGCCGATAGTAGAACCACCAAACTGGCAAAGCGGCAACCCAGACCCAGTTCAGCGACAGAACAGGCAGAGGAAGCGAAGGCAGCGACCAAATCAGCGCTACGATCGAAAAGAAAATCCCCGGCACAGCAAAGGTATGGATTTTTTGATTGGTCGAATTTTGATGACTTTCACCGTAGGCATCCAGCCATTGTTCTAATGAGCGCATCCCCTTACCCCCAATAGTCTTATTGCATCACTTGATTTAAGGACGCTGCGACTTAGGCAGCTTGTCCACCACCAATTGATATGAACGTTGGCACAAATCTTCAATCAAACCCGATTCCACATCGCCATTTAAGTACACAGTGATCCAGTGGCGCTTATTGGTGTGGTAACCCGGTGTGATGGATTCAAACTGAGACGTTAACACTTCGCCATCTTCGGGCTTCGCTTTAAGTGTAATGTATTCTCGCCCTTCTCGGCTGGCTAGAATCGCAAACATTTTGTCTTTGACCTTAAAGACTAAGGCTTCCGGGCCAAATGGAAAGCTGCTTTCTGCGCAAACAAAAGTATCAAGGTAGGCTTCAAGTTCTTTGGTGGTCATCATCAATCCTTCAACCGTTTTTATGGCTTACATTGTACTTACCATGCCACGGCTTAAGTTGAAGTTAAATCACGACATGCAAGATTGTGAAACGGCACAAAAAAAGAGCTCGAGGAGCTCTTCTTCGTTTACCACTTTTTCAATAAGCGTCCAACTAGGCCTGGGTGATAAGCCCAACAATGGTCGAACATCGACATCAACGCAGGGTTACCATATTTCGACAAACTTACGGCGTGGAAACGGTTCTTTTGCTCTTTCAAAGCCTCTACTTTAGCCAGCATTTCTTCTGACTGTCTAGGAGCAATAAAATCCGATAACACCACCAAATCTGCATTACGGTATTTATCCCCGCTCATGAGTTCGATCGATTTCATCAGTACAGGTTCAAATGCCGTGCCGCCGTGAAATGTATAGGTGAGAAAATCCGCCGCTTCACGCAGGCCATCTTGCTTGGTCAGCTCGTAAGTAATTTGCTCTGTTGAGAATAACATGACATAGCAGTCACGCCCTTCAGCTAACGCAATCTGCATCAGCGCGTAAGCCATTGCTTTGGCACTCTGCTCAGGGAAACCACTCATCGAACCCGACGCGTCAACGCACAGCACAAACGGCCCTTTCTCAATCTCTACTTGCTGATTATCCGGCTTTTGCGCTCTTACCTTGCGCAGCGTTCTCGACTTGCCCTGCACGCGATAATTCATCAAACGTTTGTCAGCCAAATGTTTGTAGAACACCACTTCCAGTTCTGGGTAGGCCAAAAACATGGTTTCGTTTGGCAGCAATTTGTTGAGATCATCACTTTCATGGATGCCGACGATATCATCCGTCGCTTCGTCGCTTTTCTCCTCGACCATCTGCAACTCTTCTGCCGGAGTGCGTTGTAGATCGGGATCATCCACTTCGTTGGCCATGCGACCTAACTGCTCAGCAATTTCCTGTAATCCATTGTTCTTTTTCAGAAACTCAGCGTAACGCTTCATGACAGAAACGTCTGTTTTACTGAGCTTGGCCGATGCCATGTCCCAAAGTCGCCCAACGCTTCCTTCATCACCAGAATCCGTCACTTTGTCCATGTTCTTCATGGTTTCCATGCGTTGATAAAGATCGGTGAGGACTTTCTCTTTATTGACTTCCAGTTCAGTCACCTGGGCTTGTTTGATGGCTTCAAACAGACTTTGATACCACTGATCGCAGAAATAGTGAGGAAACATTGGGTTATTTAACCCTTTGTTTTTGTCGAGCAAACGTCTTGCTTGTAGATAGAAGGCGGAATGCCATTCCAACTTACGCACGACATCATCAATACGTTCGAAAAACTCATTTTCCGTCAGGTGAATCACTTCTTGATAGAGCGACAATTCTTGTTGGAAGCGTTCTGTTTCACACACTTTGGTAATGCGGCGCTTTACACTGCCACGCCATTTGGACAAATGGTTTTTCACCGAGGCTTTCACTCCTCGGTTTTCCGCCATCACCATTAACTGTGAGCGTGCCATCAGATCGTTCACCGCAGACTCAACAATCCCTGAGTCTGCTATCATTAAGGCAAGGTTTAAACCATCGGCTCCTAACATATTAATTCCTTACGAGAAGTATTCGTTGAGGTGTTTAATACGGAACATGGTTTTCTCACTCTCGCTTTTCACACTTTCCAACGTATGCGATACCTGTTGGATCGTCGCTTCCATCATTCTTGGTAACTCAGGGTCGATAAAGTTGTGCGGCAACGCACCGTGGAAATCCGAGCGAACCTTACGTAAATGGTGTTCTGCGTCAGTGAGCTTACTGAACGCGCTGTCACATTTTTCTGCCCATTTCTGGTAATGTTCTTCATTTAGACCATCTTTAGTCACCAAGCTAACCAACACCGCACGGTTGGCAATGTCTCTGATCACCAAGTTGTTGGATGCATCCAGATCAAACTTCAAGCGACATAAATTGGTGTTTTGGTTTACGAAACCGTAAAGCTCGCCCTGACCTTCTTTGATCACTCGATCGAGTTCATCTTTCTGTACGTACACCCAGCGGCTATCACCACGTTCAGATTCAGAAACAGACATGTTGCTTTGTAGCAGCACCAATTTGACCAAGTTGCGCGTTGGGCCAACGCTGTAAATACGAGCTTCTGACGTGTCAAAAGTATGCACCTCTTTACCCTTACGCAGCAGACCAGCCGACGATTCCATCGAAAGCACAATGCCATATTGCTCTTCCAGCTCTTGTTGGATGTCCGCCAACTCTTCTCGGCAATAGTCGATTTGACTTTGTACTTCCTTTTGATCAAATGCGTAGTTAAGCGCAAACTCTTGGATAACCGAGGTCACGACCTCACGCGACTCTGGGCTGTTCCACAAGCAATCTTGCAACAGCAACAAATCGAGAGGGTTGATCTCGTCGCGACCATTAAAGAACGCACTGGCTTTGAGTAAACGCACGGCTTTTTTCCAACGTCGGTCAGAAACGTAGAGATCCGTCTCCGCAACATCAGCACCCACCGCTTCTGCTTTCTCTTCCAGCATGGTTTTCAGTTGGAACAGTTTTTCAAACACGCGATCGCTTAATTTCAGCGACTCTAAAGCCTTCTGCCACTGATGATACTCTTCGTCGGTGATCGCAAGCCCTTCAGGAATACGCGCTTCCTCCGGTGTGCCAACCGTCAGCATCGATTTAAAATTCTGTTTGTTCTGAATACGGTTAACAAACACGCGCACCAACATACGGTCATAAAGTGCTTCTAGGCCGCTGTCTTCGTCAGGCAATTCATTGGAAGCCGAGATAAGCAAACGCATTGGAACACGTTCAATATCGCTGCCGTTTTTGAATGTTTTCTCATTCACCACGGTCAGCAAGGTGTTCAAAATGGCAGGACCTGCTTTCCAAATCTCATCAAGAAACACCACTTGCGCAGTGGGTAGGTAGCCTTTTGTCAAACGGACGTAACGCCCGTTATCTTTGAGCTCTTGGATACTGAGCGGACCAAACACCTCTTCAGGGGTTGAAAAGCGAGTCATTAAGTATTCGAAATAACTACTGTTATCAAAGGCTTGAATAAGGCGTTTAGCGATTAAACTTTTTGCAATACCAGGAGGGCCAAGTAAGAAAACACTTTCACCAGCTAATGCCGCCAGCAAACAGAGTTTAATGGTGTACTCTCTTTCATACACGCCGTCGGCTAACGCGGCCGACAATTTGTTAATTCTTTCAGAAAGTAACGCTTTATCTGCATTAGACGCAAAAGAAGGGCGAATCATTACGTTACTCCTAATTCTCTTCAGTTATGGTATACGTACTTTTATACATTTGTTATCACTTTGTTACAAGTGCATTTTTTATTGACAAGCTCTTATAGCAGAACTGATTTTTCAGTGTTCCGCAGCAAACAAAGATTGCAATTATGGGAGAAAAATCACTGATTACGCAAACGATATCTGGGCAGTTCTCTAATAAGAACTTTCGTTTATCGGCTTTTGTGCGTATCTTGTTGACTTCTCATCATGAGACAGTTAGCTAGGAAAATGACACATCTATGAGCACCGTCATACATAAATGGAAAAACATCGCCCTAATAGAAGAAGAGGTGCTACTCCCGACCGGACATGCCATCGCGCACACAACGATTCAACACCCGGGCGCCTCTGTCATCCTTCCCGTCACGGAAGAGGGCAACATCATACTGATTAATCAATTTCGTCCTTCCCTAAAAAAATGGTTACTAGAACTCCCTGCTGGCACCAAAGAACAAGGTGAAGATCCTCAACACTGTGCAGAACGTGAGCTGGAAGAAGAAACCGGCTACAGCGCAGAGGAGTTTATCTCGTTAGGCCAAGTCACACCGCTTGCGGGATTTTGCGACGAAATTCAATATTTGTTTGTGGCCAAGAAACTGACACAAACCAATCGCTATCAATGCGATGAAGATGAAGTGATTCAAGTGGTCAGCTTATCCCTTGAACAACTCGAAGAAAAAATAAGAGATGGCAGCATTAGCGACGCCAAAACCATTGCTTGCTTAAGCAAAGCCAAGCTTTGCGGCTATATATAGCCAACATGAGGAGACACTATGGATTTTCGTTCTGACACCGTAACTCGCCCTACTCCCGCCATGCGCGAAGCCATGGCTAACGCCATCGTCGGCGATGATGTTTACGGTGATGACCCAACCGTAAATGAGCTGGAAGCTTTTGCCGCCAAAGAAGCCGGCTTTGAAGCGGCGCTCTTTACTACTTCAGGTACGCAAGCAAACCTGCTAGGTTTGATGGCGCATTGTGAACGCGGTGACGAGTATCTTTGTGGCCAACAAGCGCATAACTATCGTTACGAGGCTGGAGGCGCGGCAGTATTAGGTTCCATCCAACCTCAACCGGTTGAGAACAATCCCGATGGCACTTTACCGTTTGACAAGCTAGCCGCCGCCATCAAACCCGATGACAGCCACTTTGCGCGCACTAAGCTGCTGAGCCTTGAAAATACCATCAATGGTAAAGTGCTGCCTTTGAGCTATTTGCAAGAGGCACGCGCTTTCGTCGATAAACACAATCTAAAACTCCATCTTGATGGTGCTCGTGTTTATAACGCAGCAACGGCGTTGGATGTTCCAGTAAGAGACATCGCTCAGTATTTTGATTCAATGACCATTTGTCTTTCCAAAGGATTAGGCGCTCCGGTGGGTTCTCTGCTGCTGGGTTCTAAAGAATACATCGCAAAAGCACGACGTTTACGCAAAATGGTCGGTGGCGGTATGCGCCAAGCGGGTATTTTAGCCGCAGCGGGTAAGCTTGCTTTGACCGAACAAGTAGCTCAGTTAAAAGTCGATCATGCCAATGCCAAAGCATTAGCGCAGGGTTTGTCTGAGTTGCCAGGTGTGCATGTCAATCCTGATTTCGTGCAAACAAACATTGTGTTTGCCAAACTGGATGACAATGTCGACATCAACGCGATTGCGCAAAAATTGGCGGAAGAATCGATCATCATTACCCCAGGAAATCCGATTCGTTTTGTGACTCACAAAGATATTTCTCGCCAAGATATTGATCTATTTCTAGAAAAGTTGCGATTCTTCCTCGGCTAACGTCTTTACTCTTGAGCTTCCCCTTAGGGGAAGCTCTATGCTGCGACACAACACGTTTAGTTTGGAGCCGCCATGTTAAGACCAATTCTGTGCCTAGTCGCCACTGCTTTCACCTTCACCGCTCACGCAAACGCTCTTCAAGGTAATCCTGAACTCGGCAAAGTCAAAAGTCCAAGTTGCGTCTTTTGCCACGGCGCATCTGGCGTAGCGGCCAATAATGCTTACCCGCATCTGGCAGGCCAAAACGAACAATATCTGTTTGATTCCATGAAAAGCTATCAAAACGGCCAACGGACAGGTCCACTAGCCGATATGATGCAGGCACAATTACAACGCCTGAATGACCAAGACTTAAGAGACGTCGCGGCCTATTATGCGCAGCAAACTCGTTAGTTTCTGCTGAATGGCCGACTCATAATTGCCAATCTTTCGGTTGATCATGACATTAAGAATCGATTTTGCGAAACCGCTGTAAGGGGAATAAAACAGTGGTGTGAGAGCAAACCGAGATTGAGTCATCACGGGCTTTAACTTCGAAAAGGTGTTAAAGCCTTCTCGACCATGATAATGCCCCATGCCACTCTCACCGACACCACCAAACGGCAAGTCGTGTTGTGCGACATGCAGCATGACGTCGTTGATACACAAACCACCAGACAGTGTTTCTTGGGTGAACTTTTTCTGTAACCACTTATCCTCACTAAAGAGGTATAACGCCAAAGGACGCGGCCTCTGAGCAATGTAATGGAACACCTCGTCAATATGTTGATAAGTGATGATAGGCAGTATCGGTCCAAAGATCTCTTCTTGCATCACTGCCATGTCGCTCTCCACCTCCGTCACTAGATAAAATGGCAGTTTTCGACTGCCTCGCTCTGGTTCAGAATCTGGAATACAGTTGATGAGCTTCGCGCCTTTTTCCTTAGCGTCGCTGAGCAGGTGCGTTAAACGCTCAAAGGCATTGGCATCGATAATCGAGGTGTAATCTTGATGTTGAATTGTGCGAAAGCGTTTCGCCATGATGGCTTTGGTGGTTTCGACGACTTCGTTCAATCGAGATTGAGGCACAAACAGATAGTCAGGCGCGATACACGTTTGGCCACAGTTATACAATTTGCCACCAAGCAAGCGTTCTAGTGCGATCTTCACATCAAATTTTTCATCTAAGATCACTGGGGATTTTCCACCCAGCTCTAAAGTCACTGGCACCAAATTATTGGCTGCGGATTGCATCACCGCGCGTCCCGTTTTCGTTGAGCCAGTAAACAGTAAATGGTCGAACTTGAGCTTAGAAAACTCTGGCCCCATCTCGGCTTCGTCCGCGTAAATGGCCACTTCATCACGATTAAACTGCGCTTCAAACAGCTCGACCAACAACTGAGCTAAATGAGGTGAATTTTGCGACATTTTGAGCATCACGCGATTTCCTGCCGCCAGCGCCGCAACCAGCGGACCAATGGTGAGCATCAGCGGATAGTTCCAAGGCACAATCACGCCCACCACACCTAACGGCTGAGGAACAACTCTGTTTTTAGCAGGAAAAAACCAGACAGAGGTATGTCGATGGCTTGGCTTCATCCATTTCTTAAGTTGTTTTTTTGCATCTCGAATGGTTTCAATACTGGTAAACAGCTCGAGTAATCCCGTTTCACTGATTGAACGAGTACCAAAGTCTTGTTCGATGGCATAGATGATCTCGGCTTGATGCGCTTTGATGAGCGATTCAAGTTTGTTGAGGTTCTCGAGTCTTTTTTGGTAGGTGGGGTATGGGTTTCTTAGAAACGCATCGCGACTTTCTTTGAGCTGTTGACTCAATCGCTGTTTTAACTCCATGCGCCTACTCCTTATAAATGCTGACCAAACCACTATACGCATTATTTGAGTATTTGTTCAATAAATGACGGTGATGATTTGCGCATTTTGATACATCCATTTAATTCGTGCCACACGAACTATTTGTCTTTAGATCAATAAATTGTCGAATATTGTGTTTACAAAAGGCAGATGGTTTGACTTTTTATTCTAATTTAATGATATTCCATTCTCCTTTAACTTAACGTGAAAACAGACATGTCTCACACACATTCTCACTCGGTTGACGCAGCCGTGAGCAAGAAATCTTGGCAAATGCCAGATACGCTTATTCTGATTTTTATTGTTGGTATTTTCGCAGCCATTCTTACTTATCTTATTCCTGCGGGTCACTTCGACAGCCAACAAGTTAGCTATATGGTTGATGGTGCAGAAAAAACACGCACCGTTATCGACCCATCCTCTTTCAGCTATGCCACCGATGAACAGGGCGAACTGGTCTACAACCGTGTGGGGCTTTTCGCCTCTGGCGGTGGCATTGGCTTGATGAACTTCCCATTTGAAGGGCTGGTTTCTGGCTCAAAATGGGGCAGCGCGATTGGCGTCATCATGTTTATGCTGGTGATTGGTGGTGCGTTCGGTGTTGTGATGCGCACGGGTACAATCGACAATGGCATTCTGCGCCTGATCGATAAAACCAAAGGGAGTGAGGCTTTATTCATTCCTGTGCTGTTTTTGTTGTTTTCACTTGGTGGTGCCGTGTTTGGTATGGGCGAAGAAGCCGTTGCGTTCGCCATTATCATCGCGCCTTTGATGGTGAGACTGGGTTACGACGGTATTACCACCGTGATGGTCACTTACGTTGCGACACAAATTGGTTTCGCCACCTCTTGGATGAACCCATTTTCCGTGGCTATTGCCCAAGGGATTGCCGGCATTCCCGTGCTTTCAGGCATGACTGTACGTATGGCGCTATGGGTAGGTTTCACGCTAATTGGTATTGCTTTCACCATGATCTACGCGGCGCGCATCAAGGCCAATCCAGAATTTTCCTACAGCCGTCGTACCGATGCCTATTTCCGTCAGCAAGAGTTAGGAAGCCATGACTCGCGTTGGAACCTAGGTGATACGCTGGTGATTCTCACGGTGATTGCGGTCACCATTTGGGTAGTATGGGGCGTGGTCGTGCATGCTTGGTATATTCCTGAAATTGCTTCGCAGTTCTTCACCATGGGTTTTGTCGTTGCCATTATTGGTACTGTTTTCCGTCTCAATGGCATGACTCTTAATGATGCCGCAGACGCGTTTAAAGAAGGCGCGAGCATCATGCTTGCCCCCGCTCTGTTGGTTGGCTGCGCAAAAGGCGTATTGTTGATTCTTGGTGGCGGTACTACAGATGAAGCGAGCGTCCTAAACTCTATTCTCAACAGTGCTGGCGGTGTGATCAGCGGTCTGCCTGATGTGATGGCCGCGTGGTTAATGTACGTATTCCAATCGGTGTTCAACTTCTTTGTGACGTCAGGTTCTGGCCAAGCGGCACTCACCATGCCATTGCTATCACCACTGTCAGACATCGCGGGAGTTACTCGTCAGGTCGCGGTACTGGCATTCCAACTTGGTGATGGGTTTACCAACGTGATTGTGCCAACTTCAGCCTCTCTCATGGCGACGCTGGGCGTATGCCGCATTGACTGGGGTGACTGGGCGAAATTCTGCTGGCGCTTTATGCTGTTACTCTTTACTCTATCGAGCATTGTTGTGGTCGCAGCGCATTTGATGGGCTTTGCGTAAGCAAAACCGTTTGTTGCAAGCCAGTCGGCAAAAAGACGGCTGGGCTTAGCCATCCCAATTGATAAGGGCGAGATCCATTCTCGCCTTTTTTTAATTTTGCTCCGTGGCGATTGAGTAACGCTCGCGAGTGATGACTAATTTGGAGTTTACCGTTTCATGACAACACACTACTTAGATGACGTTATTCAAAGTCACCAAGTAATCCAATCTCTCAACGTGGATGATCTTCCCGCGGGAGAGCACAAATTTTGGTTCCGCATTGCAACCAATGCACTTGGTCAGTGGCAACACATGCCTGTCCTCGTTTTCAAAGGCACCGAATCAGGGAAGAAGTTTGTCATTACCGCTGGTGTTCATGGTGATGAATACAATGGCGTGCTGGCGGCCCAGCAGGTTGCACGCGATTTAGTGGGCCAGTCTATGGCAGGCTGCGTGACCATCGTGCCAACCATTAATCTAACGGGCATGCTCAATCACAGCCGCGATTTTTACTCTGCCGATCCAGATGTTTCTCCTGCGAATCTAAACCGCTTTTTTCCGGGTGACGACAAAGGTAATGAAGCACAGCGCTATCTGCACGCTATTTGGCACCATTTATTAAAGCCCAATGCTGAACTGGCGATCGATTTACACACTCAAACCAGTGGCGCTATCTACCCACTGTATATTTTCGCCGATTTTCGTCTTGCTCAATCATTGGAAATGGCGCGCCTTGCAGGGCCCGATGCGATTTTGAATGATCCTGGCGACGCGGGCGTATTGGAAACGGTATGGAATCAGCATGGTATCCCAAGCATCACCATTGAAGTGGGCATGGGGCGTTATACCGAAAGCGACTTGGTTGCTCGCACCGCTTCTGGTATCGCCAATATTCTGAGACATCATAACGTCATCCAAGGCGATAGCATCGCACCTAAGCCGGCTTTTGAAGGGCAAAGCGTGACCTCTATTCGCGCCGAGCTCGGTGGCTTTATCCTCCCACAAGTGGCGATGATGCAATCGGTCGAACAAGGAGCGCTGCTGGCGATTCAATACGACAGCTTCGGTGATGAAGTTTGGCGTTATCACGCGCCGAAAGCCGGTATCGTGCTCAGTCACAATATTGAATCCATGCGCGCTGCAGGCGCACTTGTGGTGAGATTGATTCACGCATAAATCACACAAAAAGGGCGATTGGCAACACCAATCGCCCTTTTTACCAACTCTTGTAGATATGCCCAAGTGACTTCAAGGTGCCGGATTCAGAGCTTGGGGTTAAACCCTCATTTAGAACTGATAAGCAATATGGATACCTGCGCCATCATGGCTCACCCATGGCAGCACTTGGATATTTTCATCGTAGGCGTCAGTAAAGATCCACGCTGACAGCGTGCCTAAAGCAGCACCTGCGATCACATCACGCCAGTAGTGCCTCTTAGCCTCCACTCTCCCCACGCCAACCAAGGTTGCAATCGTGTAGGCAGGCAAACCCGCCTGCCAACCGTAGCGAATTTGCAGCGTCGTCGCGGAAGCAAATGCATTGGCGGTATGATTAGAGGGAAAGCTATCAAAACCTGATTTATCCGGCCTTTCTTCTTCAATGGTCACTTTTCCCAATAGACCGACGGCAGACGCGGTGCCAATACTCAACCCTGCTTGCCAAAAGCCTTGCCAATCGTCTTTATAGAGTGGTACTGCCGCTGCGGTGGCGACCAAGCCGTACGCTCCGATGTCACTAAACGTCTCCCACCCTTTAGAACCTTGAGCATAAACAGGCGCAGCACATAATGCGCCTGCAGTAAGCGTTGTTAAACAGCAACGTTTCATGAAGTACCTCATCACAAACAAGCTAATGTTTGCGCCAAACTGTGCACCAAACCATTTGGGTGACATTGAGAATAAAAAAAAAGCCAATCACAATAAGAGGTGATTGGCTGTATATATTTGTGAACAATCAGGTTCACTAACAACGTCAGTTGGCTAGGTGACCCTCGGCTTAAAAAGGGTCAATCTTATTAAAGCAGAAAGCGTGCCAACTTTAAAAACGTACACCAACCCTATTATTTGCTACATTTTTAACCAAAATGCAGATAAACAAGGTTCATATTGGTCGATAAACCAAGCCAATATAATGCAAATTGCAAAAACAGATTTGCATTATGCAATTACCGCGAAGTTCAACAAGCTATACTCGCTGATATTGGATGACGTACAACTGCTCTATCCCAGGGTAAATTTCTTGAATGACTTCTTTCAACGTTTCCAGCGTCATGTTTTCTTGCTCTGCATGAAACTCGTTCAACGCCGAGAACGCTATAGGTTCCACGCTTAAGATTTTCAGTTGGCAGAAAACACGCCCTTCCTCTAGTGTTGAGACTTCAACGGTGGTTCCTGGTTGATAGTCCTTTTCTGACTCGTCGCGAATTGTGATGGTTTTCTTGCCTGCAAGAATGTCTGCTTCAAAACGTGAGAAAAAAGTCATTTTGGTTGGTGCTGTCATCACTACCTCTTCTATTTGATCAGCCAAAAGGGGCATTAGAATGCATTCGTCATACACTTAAATCAGTGAACTGATGCAATGCGCATTTTCATAACGTTGTATATGTGTTTGAATGAGTAACCTAAAACACGGAAAGAGCTGATATGAAACGGATAATTCTACTGCTAAGCCTTTGTTTATTTCTATTCAACCCTGCAACTTTGGCATCACCACAGCAAGGTTGGATTTTTGACTCCAGCGACAATGGTATCACCATCCATTATCGTGAGCACACAGATGGCTTGGTGGAGATTCGTGCGCAAATGTTTTTCCCCACCAGCTATGCCGCGTTTTTGAAATTACTGGAAGACACTGACAACGTGCCTAACTGGATTGACAATGTTGCTCACAGCCATGTCGTGCAACAGTTATCACCGCGAGAAAACATCGTTTACACCCAATTTTCTGCGCCCTGGCCTGCACAAAATCGCGATATGCTGACTTATTCAAAGTACAGCCTAGATGAAGCCGGATTCACCTTGCAGATCAGCGATGCACCTGAGACCGCTTTCCCTCGGGATCCTGACTACATTCGCATCACACAAGTCAAAGCGATCTGGGTGCTGAATAAGCTCACCAACGACACCACTCACATTGAATACACCGCGTTTGCAAATCCTGGCGGCGCCCTACCCGATTGGTTGGTGAACAAGCTGGCCAAAGAAAGTGCACGCGCCACCTTTGAAGGCTTACGTGAGCAGTTACCGCGTTTTCAACACCTTCGGCATCCACACATTTCTGAGTAGCCTCAAACGATCATTATCCGCTACTCGTCATACGTTATCGTTATCCGTTATCCACTCACATTAAGCGAATAGAGCGGCGTTTGGCTCTGTTTGCCAATGTCTCTGCAATCGTCAACAGTAAGCCAAACCAAATCAAGCCAAAGCTCACCATTTTCACTTGATCGAAATACTCAGCAAAAATAAACACGGCGAGGAGAAACTGTAACGTTGGCTCAATATATTGCATCAGGCCAATGTTCGTCATATTGGTATAACGAATAGCAATGGAATAAAAAATAAGGGGCGCGATGGTGACAGGTCCGCTACCCAAATATAATAAAAGCGTTGAAAGATCGGAGGAAAGAGAAACCGCGTCGCCTTGCGCGTATTTCATCGCCATATAAATGGAGGCCACAGGAGCAAGCAGCAATGCTTCAAAAAATAATGTCGTGCTCCAATCGTAGGCTATTTTCTTTTTACAAAAACCGTAGAGGGTAAAAAATACCCCCATGGTTAATGCAACGTACGGAATTTCACCGTAATGGACAATTTGATACCCCAGCCCTAAAGCGGCAAAAATGATCGCCAGCTTTTTACCCTGAGAGAGCGTTTCTTTGAGCACCAACACACCAAGCGCCACCATCATTAACGGGCTAATGAAAAAACCAAGGCTGGCATCAATCACGCGATCATTGGTCAGCGCCCAAGTGAAGGTGGACCAAGAGATACACATCAGCAACGCGGCGATCAGGGTATAAAGTAGCGATCGCTTGTCGTGCCACACTCGACGAAATTCAGGCAACTTGCCTGTAATAAAGTACACAAGCACCAAGCCGACAGGGACAGAAGCAATGACGCGCATGGCCAACAGCTCATCCATTTGAGCAGACGGCATCAAACGGTAATAGATTGGTGTCAGGCCCCAAATAAGAAAAGAGATGGCCGCCATGATATTGCCATAGCTGGTGGTTTTCATAAGTGCTCAATGACATAGTAAAGACGTGGCAATTCTAACTCTACACTCCATTTTTCGCTATGATATTTTGCAAATACATACAATCACAAAATATCATCTCTTACATAGATTGCTTATATTAAACACAGAATTTGATTGATTAAATTAATATATTCACACCTATAAATAACGCTTCTAAATCATCTCTTTTTTTCATCACACTTTTTCGAGAAATTAATTCCAAATCCAATCAATTAATTCGCCTCATCGTTATTCTCATCCTAAATTATGCCTGACATCACACATAGGCAAACCTTCTGAAAAGATGGGACGCAAAGCTTCCGGTCTGTCGGTATTTTTATCATACCCAAGATAGCGGGGCCGCCGCTCTCACTAGAGAGTGTTCTCACCAAGCACGTCAGTGCGCTCTTTACGAGCCATTCATCGCCTTGGGAATAACATGCGTATGCTGTGGTTGAAGATTGGCAATATAGCCAAATAAAGTCAGCAATCAAAAAGAGTATGTTATGAAAAAACAACCGCAAAAAACCTTACTGGCCATTGCTCTATCCGTCGTAAGCGGAACCGCAATGAGCCATGGTTATGTTTCTGCAGTGGAAAATGGTGTCGCAGAAGCTCGTGTGACACTGTGTAAGTTCGCTGCGTCAACTGGAGAGAAAAACACCAACTGTGGCGCAATTCAATATGAACCGCAAAGCGTTGAAGGGCCAGATGGCTTCCCCGCGTCCGGTCCGCGTGATGGCAAAATTGCCAGCGCCGAGAGCGCGTTAGCCAACGCACTTGATGAGCAAACCGCAGACCGCTGGGTAAAACGCCCGATTCAAGCCGGTGCGCAAAACTTTGAGTGGACCTTTACCGCCAATCACGTGACCAAAGATTGGAAATATTACATCACCAAACCAGATTGGAATCCAAATCAACCACTTGCCCGCGCCTCATTCGATCTCACCCCTTTCTGCGTCGTGGACGGTGGCATGGTTCAACCGCCGAAGCGCGTTAGCCACACATGTAATGTACCTGAACGCGAAGGTTACCAAGTGATTTTGGCGGTTTGGGATGTGGGTGACACCGCCGCCTCTTTCTACAATGTCATTGATGTCAAATTCGATGGCGATGGCCCTGCTCTGCCAGATTGGCAACAAGGCGGCCAGATCATTCCAACCATGAACCTCAATGTCGGTGACACCGTCTTTACACGCGTATTTGATCTCGCGGGGGAGAATCCAGCCTACACGACAGAACTGGCGATCGACAGCGACGCGTTGACGGTAGCAAACAATTGGTCACACGCTCTAGCGGTGAAAATTAACCAAACCCAAAGCGAGATCGCAGCAGGCCAGCTCAACGAGCAAAATCAGTTCGTTCCGGTTTATGGTACTAACCCAATTTTCCTTAAGTCTGGCAGCAACCTGCAGCGTGTCGAGATCGGCTACAAAATTGAAACGCCTGCACCTGAGTACGACGTCACCCTATCGGGTTTGGCCTCTGAGTATCAAATTGGTGATGCGCCTGTAACGCTCGATTTAGGCTTACAAGCAACTGGCGATATTACGACGGAACTGACCATCTATAACCACCACAAAGAGCCGCTTGCTTTTGAAACGGTTGCAATGACAGACGGTGAGAACAAAGCGGTCAGCATGACATTAAGCAAATCAGAAGCAGGCCACCATATGTTGGTAACCAAAGTCCTAGACAAAGACGGCACGCTGCAAAAGCAGCAAACGTCTGACTTCATGCTGACGGAAACGCAAACACCACCGCCAAGTGATGATTACGACTTTGTCTTTCCAGATGGCTTGAGCTCATACACGGCGGACACCAAAGTGCTCGCCAGCGACGGTGCGATCTACCAATGTAAGCCATTCCCATACTCTGGTTACTGTGTTCAATGGACACCAACCGCAACTCAATACCAGCCGGGTACTGGCTCACACTGGCAAATGGCGTGGGACAAACTGTAAACCTTTCCCCTATATGTGATTTATCACATGCATAACGACCAAAGCGATGCCAATTGGCATCGCTTTTTTTATCTCGCGTAAACCTGTTATTTCCCCGCCCTAAGTGGCATTCAAATTGGCCACAAACAGCTCAATGCTTCGCCGCTGTGTGTTGGGGTTAAGGAACACCGCTTTTTCGCCGGGTAGAAAAAGGCAATGCCCTGCTTCGTTGTAATCGGTTCTGGCAATCGAATCGACCCAATTGGTTTTCAAATAGCGACCTTTTCTTGCTAAGAAGTTGTTGCGATGGTAGGTCGCGCTGCTGACGAGACTTTCCATATACGCCTTTTGCCTGATAAGCCGTCGCTCTCGGTAAAACAGCGCTTGCGCACTCTCTTCCATCTCTGGCGGATAGAGACGAAAAGTGACACAAGGGCCTTGATTGCTGCCGGAGACCACTTTGCAATTGCGTAATTTAGAGAGCAAACAGCGCAGGTAATTGGCGTTCTGCAAGCCGTGTGCGATCAGCATTTGATAGCCTTCAATTCCAATACTTTCTAACGCAGAATAAGCGGAAAATACCCCCACTGCACTGCGGGAACATTCGATGGTGGATTGAAGATGCGTTTGATTCCGTTGTTGCGCTTCGAAATAGGAGAAATAGTCTGCATCGTGTTGTAACGCCTGCATATCCTGACGATCTTTCACCAAAATCAAACTGGAGGTGTAAGGGACATAGCCCCACTTCTGAAAATCAATGGTGATGGAATCGGCGTAGCGCAGACCCTTGACTAAAGAGTTGGTGACTTCTAACCCTTCTAAGGTCGCGGTATTGATCGCCAATTCATTCCGCTCAAAAGCATATTCTTTAAAAAAGAGCAGTGTCCAACCGACGGCAGCATCGACATGAATGTGTGGCCGATAGTTCAAACCATACTGGCGACATAAGCGCTCTCGTAGCAGGTAAACAGCAGCCACGTCGTCTATGGCAAAAGTATCGGTGGTACCAAAGGTCAACAAAATCGTCGGGACGATGATGTCATGGCGGATGCAATACTCAAATTGCTTGGTCAGATCATTGAGGTCAATTTGGTTGTTTTCATTCACCTTGATGCGAAGCAGTTGTTTACCTATATCTACACCAAGCAGTGAAAGATTGGTGACGTTGGAGTAGTGCCCCGCTTGGGAATTGATAAACGCCAGTTTCTTATCCCCAATACCCGTTGTGGCTGAATCAGGGAAACACTTTCGTAACCCAAGTAGATAACCGTAGAGATTGCAAAACGTCCCACCTTGCGTGAAAAGTCCTGTGGCTTTTTGGTCATCGTATCCCACTAGGTTTGCAATTTGCCGCACCACGACACTTTCTAATTCGGTGGCCCGCCCAGCGTACTCGCTGTAAACCAAATTGGGATTTGCGATGGTGGCCAACAGCGCACCATGAATGGCAGGATCGCTCGGCGTTGAAATGACGTTTTCCACTGCGCTTGGATCATCCCAGTTTTTACTGTGTCCAGCCGCAAAAAGTGCTAACGGCTCGAACGGCTTTATCACTTGGCTGGAAGCGTGTGGAATGTAACTGTCTGCCGCCAGCCGTTTGGACAAAATCGGATTGGTTGGCATGGTGAGATTACGTTTATGCCCAACCAGTTCAGCCACTTGCTTGATTTTGTAAATCGGCCACAAATTGGGATCGCGGGAAAAGAACTGCTTGACCAGTTTTTGGTGACAATAGGCAAAATGCTGCGATATCTGGTTATTTTGTTTCTCTAGCCAAGCATGAACCATTAATTTCGTCATAAACTCGCTCCTAACAAAGAAACGATAGCGGGCCTATACAGCCCGCTACAAAGTGACAACCGTTACTGCAGTTTGAAATTGGACACGAGTTTATCGAGTTCGTGGTTAGAATCGGCCAACGACTCCGTCGCAGCAACCGTTTGACGGCCACTTGCCACCAGATTGGTGACAATATCTCGAATGGCCAGCATATTGCGACTTAGCTCAGCCGCCACGGTGCTTTGCTCTTCCGTCGCTGCGGCAATTTGCGTACTGACATCATCAATATCTCGTACAGAACCGCTCATTAAGTTGAGACTGTTGGAAACTTCCGACGTCTTGCTGGCAGTTGATTGGCATTGCTGTTTGGTGCGTTCCATTGATGCCACCACACTAGAGGTGCCATCAAGCAATTTTGACAACATTTCTGAAATTTCTGTGGTGCTGTTCTGCGTTCTCGCAGCCAAAGCGCGCACCTCATCGGCGACAACGGCAAATCCACGGCCCTGCTCACCAGCACGTGCCGCTTCAATTGCGGCGTTCAATGCCAGCAAATTGGTTTGCTCAGAAATCTCACCAATCACGTTCAGCACTTCACTGATTTTATTGGCGTCTTGGTTCATGCTGACAATGCGATCGGACATCTCCTCCACATCGTTGACCAAGGCGCTGACTGTGCTCACCGCGTTGTTGACGATCTCTAGAGATTGCTTGGCTTCTTTACTCGCTCCTTCGGTAATTCTATTCGACTGAGTGACGTTCTCCGCCACTGAGCGCGCACTTTCGCTCATCTCGGTAATTGCCGTTACCACCTGATCGGTTTCTGCTGAATGGGTGATCAACACTTTTTCGTTTTCCACCGCCGTTTGATTGAGCTGCACAATGTTAGAGGAAATATTTTGGCTTGCTTCAGACACTTGCAACATCATGCCCTGTAAGCTCTGCACAAAGCGGTTGAAACCTTCACTGA
The DNA here is from genome assembly GCF_000039765.1 of Vibrio vulnificus CMCP6. Lineage (NCBI taxonomy): Bacteria > Pseudomonadati > Pseudomonadota > Gammaproteobacteria > Vibrionales > Vibrionaceae > Vibrio > Vibrio vulnificus. The sequence continues at coordinate 41,556 of NC_004460.2, read as the reverse complement.
TCTGCGCAAGGTCATCTCCCCCTTCAACCGTCAGTCTCGCGGTTAAATCGCCAGAACCTTTTGATAGTCCTAGTACGGCTTTTTTCAATTTGAGCAATGGTTTATAAGCATGCTCCAGTGTTAACACCATCACCACCGCACTGACCAGCAGTAAGATCACCCCTGTCACGACCGCTTCATTTTGCGCTTCTCGTACTCCCGCCAACGCGGTGTCCTGATCGACAAACACCATCAAGGTCCAATATTGATCTTGGGTTAAATTGACGCGTTGGAAGTAGCCATCAAACTCAATGCCCAGATAGGGAAATTGCAAATGCCCCTGCTGCTGATTAAAAAACGCGCGCTCCATATCGCTGAACACAGGGCTCACTTGCGACGGGGTTTTACCGATGTCATTGGGATCGTCACTGGCAAAAAAGACCGCATTTTTGTCGGTTAAGGTGGCGGCCCCACCAGCAAATCGCATATTGCTGACCATTTTGATGATTGCCGCTAGCGGAATATCGCCCAGCAATACTCCTTGGAACTCACTGCCGTTATAAACAGGCATGATGGCGCTAACCACCTTTTCCCCAGTGATTTTGTCAATGTAAATATCGGTGAGCTTGACTCCTTGGCTGCCTTTCGCCATTCGATACCAATCACGCTGAGAGAAATTTTGCTCCTCAGTGGTGATACCACTGGCATGGAGAGACATATAAGAGCGTCCGTCCTCATACGCCATAATAATATTGGAGATGCCTGCACTTTCTGCCAATAAGCGCACCAAATTGACATTCTGCTCGTCGCTTAATGAGGCGTTAAAATGTTTGGACCCGACCTCTACCGCTTTGAGCTGAATAGCAATCGCATGTTGCAGTTCATCAACGTGATAATTGAGCTTGTTTTGTGTTTCAGAGACCAACGACGCCACCATCTTTTCTTTGAGCGAAATGATGTTTAGCGTGCCTAATATTCCTAATGACAGCGCCACCAATAAAGCAACGCTCGTGTAGATACGAGATTTGAAGCCTAAAGTCATAACTCCCCCTAACTATCCTATAGTCAGATATCGATTATTTAGGGAGTGCCTAGTTTTTAATTATGCTCAGCAAACACTGATATGGAACCAAAAGCACACCCAGCCAACTCTATAAACATAGCTAGGGTATGGGAAAATATAAAACTAATTTTATATGAAACTATTTGTTTATTTTATGAAATGAACCTAAGTCATTAAAAACTTTGCCAAACTGCCCCAATGCCACTAATGCAACACAAAGATAAGGCACCGATTCGGATCTTTTCCTTGGGTAAACTGCGCGTTGTTAATAGAGCCAGTTTGTAACCCAGCCAAGCCGCTGGAATTAAAGGAAGCGTGATTTTGAGATGGTATAGCGTGAAAAAGCCCGCGGGAATTTGGATCGCTAAGGAGATCAACGAACTAAACACGAAAAAGGCCGAAAGATTGCCACGCAGTTGATTGGCTTCTTGATGCTGCAGCAGTAATGCCATTGGTGGCCCACCAATCCCAGAACTAGTGCCAAACAAGCCAGAGAAGAAACCAGCGATCGTCATACGCATGGGAGTAGGTTCGATGCGAAATGGCAGCAAACTTACCGCCAAGCAAACAATACCAGTATGCCGATCCACAAGGCCAATACATTGGTGCTGACCAATACCAATAAAGCCCCGCCTGCAATCGAGCCTGGCACTCGACCGATCAACGCCATTTTTAGGCCGCCAATTTCTACACTGCTTTTGTGCTTCAACGCATTGAGAATGGAAATAAACAGTGCCACTAGACAGATAGGCGCAGGCACGTATTCTGGAGCAACCATAATCAGCAAGGGTGCCGACACAATAGCCAAACCAAAGCCAATTGCTGTTTGCACAAACGAGCCAAGAAAAATCAAAAAAACCGCTAACAATACAGATGTTTCAGGCATCTTGGTCTCTTCCTCTACCACTCAATACAACGGAAAAATAGTTCGCTGGCACTAATGTACCTGCATCGTGTTCGGTTCTCAATCACTGATAACCGTTAAACGAGTGCGCTCTGTTTTACCCCAACAAAAACCTCTCCTGTACGCAGTTCATAAAGGCTGAATGCGCCCTGATAGTCGTCATTGGAGGCGGTATCAATAAAAAGACTATTGGCCACTCTTTTCACCCCTTCACTGCGAGTGTGGCCGTGTAGTGTTAAATCAACATTGGCAATCGCTTGTGGCTCTTCTTCCGCAATGCGCGTTCTTCCCCAAATCCACCGAGGGGTTGTCCCACATATCTCCTTGCCAATCGATCATTTCGTTCCAATCTAGTGAGTGGGGCTGAGCATGTGAAATGCCAAAGCGGCGGCCATCTTCCAACTCCACCGTAATCACACTTGGCAGTTGGGCAACCGTATCCCGCAACCTCCGTTTATCAGCATCGGTTAGATTTTGTGACCATTCACAGCCATTTCGATGCCATATTTTAATGAAGTACGCTTCCTTCTCTGAATGCTCCAATTTGTTTTGTGCATCCAACGCGTTGACCATCATCCATTCATGGTTTCCCATCACCGCTTCAAACCAATGATGCGCTTGATAGTAATCCAAGACGCCAACCGAGTCGGGGCCGCGATCAATCAGATCACCGACAGAGATCAACAGATCACGTTCACCGTGAAAATCCACTCGTTTTAGTGTGTCCTGCAACAAGGCCAATTTGCCGTGGATATCACCAATCACAAAAATCCGTTGATATCGGCTTCCATCGATAAACCGATGCATAAATTCCATCTTCAAATCCTTTTGATGTATTCATCCGCTAGCGTAAAAATGGCAGTGTAACGGAATCTCCATCGTCACACCTTAAGCAAGAAGAGGCATAACAAACAGGCCACTTTCCATCAAAAATGATGTGTTTTTCACCACTTCGAACACAACACCTACATCCAGAAAATAACAAAAATTCAGAACAATAAACCACATATAAAAACAGAATCAGCTCATATAACCAATTTGATGAAAAAGTGACGGCGAGATAATTTACATAATGTGACAAATCACAGCACATATCGCTACAACATCGATGTGATATATATCTCTAAAGTCGATAACATTTGCAAAATTATAATTCTTATACATGCGAGTATTAAGTGAAAGAATCTCGAGAAACGTTAAATTTTAGTGACACGCTGCCCACTAAAACTTGGACAAAACACGACACTCATTGGGTATTGAGTTTATTTGGCACCGCCGTGGGGGCTGGCATTCTCTTTCTGCCTATCAACCTAGGAATCGGCGGCTTTTGGCCTTTGGTACTGTTAGCGCTTTTGGCGTTTCCCATGACATTTTGGGGTCATCGTGCACTTGCGCGGTTTGTGCTCTCGTCAAAACAAGCCGATGCGGACTTTACCGATGTCGTCGAGGAGCACTTTGGAGCGAAAGCAGGTCGTCTGATTTCCTTGCTCTATTTCTTGTCGATATTCCCCATTCTGCTCATTTATGGCGTGGGCATCACCAACACGGTTGACAGCTTTATGGTCAATCAAGCGGGAATGGAGTCATTACCTCGAGTGCTGCTGTCTGGTGTTTTGGTTTTCAGCCTAATTGCCATCATGCTCGGCGGTGAAAAGCTGATGCTGCGTGCGTTTGCAGCCATGGTTTACCCACTCGCCACCATACTGGCGTTTTTGTCGCTTTATCTCATCCCAAGTTGGCAACTGCCTTCTTTGGCTCTGCCTTCTGCCGGCGATTTTCTACAAACGGTCTGGTTAGCCGTGCCTGTGGTGATCTTCTCATTTAGCCATGCCGCAGCCATTTCCAGCTTCGTTGGCGTGCAAAAACGCCATTACGGCGAGCAGGCGAATGGTAAATCAGAACAGATTCTTCAGCGTACCAGCATCATGTTGATTGCTTTTGTACTGCTGTTTGTTTTCTCCTGCGTGCTCTCTTTAAGCCCAGAGCAATTGGCGCAAGCAAAAGCGCAAAATGTGTCGGTACTTTCTTATTTAGCCAACGCAACGGAGAACCCATTTATTGCGACTTTTGGTCCTCTGGTTGCCTTTATCGCCATTACGTCGTCATTCCTTGGCCATTTTTTAGGTGCACGAGAAAGCCTTAACGGATTGCTAACCAAGCACACATCAATGCCTATTCAACGCGCCGATAAAATGACCATCGTCAGCTTGTTTATCTCAATTTGGATTGCGGCGGTGATCAACCCGAGCATTCTCGGCATGATGGAAACCTTATCTGGCCCAGTCATCGCTATGATCCTGTTTATCATGCCGGTTTACGCCATTTACCGAGTTGATTCATTAAAAATATATCGTGGTAAAGCCACGACTGTGTTTGTTTTGCTGACAGGGCTACTGGCCGTTTCTGCGTTGCTGTTCGCGATTGTCTAACCGAAAACAACAAGGGCTCCCATGGTGGGAGCCCTTGTTCATTTTGTTCGCGGCAACTTAGCGCATTCAAATCAGAAATAGGAAACTTGCAACAATACCGAGAGATAAAATGCAAGTTCGGCCAATTACGCCAAGATGGGTTGGTTGAATCATTTCTTGATGCTGCATATCCACTCTCCTCATATTATTGTTTTTTCAGTTTGTGTTGACAGTATTATTATTTCCCGTTCGGAACACAACGCATAACAAGATTAAATTTTTATGACAGTTGAGTGAAATTATCAAAACACCCCAACATCGCAACAGCATTGACTCCAACAGAGATAGCGAAAGTCTGAATCGGCTCCCACTTTAGGGTTTGAATCTCCTCTAAGCTCTTACAAACAAACCATAGAGTGAGGAGACACGAGGTGAATAATCAACGTCACGGCATCACGTTTGGCATTGAGCGTATTGGCTCACAAACCATATTGGTTTTTAAAGCAACAGGCACACTCACCCATCAAGATTATCAAGCGATCGTTCCAGTTCTGGAAGCCGCCCTTGCGGGCATCAATCGACAACAGATGAATATGCTCGCAGACATTAGCGAGTTTTCAGGCTGGGAGCCTAGAGCGGCCTGGGATGACTTCCAACTGGGTCTCAAAATCGGCTTCAACGTCAATAAAGTTGCTGTTTATGGCGACAAAAATTGGCAAGAACTCGCAGCCAAAGTTGGCAGCTGGTTTATTTCTGGCGAGATGAAATCATTTAGCGATTATGACTCGGCAATCACATGGTTGGCGGATTAACGGATCAGACTCGATCCAAATTACTCTATCGGCATTATTGCCCTATCGGTACTGAAGTGAACGACAAAACAAAGCGAAGCGTGTTAATCCGCTTCGCGTTTGTTTTAATGACCTTGAGAAATGTCGTTGGGAAGTGTATTTGGGAAAATCCGATCACGCGACTTGATTGGCCGCGGCTCGGCGCAGCATATGTATATGAGTCGGAAAATGCTGCAAGAGATAACGTTGCTCTGCAGCCATATGCTTGAAACTCGGGCCTTTAGAGAGCTTTAACACCACTTCATCTTGATCGAAACGCAAAATACGCCCTTCGATAGCCAACACACAGTTGAGCAGCTGCAACGTTCCCCGAATCATCAGACCCTGATGAAATTGGTGGATGCTAGAGAGTGTGACCCGTAAGCCCCCTTCGGAAACTTCATTCACGTGGTACACATTACCGTTGATACGGACACGTGGTAGTGCCTTCACAGGATATTTTAAGCGGTAATACTTTCGCTTTTGATCGTCATGATTTTGCATCGTCATTGCCTCCCTGTATCGCTTCTGCCTATCAAAGCGCCCTTTTCTTTCCTAAAACCATTCTCAATTTGAGAATTTATCAAGGCAAGGCGCCATTTTTAATGGCAGATAACGCTCACGAGTGTATTAAAGCAAGAGTCATACCACAGAGGAATAGGAAATATAAAAAAACCAACTCGAACAACAAGTTGGCTTTATCAAAGTCTGGAGAATTATTGACCAGTGACGTGACTAAGCATTTCAGTGCCTTTTGACCAGTTGACGATCATCGACTCACTGACGTCGCTCTCAGTCATATGCGCGATATGGAACTCAAATAATCTCAACTCATCAGATGGCTGCACATAAACGCGATTAAAGCGGATTGCTTGTGCAATACCATCGGCTTGTTGCGAAGGTGAAACCTTAAGATGGCGCTTAAACAAGTCGTGTCTCAATTGAACTTGTGTCGCAAACTCATCCGCCGTCACATTGCCATTTTTTGCCCCTTCCAGCACCTTGGTAACGATGGTTTTTGCACTATCTAACTCTTCTTCGTTACTCAGTGCCACTGTAATCGTGCTGACCAATTGCTGGCGAGACCAACTCTCTTCCATCTCAACCGCTACTAGACCGATGTTGGCTTCTAACAGTTGCTTTTCCAATCGCGCCATCAAAACATCATCAGCCAACTGACTTGCTGTCAGCTCTTTACGACGCATTTTGCTGTCTTCTTGGTCATCAGTCAGGCGTGTTTTCAAATAGATGTTGGCGGCCACAGGCTGAGCTGACGTCTCAGCATCCTCTGGTTGCTCAAGACTTGGACTTGGCTTTTCAGCAAACAAACGACCGGGAATCGAGTTGCCAATCTTGGCTCCACCAAAAACGATGTCGATTTGATCGATCGCATCGCGAACCTGAATATCCCCCACCAAAATCACCGTCAGCTTACTTTGAGGAGCCGCTGGGACTTTGTCGTTCACCAAGACTTTGTCGCGCAGTTCAACAAGGGCCTCTTTGAGAGAGCGCGAGTTCAGGTCTGCTTCGTTGGCCACAAGCCAAGTCTGATTGGATGCCGTTTGCAATTCGAAGCGAAGTGACACCGTCTTTTGGCTATAGCGTGATGGCATGACAACATAACGAATGCCGTTTTCGAGCGCACCTATTTTCATTTGTCGTGGCAAGCTCAAATCCGTGGTTGGCATCCAATCTTGATCGGGTGTTAATACCGTTGTTTCAGGGGCGGCGGCCAATGGAAAGCTCATCGCAGCAAGAAGTAATCCCCCCAAAGCGTTTCGCTTCAAAGAGGAAATAAAAGAGTTTGATACAGAAAACAAAACGTGAAACCTCAATCAGTCCAAATACACAATACAAGCCAACTTGTTATTTCGGTTGATTAAGACGTCTAAAAATGACTTCCTTGTTTTAACTCTACATTAAGCAAGTAATTCTTCACCAAGGCGATTTGTAGAGCAAACTGATTTATGGGACATCTTATTAAAATTTGCCATGATTATAGTGCTTTTATTAATCACATCAATCCTTGTCATCTATCCGTCTCATAAATAACACATTTAACAATATATCCATTTCATTATTCAGATAAATTATTATCAATTCCGTGATGTGGTTTGATGGCAGCCCTTTTCCTGCCTACACTTATCTTTAGTGACAAACTCATAAATAGCAAGTTCTCACACAGTCATGAAGTGCGCAGTTTTGCAATCCTATGGTGGGAACAAAATGGACTTCACTTTGGAGGCGTTCATGACTTTCAAAACCACCATCATTGCCACTTGCCTGCTCGCAGCCGCTCCTTTAAGCATGGCAGCAAATGGTCCCAACGCGCATCCAAGTCCTAGCTTGAAAGGTCTTCAAGCGAAAAACTTTATCCTTCCAGACAACGCCACCTTGGTGAAACGCTTTGCGCTTGGTCATTCCGGAATGGAAACACAGCGCTTTCAGCAGCACTTTCAAAATGCCATTGTATTTGGCGGAGAAATCAGTCTCATCACGGCGGCCAGTGGCGATGTTGTCGCGGTGATTGGTCGTCGCTATGACCATTTACTCTCAAGTAATTCCGTCAAACTGAAAGCCGAAACGGCCAAAGGCATCGTGATGATGAAAATTGGTGGCCATGGACGGTGGACGACTAACCTGTTTATTAACCCTTCCAATGGACTGTTCTTTTATATCGTAGAAAATCAACGTGCTGACAGCCGTTGGCACTATTGGATTGATGCCGAAACTGGCGAAGTGCTCAATGCTTATGACGGGTTAACCACTGGCAGCGGAACGGGCGTTCATGGGGATAGCAAAGACCTTTCCGGGCTGACCACATTTAATCGCGGCAATTTCGAAATGGTTTCTGCAAATGGTCGCCTTTCTACCTACGATGCGGGCGGCCGCAGTCGATTACCCGGAGATCTGGCCACGGATAGTGATGATCAGTGGGTGGAACCTGGCCGCACTTCCCCTGGCCAAGCGGCTATGGTCGATGCCCATTTCTTTGCCAATGTGACTGACAGTTACTTTTTGAGCGTGCTGCAATTCAACTGGCTAAATCACTATTCGCAGGGGATGGTGTCAACCGCTCATGTTAAACGCAACTATAACAACGCCTATTGGAATGGCTATCAAATGGCTTACGGAGATGGAGACGGCATCTCCTTCATTAATTTATCCGGTGATTTAGATGTGGTGGGACACGAACTTTCACACGGATTGACCGACGCAACCAGCGATCTGATTTACCAAAATGAATCTGGTGCACTCAATGAAGCGTTTTCCGACATCATGGGCACCAACATTGAGTTTTATTATGGCAGTGGCAACTGGACCATCGGTGAAGACATCACGCCAAACTCAAACGGCATCCGCAATATGGCTGATCCAGGAGAAGATGGCGATCCCTCTCATTACAATGAACGATACACAGGCACTGGCGACAATGGTGGTGTGCACATCAACAGTGGCATCATCAACCACTGGTATTACTTATTAGTCAATGGCGGGCAAAATTCTGATGGACAATTTGCCTCAGGTACCGATGTGGCGGGTATCGGTTTGGATGCCGCAACGCAAATCGTATATAACGGTTTTACCTCCCTGCCGCCCAATGCAGATTTCTGTTTAGCGCGCGCCGCCACTGACGCCGTTGCTAGTACCCACTCGGCCAACGTCCTTGACGCTTGGGATGAAGTGGGCGTCAGCAGTGATCTCTGCGCCAGAGGAGGTGATGGAGGGGGCTCTGGCACGGGGGGCGATATCACCATTTCCAATGTCAGCAGCCGTGTCATCAAAGGGGTGAAATTCCAAATCAGCTGGGATACGGATGTCGCCTCATCGACGGAAGTAACCTTTTCTTGCTGCGGCACGTATGTAAAAAATGAGCAAGTGACGTCACATTCGTATAATTTCAACGGTTCCAAAGGGGTGGCTTACGAGTATTACGTCACCTCGAAAGTCTATGATTCTGCTGGCAATGTGGCATCTAGCGCCACTGCGGGGCCTTTTGTTCACCAAAACTAGCCGAGTCATATTGTCGACCTTCCATAATGTCCTAGGCCCAGTGAATGCTGGGCCTCTGTTTGACTAGAGGGCCCAAAATGTCACGCCGCCAATCGCTACGCTGGCGAGCATCACCGGCGCCACGCGTTTCCACAACTTGCGATCACCAATCGCCACCACCATGCCCATTTTGACTAACGTATTGACGGAAGCGGCGATAAACACCCCAAGCGCAGCGGTGGTTACGCTCAACCCTTGAGTACTTTGACGACCAAGCGCAAGAGAAATGGCATCCACATCGGTAATACCCGACAACGCAGCAAGGATGAGTGTACCCGCGCTGCCAAACCACTCAGATAACGCGTGAGAAAGCAGCATAATCACCGCTAAAATGACCCCAAAAAACAGCGCCGATTGCAGAGCAAGAGGGTTGGTTTGTTTGCCCGCTTGCTCGTTAAACTCCACATCGCTATAGCGCCAGATCCACCAAGCTGGAAGATACAAGGCTGCCATCATCAATAGCACGATCGGCCACAACTGTGTCACCAAGGCCGGGTTTAACACCGAAAGCACCACCAGCAAACGTGGGAACATGGTGCCACAGCTGAGCAGTATGCCGCTGGCAAGCAAGGGGCTAATCGTTGGTTGTTCTCGAGAAAGATTGGAAAATTGCAGTGTCAGTGCCGTTGACGAACTCAATCCGGCAAAAACGGAGGTAAATAGCACTCCACGTTTGGCACCGCCGATTTTGATCGCAAAGTACCCCACAAAGGAAATGCTGGCGATCAGCACCACCATCCACCAAATCTCATACGGGTTCAAGGCATTCCATGGGCCATAGGTTTGATTTGGCAGCAGAGGCAGCAACACCACAGAGATCATCATCAAGCGTAAGGCAGCATCCAATTCATATTCTTGCAGACGCTGCAATCCTTGATGAAGCTCTCTTTTGTTATCTAATACGACGGCAGTAATTACCGCTGCCGATGCCGCCAATACGGCCTCTCCCACTACGGCTAAGCTGCCAATCACAAACGTCACCAGCAAACTGACAACGCCAGTAATGCTGATATCTTGGCTGTTTTTCTGCTGAATAATGAAGGCAATAGAAGCCAGCGCCACCAAGGCGAGTAAAGCAAAACCAAGCACGAAAGGCGATGTGTGACTGGCGAGCAATGCCGTTAACCCACCCAGTAAGCCAACTAAAGAGAAGGTGCGAATTCCCGCCACACGACTGCCTTCAGCACTGTTTCGCATCACCCAGCCACGCTGTGTGCCAATGATAGCCCCGAGCAGCAACGCGATAATGACATTCCACACGGGATGTTGACCACTAACCAGTTGATTGAAATCCATAAAAAGACTCCTGTGGCGAAGGGTTAATGTTAGTTTAGCGCGTTATGTGAAAGGTTCTGTGAAGTGGCGTCAGTTGCATAAAGAATTGTGCAAAAATCGCAGAAAACGCCTCACCAAAAAAAACGCTACTCAACTGAGTAGCGTTCGTTCGTCACGTTACATTTGCTCCACTTTTATGCGAAACAACATGGCATAGAAAAGCGGGATCACCACCAGTGTCAACAAGGTCGCAAACAGCAGACCGAACATGATGGTGACCGCCATACTTTTAAAGAAGGGATCAACCAACAGTGGTGCGACACCTAATATCGTGGTCAATGCGCCAAGAAGCACAGGACGAGCGCGACTCATCGCCGCATTGATGATGGCTTGGAATGGCCACTTGCCTTGTCGAATTTCCACGTCAGCTTGATCCACCAAGACGATGGCGTTTTTCACCATCATGCCGATCAAGCTAAGAAAGCCGAGAATCGCCATGAATTCGAAGGGCGTTTGGAAGACAATCAGGCCAACCGTGACACCAATCACTGCTAAAGGCGCTGTTAGCCAGATCACCAACGGCTGTCTTAACGCGTTAAACATGAAAATGACCGACAAAATCATTGCGGAAAACCCGTAAGGTGCCGAAATGACCAGACCTTCATTGGCATCCTTAGATGCTTTGTACTCACCATACCAAGTCAACTCGTAACCCGCAGGCAAAGGAACAGCTTCGATTTTATTGCGTATTTGATTGAACGCGTCCGCCGTGAGCACACCTGGTGCAGGATCTGCTTGAACTAAAATCGTCGGGACACGATCAATGCGGCGTAGTATGGCGTCTTGCCAAACCACATCCACCGATTCAATCAGTTGACTTACTGGCACTGACTGCCCAACCGCGTGACTATAAACCAAGGTGTTTTCGATCGCCCTAGCATGCTGGCGCTCTTCTTTGGGCGCTCGCAGCACAATCGGGATTAAGTCATCACCTTCACGATAAACACCAACATTTTTGCCTGACAGCGTCTGACTGATCGCTTGGTTGATCTCTTGATTGGTCAGGCCATAACGCTGCGCCTTTTCTGAAGAGTAGACAGGTTTCACCACTGGCATTTGCTGGCGCCAGTCATCTTGCACCGCAATCAAATTGTCATCCGCCAGCATCAGCGCTTTGGCCTGTTCAGCTAAGCCACGTAACACAGCACTGTCTGGGCCTTGGAAGCCCGCTTCGATCTTCTTACCACCACCGCGGCCCAGCATAAATTTCCAGACTTTAATCGATGCATCTGGGTATTTGGCATCCAGTTCATTTTGCAGTTCAGGCAACAACGCAGCGATTTTCTGATAGTCATCAATATCAATCAGCAATTGGCCGTAACTGGTGTTTCGTGCTTCTGGTGAGTACGTCAACATAAAGCGCAAGCCACCACCACCAATAAAACTGGTGATGTTGGTCACTCCTTGTTTACTTTTCACCTCATTTTCAATCTGCGCGACCACTTGCTCGGTGCGACGAATATCCGACCCTTGTGGTAGGTAGACGTCGACCACAAACTGCGCACGCTGAGAGTCAGGCATGAAACCCGGTGGAATAAACTTCGCTCCCCACACGGCGGTCAACAGCATCGCCAAAATGGCCACAACGCTGATAAGGCGATGACGCAATACCCAGCTAAGCAAGCCGCGATAGCTTCGCATCATAACGCCAACTGAGTTATCTCCTTGATTCGGTTTTACTTTTAGAAAATCGTGACACAACATTGGTGTGATGGTCACAGCAAACACCCAGCTTAACAGCATCGAATAAAGGATGACCCAGAACAGCGAGCCAGCGTACTCGCCCATGTCCGATGGCGACAAACCAATGGCACTGAAGGCACAAATACCCACCACCGTGCCACCGAGCAGCGGCCATTTGGTCGCCTCGACGACCTCATTGACGATGGTCAGCTTGTCACTGTCCGGCTCTTGTTGCATGCGCACCAAAATGCCATCGGTCACCACAATAGCGTTGTCCACCAACATGCCTAGCGCAATGATCAACGCGCCCAAGGAAATGCGTTGCATCGCGATATCATCAATTAGCATGATGCACAGTGTTCCCGCCACCGTCAGCAACAGCACAAAGCCGATGATGATGCCCGATCTCACCCCCATAAACAGCAGCAACACAACAAACACAATCGCTACCGCTGCGATCAAGTTGTCGATAAAGTTCGCAACCGATGCTCTCACGGAATCCGACTGCATCGAAATAACATGCAGCTCCATACCAAGCGGACGTTGGTTTTCCAACTCAGCCAATCGCGCTTTAACGGCATCCCCCATCTCGACCACGTTGCCGCCCATCACGTTGGAAATACCAAAACCAACGGCGCGTTGTCCGTTGTAACGCATCAGCATCGTCGCTGGTTCTTGGTACCCACGGACAACGTTGGCGATATCGCCTAAGCGGATCACTTTGTTGTCGGCCCCAAGGCCAACTTGCAGATTGCGGATGTCTTGCAGTGAACGAATCGAACTATCGGGGATCACCGGTAGCCGCATCGCCTCGGTTTCAATGCTGCCAGCAACAGTAATCAGGTTTTGCTTCTGCAACACTTGCGTCACTTTCTCCATCGACATGCCAAGCTGTTTTAATCGCTCTGAAGAGATCTCCACAAAAATGGTCTCTTGCTGCTCCGCTAACGTCGCCGTTTTGGCCACACCAGGCACCAACACCAAATCTCGGCGAAGTGTATCCACGTAGTCTTGCAGTTGTTTGTCGCTAAAGCCTTCTCCGGTCACCGCAAAGAACAGTGCATACACATCAGAGAAATCATCGTTAACAATGGAAGGACCTGCGCCCGGCGGCAACTGCCTTTGTACATCGCTTATCTTGCGTCTTAACTTGTCCCAAACTTGCTGCAACTCGGCAGAGCTTTTAGCGAACTCGAGTTTGATCTCCACCGTCACTTCCGACATGCCCTGTTTGGAAACCGACTTGACCTCTTTCAACTCTTGCAGAGATTGAACCGCCCCTTCGATGAGATCCGTCACTTCGTCTGACACTTCTTGTGCGGTCGCGCCATAATAGGGGGTGTTGATCACCGCTTGGCGGATGACAAATTCAGGGTCTTCAAATCGGCCAAGTTTTAGATAACTGATGTACCCACCTAGTAAGGTCAGCGCAATCAATACCCAAACACTGGTACGCTTTGCAATGGTATAGCCAGCAAGGTTCATTACTGAGCTCCTTGGGTCGATTCTGTGTAAGGGCGAACCGTCATGCCCTCGACAAGCGAGCCTGTTCCTGCAATCACCACGTTTTCGCCCAAGGTAAGATTGTCATCAATCGCGATGCGATTTTGGCGAAGCTCACCGACTTTGACCTCGCGTTTTGCAACGCGATTATCTCCGTTGACCACCCACACATATTGGCCACCTTGGTTATCTGAGATCACCGCCGTTAAAGGCAGCGTGATGCGTTGAGTTTCCGTTTGTTGGCGCTCCGTTGTGTCCGGTACTACTTTCACCGTCATTCCCGGAAGCACGCGATAACCATTCACATCGGTAAACGCCAGCGTCACGGCGTAAGTTTGCGTTGCCGCGTCCGCTTGGGTGGAGTAATGCTTCAAGGTCAAAGGGAAACGATGCTCTGGGATCACCGCGATTTCAGCAAACGCGCGCGTGTTGTGCTGGCTGGTCAACATCACGGTATCGGGAATGTTAACCAACACTTCCAACTGCTGCAGGTTGTGCAAAGTTACAATCGGCTGGTTAGCCTGAACCTGGGTATGGTTGTCGACTTGCGTCAGCCCAACAACCCCAGCAAAAGGAGAATAGAGACTGGTGTATTCAAGTTGGCGTTGCGCTTCTTCCACTCGATTTTTCGACAAATTCAACCGTGTTGCGAGTGCATCCAAATCGCTTTTGGTGATCGCTCGGCTTTTCTCAAAAATGGCTTTTGCGCGCGCGTATTCCGCCTGCACGTTATCGAGCTCTGATTGAGCAGAGGCTAACGCCGTCTTGGCATCACGTGCATCTAATTGGGCGAGTAGCTGGCCTTTTTTCACCGTATCGCCATCGTTCACGAGCAGTTGTGTCAATCGCCCAGAAACACGAAACGACAACTCCGCTCTTTCTGCCGCTTGCACGACCCCGTTAAAACTCAGCGCTTTATCCTGCTCAGTAGAGACACGCTCCACCAATGCCGGGCGAACCACTGGCGCTGCCACATGCTGAGCAACAGGCTCACTGCATCCCACCACCAGCAAACTGGCCACCGCAGCGCTTAGGCATCGCCTTCTAAACTGACGACCAAATCGACTTCCAACTAGAGGATCAACCAACGACATTTTCCACCTTCAAAAAGAAAAAAGTAAACTTCAGAGTTTATTTTATTGCAAATCACAAAAACGTAAACTCAAAAGTTTACTGAAAGGTGATATTTGTCCGTTATTTGAGATCCTGAATGCGCTATTTCTGTTTCTCCAGATACAAAAAAAGCCGCAAAAGCGGCTTTAAATGAACATTTTGCTGAGTGGCTACCTGTTTTTTTCATCCACGAATGCGATCGCCTCTTCTTCCTTGGCGAGCAATATTTGACACAACCAAACACCAGAAGCAGAAAGAAAATACCCAGTATTGGAATAGCAGAGAGTACGTGAAGAGAGTGACACTTGACTTAACAAAGCATCAAACTGATGCACACTGACGGCGATAATCTCTTGCTCGTGCTGATCTCGTCCTTTAGCAACTGGCTGCGTTTTTACCTCGTCAAATAGCGATTTCACCAATTCGAGCTTCTTCGGCATTGGCGTTTTTCTCAGGCTTATTTGCTCAAATAAATCGGCATACCTCATTTCGATAACCCCCTGCGGTTTCACTTGATCGAGCGAAGTCATTAAAGAGCGGACACTCTGCTTTAACGCAATGGGCAAGCGTAAATCGTAAGCAAACGGACGTAACCAAAGCCACACTTGCGTTGCTATCAGCAGCACAAACAGAACCAGCAGGATGATCAACATGGTTTCGATAGCAAAGTTATTCATGACTCACTCCGTTTGATTAACATCACTTCGGTTAACAACTCTTTTGGCTCCACGCTCATTTTCCCATTGAGGTATTTCTCTATGCCTAACGGCTTATGGCGTGTTTTGATTTTTTTCGCTCTAGTTAATGACGAAGCAAACGACCAAGCATTACCGAGAAACTGGTATTCGCCTTGGTGTTCAACCGCGTAAACGGGCATGGAGGGCAACGTCCCTGCCACGAATTTGCCTTTGGCTTCAATCGGGTAGGAAACAGGCATGCAGGTGGTAAACTCAAACAAACCCGTTTTCAGTGACATGGAATGATAGAGATTAAAAATCTCACCACACACTGGAACTCGGTATTCCTCTACATAGTCTTCTAAGTTATCGAAATGACGTTGCATTAAGTGACCTACGTCGTCGGTAGTGGCACTGCCTTTTACGCCAATGTAATGCACTTGCGGCACCACCTTTTCACCGAGATCTTTCAACTTCGAGTACACATGCCCAGTTTCGATGGCGCTTTTTAACATTCTCAAACCGCGTGCGTAATCCATACCGAGCACCGCCCCAAACATTTGACGGAAGAAAAACATGTACCAAGGTAACTTACCCTGAAATTGCCACTCAACGCGGCAACCTTGCTGCTCAGGAGAAACATTGAAATAGACTTCTGCCTCGCCTTTGAACGGTTTGAGATAGCTCAAGCGGAAAACGAGTTGATGATCATACAGGTGAGCTAACTCCATTTTTCCTGCACCAATACGCTCTCCTTTCCATGCGTATTGAGCCCCCGGCTGCTGCTGGAAAGTACTAAAGGTAACCTCGCTTTTCGGCTCCAAAATCAACCATGGCGACCACTTAGCCCAAGTCCCAAAATCGCTGATATAGTCGATGACCTTTTCAGGTTTTCTATCAATATAGATACTTCGACTAACACAAGTCCCTGTCATATCAATACGCATTGCACTACCTCTCGGCTAGAGGATCATTGGCTGGTGGCTTCGTCGAGGTTTTCACCAATGTCTTTCGCGGTATCACGGAAAAAATGGCCGGTTTTCTTTGCCGCATCTTTGGTGGCATGGCCCACTTCCGTAAAGCCTTCTTTAATCTCTTTCTTCTGATGAGCACTACAACCCGCCAGTAAAGTAACTAAGCATAATGCCGCAAGAGTGGGTAATTTCATTTGCATCGACGACTCCTAATATCCATTTAAGCAAATCTTTGAACTTCCGGATATTAACCAACTCCCAGGAATAAAGAAAGGGAGCAAAATGCTCCCTGAAAACCTGTCGCTACGCGGCTGCGGTGTCGCCCAACCAGTGATAATGATTATTGGCTTTCTTACCAACCACACCCGCGTTGATCAATTCGTTAAACAGCCGATCCACTTCCTCTGTACCGAGTTTAAAGTGCTTGGCAACCGCCTTCTTACTGCAAGAGAGCTCGTTGCTTGCCAATGCTTGAGCCACATCGAGATAAAGCGGAGATGGCGTGGGCTGAGCTTCCTTAGTCTCGGCAATCGGATAATCTTGTTGAGCATTCAAATGTGGCAAATACCCAACCGGAGCGACGGATTCAACTGGCTCTGCTGCACTGTCACCAAAACGGCGATACCAGTGACGAAAACGTTGCTCTTCACCAATCACTCCAACAAAAAATGCGGCGAAGAAATCCAACAATACTGAGAGAAACACCACCAAACCCAGTTGAGCCTGACCCGATGGAATTGAAAATGCCGCCGCTAGGCTATCGATGAGCCCCACCACTGAGCCTTGCGCGACAGGCGGCAAGCTGTCTCGTTGCATGGCCAATTTTTGTTGCTCTTTACGTAACGTATCGTTTTGTTGTTGGATTCGATTCACCCCCGTGGCAATCCGTTCCATCTCTATGTATTTCTGCGCAGCAAGATTATTGAGTTCGATCTGCTTCTCTATCGCATCAATTTGACGGTTGAAAGCGGTGACTTTAGCCTGCTCCAGTGCAATGTGATTCTGCGCGGTATTGGTCGCGCTGTTAATGCCGCCGATACTACCGCCGATAGAAATGGCAGCTAGCACCAAATAAAAGACAAACGCCGTGATGGCCCCAGAATAATTGCGGTGTGCACGTCGCTCACCAAACTCGTACCAAGCGTAAAACTTTCCCGCCTCGAAAATGATGGCCAAACCACCAAATAAGGCCTGCATCAAGGGGTTGTCATCTATCGACAAAAACAGCAGCAATGAAAAAATGGTGGACGCCAAAATGGCAGCGCCAGTAAAAGAATACACACTAATAAGTGCAAATCGCCCTTTGGGATAGCGATACCCTAGTTGTTGCTCGTAATGCATAGTGATTTATTTTTTATTTGTGAGTCAGTGACTAAGGCGGCGAGAATACATGATTCACTTCACAATTTCCGTTCAAAAACGAGACTTCTCCTGTCGTTCGGAGAATGATTAGACACATTGTTTGCATCCTCTCCAATTTGTTGAGAATACAGACAGGTTCGCGGTGTCATTAGGAGTCTTCATGCGACAAAAAAACCAACAACAAACTCAGTGGTATACACATTGGCGCGCATTTTTAAGCCTGCTGTTGCTAAGTTGTGTTTCCTCCTTCGCTCATGCGTCAAATCGAGCAATGGAAGCGTGGGAATGGATTGAACAAGGTGCGCTCGTTGTGGATGTGCGTACACCGGCGGAGTTTCAACAAAAACACATTGAAGGGGCAGTAAACATCCCTTTGAATGAGCTGGCGAAAGGCTTTAGCAAGATCGACAAGAGCCAGCCGATCGTTCTGTACTGCCGCAGTGGTAATCGTTCCGGCCAAGCATACGATTTCCTCACGCAATCTGGCTACACGCTGCTATTAAATGGCGGGGGTATTGAAGAAATGCTGGCCGTCAAACCAGAAGAATAATCCATCAAGCAGAAATGAAGAAGGCGCTCAAACCAGAGCGCCTTTTGTGCTTTTTAGCCAGCGAAAAAAGCTAATGCAAACACCACGACCATCATCACCGCAATGGTAATGAACAGTGTGGATGGTTTTCCACTACCGCCTTTCGGCGCTTGATTACAACATCCCATAAGTCACCTTACTTTCGGATTAACGACCACAATAGGTATAAACCTTTGCCTTGGGGTAAGGTCAAACGGTAATGCATTAACGTAATCAGCGGAAACAAACCTCAGCCCAACGCGCGAGACCTGCGGTAACCGAGCCGAAATAGTTGCCGCTGACAACGGGCACATTCGGTAACTCGCTCTCTACAGCTTGGCGTAAAATCGGTGAGCGAGCGGAACCACCGGTCATAAAAATCACATCCGGCTTCACGCCTCCATGATCAACGGCTTCTTTTACTAGCTCCACCATTTTGCTCTTTGGTGACTCAATTGCTTCAATCATTTCGCTCTGGCTCACATCCACATGTAAGTGTTCCGAAAACAGATTGAGGGCAACTTGGTATTGTTCGCTATCCGACAAGGCAATTTTTGCCTCTTCAGCCCGTCTGACGATCTGATAACCGAGCGTTTCATGGTAAACCTTGAGCAAGCGCGCCAATTTCTCTGGCTCTTGGGCTTCTTTGTGCAGCAGCTTTAGCGCCGCTAGATTGGCTCTTCCATAGAAATCGTTTTGCGCTTGAACGTTGTTAATAGCTATCGGGTTCCAAAACTGTGTTCTGGGCATATCAATACCACTTAGTGCTTTGCTGCCAAACCCAAATGGCGTCATCAGTTGACGAAACGCGAGATAAATATCGAGGTCGTTGCCGCCAATTCGCTGGCCGGAATGGGCAAGCAAGCTGCCTGTACGCTCGGTTTTTCCACGCCAGCTTGGCCCCATTTCAATCAGAGAGCAGTCAGTCGTGCCCCCGCCAATATCGACCACCAACACAGTTTTATCTTGCTGCAGGCTTGCTTCGTACTCTAGACCTGCCGCTACCGGCTCAAATTGAAACTCGATGTTTTTAAAACCAGCACGTGTCGCAGCGCGACGCAAGATGCCTTCGGCCTGACGGTTTGCCTCTTCACCGCCTCGTCCATGGAAGTTGACCGGACGGCCAATCACCGCATCACGAATCACTGCTTGTGCCGAATGTTCTGCGTTGGTTTTGATGTTAGCCATCATGGCGCAAACCAGATCTTCGAAGAAGCTCAGCTGCACATCATGCAGGCCGGAGGCGCCAAGAAACGATTTAGGTGACTTAACGTAATAGAGATCCGTTGGGTCTGCCAAATAGCGATCAAGCGCCGCTTGACCAAACACCACATCTTCAGGGTGCAGCTCAATGCTCTCTTCTCGATTGACGTTGATGGCTCGGCGCAATACCTGTTCACCCACTTTATCTAGTGGCTTGATATCTCGATGACGAAATAAATGCTCAGAAACCGATTCACGCGTCGGGGCGGAAAGTGTTGAAGGAATATAGTGACTTGACCCTTCAATAGCGAGCAGCTCTGGCTCGCCATCTTGCATTTTCGCCACTGAACAATTCGCTGTTCCATAATCGAAACCAATGTACATAACACCTCCTGCCGAAAAAAGGTCGGCAATGCTAACGCAGCGGCCATCAAATAGCCAGTAAAAGCCCCCTCTGCCATTTGCCGTGGCAATCAATAAACACCGTTTTTCGGCTAACAACCGAAAATGAGTGGAAAATCGATTGCGTTATCACTCTGTATTTTAAAGAAATTTATCAATAAGATAACGAAAATTATGTGCAACAAGATCCTGTTCACACTTCCTATCTTTAGAGAGGGATTTCCCTCTTTCGAATTGTCTGAGATCAAATTTTCAGAGCACATTCATATGACAAAGTAATAACCAGAAGAGGAATTATTAATAACTAACAACGATGGAGCAATCCAAATGGCAAGTGCATTTTTTATCCCAACTGTGAACCTAATGGGCGCAGGCTGTCTTAAAGACGCAGCAGACAGCATTAAAGCTCAAGGCTTTACCAAAGGGCTTATTGTTACCGACAAAATTCTTAATCAAATCGGCGTTGTAAAACAAGTTCAAGACCTACTAAGCGAGCGTCATGTAGAAACGGTTGTCTTCGATGGTACTCAGCCCAACCCAACCATCGGCAACGTCAATGCAGGTTTGGCACTACTGAAGCAAAATGAGTGTGATTTTGTGATTTCACTCGGTGGTGGTTCTCCGCACGACTGTGCAAAAGGCATTGCGCTTGTCGCAGCAAACGGCGGCGAGATTGCGGATTACGAAGGCGTGGACAAATCAGCGAAACCAATGCTACCGCTGATCGCAATTAACACCACCGCAGGCACCGCATCTGAAATGACCCGTTTCTGCATCATTACCGATGAAGAACGTCATATTAAAATGGCGATCGTCGATAAACACACCACGCCACTAATCTCTGTGAACGATCCGGAACTGATGCTGGCAAAACCTGCATCACTAACTGCGGCAACAGGAATGGACGCCTTGACTCACGCGGTAGAAGCGTACGTTTCTATTGCTGCGACGCCGATTACCGATGCAGTTGCAATCAAAGCGATTGAGCTTATCCAAGCCCATCTTCGTACTGCCGTCGCACACGGCGATGATATTGAAGCGCGTGAGCAAATGGCGTACGCACAGTTTATGGCAGGTATGGCGTTCAACAATGCCTCACTAGGTTACGTACACGCAATGGCGCACCAATTGGGTGGCTTCTACGATCTACCACACGGTGTTTGTAACGCGATCTTGTTACCACACGTACAACGCTACAATGCGCAGGTTTGTCCAGAGCGTCTACGTGATGTGGCAAAAGCAATGGGTGTCAATGTCGAAGGCATGAGTGCAGAGCAAGGCGCAGAAGCCGCCATTGATGCGATTGTGGCACTGGCGAAAGACGTGGGTATTCCAGCAGGTATTCGCGAGCTTGGTGCAAAATCTGAAGATATCCCAACCTTGGCTGACAATGCACTCAAAGACGCTTGTGGTTTCACTAACCCGAAACAAGCCACGCACGAAGAAATCTCTGCGATTTTCGAAGCGGCAATGTAAGCCCTTTCTCTGACATCAAAATCGACAAAGCGCTCATTTGAGCGCTTTGTTTTGATCATTAGAAAACCATCAAATTAAGCAAAACCCGGGATCAAGTGCAGCGGTAACCGATCTAGGATCAGGTAAAGATAGCTTTTACCGTAATCGGTTAGCGTCCAGGCAAAGCCAGCCATATTGACCAAAGCCATCAACCAACTCATCACCATAAACGGCGTGTTGCCGACTTTATGACTCAAAACAACATGGGCAAAAAATGCTCCCGGCCAACCACCAATTAATGCCAAGATATAGAGCACCATTTCTGGCACTCTCGGGTTGCCCTCTTTGGCGGCAGAAACGTCAAATGCACAAATCACAAACGTCACTGCACTGATAAAAAAGTAATGTAAAACCGCTAATGCGGGGTAACGGAATAACCAAATACCAGCAAAAACTGCGGTGAGAAAGATAATGGCCACGGCAATTGCAAATGAGAAAACAAAGGCTTTTT
Source organism: Vibrio vulnificus CMCP6 (assembly GCF_000039765.1). Taxonomy (NCBI): domain Bacteria; kingdom Pseudomonadati; phylum Pseudomonadota; class Gammaproteobacteria; order Vibrionales; family Vibrionaceae; genus Vibrio; species Vibrio vulnificus. The sequence continues at coordinate 19,533 of NC_004460.2, read as the reverse complement.
GTACGGCCACCGCGACGACCTGTCCGTGTTTGTTTCGCTCCACTTCGAACGTCACCACATCGTCTAAGGTTGCACTGCCAATCACTTCTGCTTTATTGAAATAAACCATCTCCCCAGAACCATCAATTTTGATAAAACCATTACCTTTGTCATGGCTCCATTGAGCGATTCTTCCTTTATACGCCATAGTTATGCCCCAAAGTTATTGATTTAACAGAACACAGCTCTCCTAGTGGATAAGTATAGGTCAGAATTCGACGGGCATTAGGTATATACTCAAACTAATCAAGTCAAAGGGATTCAGCCAAAAGGATCGTTGCAATGAAATGGACAGGTCAGTGTTTAGGAACCGTACTGCTAGGGTTGGTGTCGTTTTCCACTCTAAGTGAGGAATTAAAACTTAAGCAAATCGCTTCGGGTTATCAAATTCCTTGGGGAATGGAATTTATCGACAGCGCTAACGCCGTCATTACCGAGAAAAATGGCCGTATCTCGTTGCTCGATGTCACTCAAGGTCAGAAAACCCCACTCTATCAAGTCACCAATGTCGACGAGTCAGGACAAGGCGGTTTACTTGATGTTGCCCTTTCCCCCATCACACGTCAGCAGCTCTATTTTACCTTTTCAAAAGAAGTCGACACTGGCACAACTGTGGTACTGGCCACTGCCCGTTTGCAAAACAAAGAGCTCTCCGACTGGAAAGAGTTGTTTGTCACGGATGCGGTGTCAACAACCGGTCGCCACTTCGGCAGTCGTATCGCCTTTGACGACAGCAATCACCTTTATGTCTCCATCGGTGACCGTGGCGTTCGAGACAACGGCCAAGATCCGAGCAACCATGCTGCCACCATTTTGCGCCTAACACTGGACGGAAAAATACCCAACGACAATCCATTCATCGACAATAGTGAGGTGAAAAAGGAGATATGGAGCTTTGGCCATCGCAACCCACAAGGACTGTTTTTCGATGGCAAAACGCAGCGACTCTGGTCTGTCGAACATGGCCCAAGAGGGGGCGATGAGATTAACCTCATTCAAGCTGCAAAGAACTACGGCTGGGCCAAGACTTCTCATGGCAAAGAATATTGGGGTCCGATTCGCGTTGGAGAAGCCGATACGCTGCCCGGCATCGAAGCGCCCAAATGGGTCTATATACCTTCTATTGCGCCTAGTAGCCTCATGCTCTATCGCGGTGAGCGTTACCCGAGCCTCAACGGCAAGCTGCTGATCGGCGCGTTAAAGCTCACGCACATCAATGTGGTCAGCATCGAAAACGGCCAGCTCAAAGAGACTGACCGTTTATTTGAAAAACTCAACGAGCGAGTTCGAGACATCACCTTAAGTCCAGATGATTATCTCTATTTCACCACCGACAATGGCAACATTTACCAAGTGCTCCCGTAAACCTCACTCAAGGGAGACGCTGACCGTTTTTTGATCAAAATCGATGGTCATGGTGGCACCAAGAGGCACCGTGAGCATAGGATGGGTATGGCAACTGTCGAAGTCCCATAAAATTGGCACCGATTGACCATTGAGCACTTCGTTCAAGACGTCGATCGGTTGCCTTCCTGTACCTTTGTGGTTAAACAGCTCGTGCTTGCCCAACACGATAGCTCCGACCTTGTCGAACACACCATTGAGCTTCAACATCGCAAAAGCGCGTTCCACCACTTCAATGCCTTGCAAGCAATCTTCCAACAGCAAGATATCGCCTTGCTGGATTTTCGGCATGTACGACGAGGCCCAAATCCCAGACATGGTATTGAGGTTGCCACCAATGATTCTGCCTGTCACCACGCCCTGTCCTGCAAAATGCCATTGGTTAGGGTTAGTGTGTTTACTGGTCGATTGCAAATGCCAAGGCACATACTCATCACTCCATCCTTGCGGCATTACATAGGTGTGATGCAGATTTTCCAGTGATTGAACAATGTCGGTAAAAGATTGGAACGTTTCATCCACTAATGGAGGAAACTCCCCCAGTGACGCGACCAGAGCTGGGCCATAGAAGGTCACGATGCCCGTTTGCGCATAAATGCCCATCAGGAGTGCGGTCACATCCGAATAACCGACGATGATTTTCGGATCGTCACGAAGCGCTTGATAATCCAGATAAGGGAGCAATGAGTTGCTGTTGTAGCCACCAATGGTCGACATAATGCATCGCACTTCTGGGGCGCGAATCAGTGCATTAAGCTCTTCAACACGCTCGGCAATCGAGCCCGAGCGATAAGTATCGCTCTTTCCCGTTAGGCTCCCCGCTTTTAGTTGGTAGCCCCATTTCTCAACGTATTGTTTCGCTCGTGCAAAACGCTCTGGTGCAAAGTGCGTCACCGGAGAAGATGGTGAGAAAAAGCCTATCGTATCGCCAGGCTTCAGTGATTTGGGGATGATCATGACGTCACGACTCCTTTTACTGACGTTGTCTAGCTGATGTTTCTTATTATCAACACTCTGCATTTGCTAAGTAAGCCAACACTTCACGCAACTGATCATCAGCGATGTTGAGCAACCTATCGCCCACATACCACTCGAAGATCGATTGATCGGGGTGTTGCGTGGTTTGTGGATGCCCTAACCAAATGCCTTTTTGCTCTGCCACTCGATCACGCAACTCGATGGCGTTCTCAACGCTCAGCGGCACAATCAAGTGCAGCATGTTGGCGTGCGGCTCATACGGGCTCACAGCCAGCTGTGGGAACTCGCGGAGGATTTGGTAGATCTGCTGAGTGCGCGCAAACAGCGCTGGCATTTTCGCCAATTGCTGATCAAACTGCATTGCAGCCGACACCACGTAAGGCGTGCGATGATACACATTGCCACCTTGGCGCTTCATCCAAATCGACGCCTGCTCGATGAATTGCTTGTCCCCGAGTAGCAATGATCCCCCTAAGCCATTGATGCCCTTATAGAGAGAGACATAAGCCGACTGAAAACCCGTGGCAATCTCTTTGTACGACTTTTGATAATAGGCGGCGCACTCCCATAAACGAGCACCATCCATATGGAGGTGAATGTCGCGGTGTTCACACTCGGCTTTGATGTCATTGAGTTCGTCCCAACTTGGCAATTGCCCGCCTAACTCACGCATTGGCAGCTCATACAGGACCGCTGAAATTTCATCTGGCCAGGCGTTGAGATCTTTTGCTGTCCAAGGTCGGAACATATCGCCCAGAGGCAAGATGGAAAAACGATTCTGCAGTTGATAACCCTGACGTTCAAAACGATAAATATGACTGGATTCATGCATCGCGACCACAGGATTGCGTTTTTTACGGCACACCAACTCAAGGGCCGTGGCCTGCGTCATGGTGCCCGTGATAACAAACAAACCCGCTTCAAAGCCTAAAAGGTCGGCTACTTTTTGTTGGAATGAGTTGATGAATTCCCCATCACCATACACATCGTGCTTCACTTGGTGTTCTTCACACCATTTCGCCATCGCGTAGAAATGTTCTGCCGGGCTTTGCTCGTGATTGCCCGCAATAATGGTGTGGCAATGCGCACGTAAATCCTTTTTCATCAAAGATTTCCTTCTGATTTTCGAGACATGTTCAACTTATCGTCGTATAAAACTCAAGTAAAGGGATAAACTCTTTTTAATGCCACAAACATAAGGGCGCTCATGAAACCAATCACATTAGAAATCAATGAAATACGAGCCATTATTTTTGATTTGGACAACACCCTTGTCAGCTGCGAACTCAATTTTTCACAGCTTCGTCAACAGCTCGGTTGCCCGCAGGAGATCGACCTACTTTGCTTTGTGGAGGCAATGACCGATAAGCAAGCACAACGGCATGCAGAGCAAACTATTTTGGATCACGAACTGTCCGATGCCAAACACGCGCAGCCTTTGCCTGGCTGCCACGCCTTGCTTCACTATCTGAAACAGCAGCAGATCAAATCAGCAATCGTGACTCGTAATTGCTTGCAAGCCAGTCAGCTCAAGCTCGAACAGACACAAATAGACATCGAGCATTTGATCACACGAGAACACTGCGCGCCAAAACCCGACCCAGAAGCCTTAATTCAATTGGCTACACAATGGCAACTAGAACCCCATCAAATACTGTACGTGGGAGATTATCTCTACGATCTTGAAGCGGCCTACAACGCAGACATGCCCTCTTGCCTTGTGACCAATGGGGAAGATAAAGGGTTTGCCAGTCTAGCGTCCATCACGGTCACTAAGCTGGATGAGTTACAAGAAAAACTGCAACAAAGAGATGTTTAACTAAAGCGATTTTTCGCCAAAAGAAACATTTAATTAAGCATTACAGCCCCTAACCGCTGGCGTTGCTGCGCCAACGGTTAGGGGGTATTCCGATGACCGATTGCTGCTTATTCCAGCGCCATCGCCAATAAGCTGATGGGATGAATGGTCTCCAATTGGGTATTTTCTTCGATTTGCCATTTGCAGGTTTCGCAATCGGTAATGGCGAAATCCGCTTGAGATGTTTTTATCGTCTCAAATAAGTGGGAACCAATTTTCATCGACGTTTGGTAGTTTTCTTCTTTAAAGCCATAAGTGCCTGCTAAGCCACAACACTCACTGTCTAACACTACCAGCTCAAGTCCGGGGATCATGCGTAGCAACTCTAAAGTGAACATCACATTGCCGCTGCGCTCAAGGTGACAAGGCGTGTGATACACCACTTTTTTGTTAATGGGTTTCATGGATGGCGCATAGCCACTCATAAAGGCTTTCAGCAAAAAGCGAGTCACGTACTCGATCCGATTCACCACATGCTGATTTTCAACACCCAACACATGTGGGTATTCTTGTTGCAACGTAAAAGAACAGGTCGAAGAGGTAGAGATCACCGTTCTGTCTTGCTCTACCGATTGCTCAATCATGCTGATGTTGAGATTGGCATTCTTACGTGCTTTTTCATGAAAACCGTTGGCAATTAAAGGCACGCCACAGCATTTCTCTTTTTTCAGCAACTGCACTCCGTACCCCATCGCATTGAGCACTTTTACTAAATCTTTGCCAAGCTGTGGATGGTTATAGTTGACATAGCAGCCGTGGAAGTAACTCACTTGACGAGCAAACTGTGCTTGGGTTTGCGCTTGCTTCTTGTACCAACTACGAAACGTTCCGTGCGAATACTTCGGCAGATCTTTGTGCTTATCGACGCCAATAGTTTTGTGCATCAAACTTTTCACCGGTTTCAAACTGGTGATTTTATTGACGATGGGCGCAACTGGCGTGGCCAATGAACCAAACAAATCCGTATGGCTTAAGACAAAATCGCGCATTAACTTAGGATTGAGCGTTTTCTTGCCGTATTTTCCTCGTGCGACCGCAATGATGTCCCCGATTTTTACCCCTGAAGGACAAGCGGTTTCACAGCGTTTACAGTTGGTGCATAACTTGAGTAAGTCGTCGTAGTATTCCGGATTTTTTAAGCGCAGACGCTCGCCATCTGGCCCAGACTGTTTTGGCCCTGGGTATTGTGGGTTGGCTTTTGCTACTGGGCAATAAACCGTACAAACAGTGCACTTAATGCATTGATCAAACGTGGTATTGGTTGGCGCATGTTTGGCAAAGGCATTCATCATAGTACGCACTCCTCTTCAACGCTCATTGCTTGCTTAAGTCCCATTGCCCTTTGGACGGCGGCCAGCGCAGTGGATACTGCTACGCCTCCACCCGAGCCTTCAAATACCGGGTCATAACCCGACAACACGGAGCCGCAGCAGTAAAGGTTTTGGCATACTTGCCCATTTAATGAAGGACGAAACATCGCATCCGTTTCCACGCCAAACGCCATGAATGGATGCGCTGATGCGCTAAAGAATTGATCGTTTCGCCACTGACGGCGATGGGGCTTGGCCACCATATCCAAACCAAAAATAGGTTCCACAATCTTGTCCAAACTGGCTTTGAGCCCTTGGCTGAAATAACTGCCTGACGCCAGAATGTAGGCTTGAGCATGCAGTGGAATGTCCCCGAGATTACGCGTGGAAATCGACGTCAAGTGGCCTTGCTCATCCCACTCGCCCGAGAGCACTTGGTCTCCTTTTAACAACACGCCCCCCTGTTTTAAGAAGCGCTTTTGCAATGCCTCTTCAATGCGAATACCCAGTAAAGACGGCGGCATGGTCGGCACTTCATGCAAAGTGAGATTGGTCTGACGACGCAACTGCTGCAACAGAACCAGTCCGTCACCGTTGCCCATGATCGCAGGCATGATGACCAGATCCTCTTGAGTGGCGTGTTTCATCAGTTGGTGACATAAACTGTTGAATGCTTGAGGCTGCTTGAGCAAACGCGCAATATCAATCGAGCGCAGCTCATTGGGGTTGCGACGCAAGGCTTCACAACCTGGAATCGTTACCTGAATTTCACCAATTTCGCAGTGCTGAAAATCAGGGTGTTTTTTGAGATTGTCTTTGGCCAACAGTGGCTGGAAATCTCGATAGCCATCCACCGCAACAAACAACAGCCGTTTAAAAGCAACGTTTTGACGGTGTTGATAAACAAACGGTTGAGAAAGCCATGTCGCTTTGAGTGTACCGAGTGGCGTAATTCGATAATGGTTTGATTCATCCTGCTGGCAATGCAGTGGTAAGCCTTGCTCTTTGAGTTGATCCACTAACCAGTAAAGCGATTGACGAACAAAGTTTGGCAACATTTTACTGTAGGGATGTTCGGGATGCTGCTGTGGCAGCGAAGCCATGGCAGAAAATGGTGCCTCGACCCGCTCACCCGACGGCGTTTTTGCCATCACATCAATCGAGCCTGATGAAAAATGCAACGCGCTTTGGCCTTGGCTAATGAGTACGGTTTTCTTGCCCGCCTCTATTGCATTTAGCGCCGCACAGTAACCCGCGATGCCACCGCCAATGACAGCAATATCGTAATTTAACATGATGCGTTCTCCTCATCTGCTACGGTCGGTAGTTCACTGGCACCAAATAGCCCTTCGTAAATCCAATAGCTAAATTCAGATTCTCGTAATGCATCCCCCCAGAAGATGGGCTTCACCCCTTTCCAACGTTCTTCCAAAAACTCCGTCAGCAAATGGGCGCTAACCGTGCCGTCAAGATGCCCATACTGACTAAACAAACTCGCAGCGCGGTAACTACACAGTTCCCCCTGACAAGGTCCCATTCCCAACCGAGTGCGACGTCTCAAATCAACCAAATTGCTGACGTCCAGTTGCTTGATTGCGTATTCAATTTCGCCTTTGGTGACCATCTCACATTCGCAAATCACGGTTTGGCTTTCGTCATCGTCTTTCAAAAACTGCTCGGCGCGTTCGCCATGGCGGTAAACCGCCGACTCATACACAGGCTTAACGATACTGGCGGTTTTTTTGTGCGCTTTAGGCATTTCGTTCGAGCCCGGAAGTGGCTTGATATGCGTTTCACATGCCTTGTTGTTACCGATCTTTTTCGCCACCACATCGGTCGCCCATTCCGCCATCAGACGATAGGTCATCAACTTACCACCTGTGATGGTCGTCAGGCCTTTCAAACCGTCTCGTTCAGCGTGATCCAGCAGCACAATGCCACGACTAATGTTTCGACCGGAACCATCGTCATCCACCGCGACTAATGGACGCACACCCGCGTAAGCGCGCAATACTCGCGTATTGGCCATAATAGGCGCCAGCTTTGCCCCTTCCCTTAACAGCACATCCACTTCGTTTTCAGTCACATGAAGGTCGTCAATTTGATCGTATTCAATGTGTTCTGAGGTTGTACCAATTAAAGAGATGGTGTCGCCGGGCACTAAGATGTCGGCATCGGATGGTTTGCGGCAACGGTTAATGACCAAATTGTTGATGCGATAATCCAAGATCAACAATGACCCCTTAGCAGGGAACATCTTGATGTTGAGATCGGCGTACTCACAAATGTTCTGCCCCCAAATACCGGCGGCGTTGATCACTTCACGCGCATAGATATCAAAAGCTTGGCCAGTAAGCGTGTGAAGACATTTCACTCCGCGAACCTGATCACCCTGACGAATCAAACCGACCACTTGCGTGTGGTTAAAGATACGCCCGCCATGCTCTTTCGCATCAAGCACATTGGACGCACAAAGACGAAATGGATCGAGTGTGCCGTCTGGCACTTGCACTGCGCCCACCAAAGCCGGATTCACATTAGGTTCTAGCGCCAAGGCTTGAGTCGGCGTCAGCCTTTTTGTTTCAATCCCTGCGAGCGTACATTGTTGAATAAAAGTGTCTTGGAACGCTAAATCGTCTTCCGGCAGAGTAATAAATAAGCCACTGGTTTGCTCGACACAATGACGAGCAATGTTTTTGAGAATCTTGTTTTCCTGGATGCACTCCTTCGCCGACTCCGAGTCAGTGACAGCGTAACGAGCGCCTGAATGCAATAAACCATGATTACGCCCTGAGGTACCAGAAGCGATATCGTCCTTTTCCAGTAAAATGCAGCTAATGCCACGCAACGAACAGTCGCGCATAATGCCAGTTCCCGTCGCACCACCGCCAATGATCACCACTTCCGTTTCAAAATGACTGGAACTCACCATAGGTATCTTCCTATTCACTAATAAGCATACTGATAGTGTGTCATTTTTTTTCCTTCGTGTTCGATAACTCACTCACAAAATGAGCGTTCGAACATTTTACCTCATTAAATTGAGCAAAATTTGGCGCTTTACGCTCAAAAAGCACATTCACGGCATCAGTGCATTACTGACAAAAGACACACTTGAGTAAAAACTCTACTGAGAACAACTCTCACACCTTTTATGTCAGAGAAAAAACAATTATTCGACATTTAAATTTAAAGTTAGGCACATATTCACATGACAATAATAAACTGAATTTCTGCAGAAAAGTTTTTGAACCAAGATCACACTCATTTTATTTATTTTTTATAAAACAAATTATATTGACCCAATAACTAGTTAACTCGGGAATATATAAGTGAATTTTAAATTAGCATTATTATCTGTTATGGCCGTTGCTGTTTTTTCAGCCGTATTATTTTTTAACAGTGACATTGAATTAAATAAAAACGTTATTACTGAAGAAAAATCAAACAACCAAAATGAAGTGATAAGAGAGAATAAAATCTCTTCTTCAGATAATTTAGCTGTTGATATTCAGCCTATCGAAACGACTATTGAGACGTCCCAAAAACCAGAAGAAAGCATCAAAGAAGAAGTCGTCATCACAGAAGAGAAGATAAAACAACCGCAAAAATTCGATTCAGTCTGGTCAGACACTAATCCTCAACAAGAGATCGAGCGTTTTAAACCGACCAGCCCATACATAGAGAATATTAAAGCCGTTGAAATTACAGATATTAATCAGTTTAAAGCACTCAATGAGGGCGATGTCATCACAATGAGTTTACCAAGTAATGACAACATTGATATCCAAATTGATAACAACGAATTTCAGAATGAAGGTATTCGTATGTGGTCGGGAAATTTTGAACTAGAGGGTCAAAGTTATCCCGTTACGTTTACTTTCGGAAAAACTTCAATTTTAGGTTTTATTGGCCATCCTGAAGGACAAATTAAAATTGAAGGAAAAGGGAGCAGTGCATGGGTTTACGAATTACCTGCCAATCATGGATTTGATCACTAACACCTCTATCAATTAGTTTTACAAACACAACCAAGTAGGAAATAAATATGAAAAGAACGTTATTGGCGTTTGCCATAGCGTCAGGCATTGCTGTGCCTGCAGTGGCTGAAACAACGCAAATTGATGTGCTAGGCGTGTATACAAAAGCGACATCTGAATGGTTTGAACAAGATCAACTTGCTGCGATTCAACATCGTTTCAACGTGGGAAACCTTATATTAAAAAACAGTGGCCTTGATATTAAGGTGAATCTTGTAGCAACAAAAGAATACAACTTTGACTCGCAAGCGGGTATGAAGAAATCGCAAGAACAAGCGCTCGATGCCATGACGCCAAGCCGTGCCCAAGATCCTATTTTTAGCGATATCGAAAGTGAGCGAAAGAAAGCGGGTGCAGATATGGTCGCGATGTTCCGTAACCTCGATCTCAAGAACACACCAGATTACGATGCCAAAGAAGGCCTCATCAGCTGTGGTCTAGCATGGGTGATCCCAGCGTCTAATTGGCGCTCTAACCCCCGCTATGCCAAAAGTCGCATGTACAGCCATTCCTACATGAACCAGTGTGGCGATGACACCTTTATCCACGAACTCGGCCACAACTGGGGCTTAAACCACGCGCACGAGCAATATTCCAATACGCCGCATTTCAGAAACGGCACGGAAAAAGATGCGTATGGTTATGGCGTAAAAAACAAGTTTGCCACCACCATGGCTTACGGCTTCTTGTTTGGCGTTCGTGGTCGCTCGTACACTTTCTCTACACCAGACAAGCAGTGTGAAGGCACACCTTGCGGTAAGAAAGATTACGCGAACGCCGTACGTGCTATTGGCTTGAGTGCACCGCACGTCGCGAGTATTTACGCTTCAAAAACAGCGACTCCAGATGACGGCACAACAGACACCGTAACGCCACCAACCGCTACAACAGGTAAAAATCAATACTTGCTTGAATCGCCACGCGCCTTGCCCGATGCAACGCAACTCGAGCTACCTTTTGATGTGAATTATCAAGGTGAGTTAACGAAAGCCACCATTCGCGTCAACATCGAGCATCAGTTTATTGGCGATGTTTCTGTCTCTCTAGTGGCTCCTTCTGGCAAACAGTGGTCACTAAAAGAGAGCAATGGTCGTGATCGTGGTAATCGCTACCATGTTCTTTTCACGCTCAATGATGTTGAAAAGAGTGATGTGCTGGGCCAATGGAAAGTACTTGTCTCAGACGACTACGAAAAAGACACTGGCATCATCAAAGAAGTAGAGCTGCTGTTTAAGTAGACCCCGACTTCGTTATATCTCCACCCGCCACACCACTGTGGCGGGTTTTACTGCCTCTTAAGCCTCTCACCAGCAGGCAAAGTGATCTTCGGTTAAACCCAGTACGTTTTCCAATCGGTGCTCGGCACCATCATCGCCTTTGAGCACACCGTCGAAATGGCCAACAAATTGGCGAAAGTTACTTTTGAGCACCAGCAAGTTGAGCTTTTCTTTTCGGCAGTTCATGGGGGTAAACGTCAGATCAATGCGTTTGTCTGCACTGTATATACGCCAAGCGTCGTTTGGCTTCAAACGATCAAAATCGAAATAGACCGCTGGAAGAAAATGCCGCTCTCCCTCAACCCAAAGTACGTTTTCACAACCTCCGGTCTCGTTCACCCCTGCCGCGAGATTCAAGCCTAGGCGAATGCCCTGCTGCTGAGTGTTAATGCTCGCCCAACGCCAACTGGTTTCTCTGCGCATATACCCCGCAGAAAAGTCATACCCTGCCAAGGCGGTTTTAAGCTCAACGGCTTTGCCGAACACGCTTAACTCACCACCCACCTTGAGCGCGTTGTGCTTTTGTGTGTAAGTCCAACCTTGATAGCCGGTAGGCGTACACATGGCTAACGGCCGTTCGTTGTTTTCTACCAGCAATACCATATTGGCCTTCACCCATTTGGTATTGAGCACGACTCGCCACTGGCCTTGTTTGATGTCAAACATGAGCGCTTGATTGGCAATATGCGCTTTCCCCTCATAGGGCGAAGCCTGCATGCTACTATCGAAAAACAGCGGCCGTAGCCAGTTTTGCTCAACCAACTGAACCGTTTCAAGGTCAACCACATAGCAAAATGCCGAACAGAGATAGCGAATGTCTGCGATCGCCATACCAATGAGATAACGTTCGCTCACAACACTGACAAACTGAAATTGTTTGTAGTGGAAATAACGCGCCAATTTACTGGCCGATTTATCCATCACATTACGGTAATCAAACTGCTCCGGCGCTAACTCACGGACCATCTGTTCAAAATGACCATAGCGTGGCTGGCCTTGGCCATCTATTAGCGTCTCTGGGGCGGTTATCGCTTGGTTCATCCTGTTTCTTGTTCCTTTTTGGGTTGCACGTTCCTAGAGTCTGCTTAGAACAAGCGGCGCTTTAAGCCCGTTTTTTCAAGCACTCTGGTCGAAATCTCTTCAACAGACAGCGATGTCGTATTGATATACGGAATGGCTTCACGCCTGAACAAGGCTTCAACATTGGCCAGTTCATGCTGACACTGCTCGGTGCTAGCGTAATCACTGCCCGCCAAACGGTTTTCGCGAATCTCGGTCAACCGCTCGGGATCAATCGTCAAACCAAACAATTTATGACGATGAATTTCAAACTCCGGTAACAGTTTCAGCCCCTTGATGTCGTCATCAATATAAGGGTAATTCACCACCCGCAAACCAAACTGCATCGCCATGTATAAACTGGTGGGTGTTTTGCCACTGCGTGAAACGCCCAGCAAAATAATGTCCGCCAGCTCTAAACCTTTTAGCGAAATGCCATCGTCGTGCGCCAAGGTGTACTCAATCGCCGCAATACGATCAAAATAGGTATCGGTGTCTTTTCCGACACTGCGCGAGCGTTGCAACTTTGGCGTCGGTTCCATTTGGATATCATCTTTCACCCGCTGCACAATGCTTTCCAACACATCGTAGCAATACGCCGGAGACTCCATTAAACGCGCTTTGAGATCGGGCAACACCAAAGAAAAGAACACCAGAGGTTTTATCCCATTGGTTTGGAATGAAATTTCAATGTGTTTGATTAATTCAGTGAGTTTCTCTTCACTTTCGACGAATGGAAAGGTTTTCTCATTGGCCACAAAGGGGAACTGCCCCAAAACGACGTGCCCTAACGTTTCACAGGTAATTGCCGTTCCGTCAGAAACGTAGAACACATCACGACTTTGCTTTTCTGTTTGCATTTTTGTTTAAAACTTAAAAATATTTTGAGTAGGATGTTAACCATAATACAAATAATAAACCCAGGCATGCCATTACGTGCCCCACAGCTTTGAAAATTGATTTCTCTTTTTTTGAGCCTTCGCGTAATCGTTTGCCTATCCCTACGAAAGCTGCAATGTTTCTGGAGAAAGACATGCAAAAGAACACCCTCTGGTTCAATAGCCTATCCATGGAAGATGTCGATAAGGTCGGCGGTAAGAACGCATCTCTTGGCGAAATGGTGTCTAACCTCGCCAATGCTGGTGTGTCGGTACCTAACGGTTTTGCGACAACCTCATACGCTTTTAACCAGTTCCTTGACTACGAAGGACTGGATGAGCGTATCCACCAACTGCTGGATGAACTGGATGTCGATGATGTGGACGCTCTGCGTAAGACAGGCGCAACGATTCGTCAATGGGTTTTAGAAGCCCCATTCCCTGCTGACCTCGAGCAGGACATCCGTGAAAATTACTCAACACTGACCGATGGAAACGATGAAATTTCTGTCGCGGTCCGCTCTTCTGCGACCGCGGAAGATCTCCCCGACGCGTCGTTTGCTGGTCAACAAGAAACCTTCCTTAACGTACGTGGTATCGATGCGGTATTAGAAGCAACGAAACACGTTTATGCATCCTTATTTAACGATCGCGCGATTTCGTATCGCGTCCATCAAGGATTTGACCACCGAGGCATTGCGCTTTCGGCGGGCATTCAGCGCATGGTACGTTCAGACAAAGCCGCTTCGGGCGTGATGTTTACGCTGGATACCGAATCTGGCTTCGACAAAGTGGTGTTTATCACTTCTGCTTGGGGCTTAGGTGAAATGGTCGTGCAAGGTGCGGTGAACCCTGATGAGTTCTACGTGCACAAACCGCTGCTTGAAGCGGGCCAAGCCCCCATTGTGAAGAAAACCTTTGGTTCCAAACTGAGTAAGATGATCTACGCCAACAGCCAAGTGATTGGTAAGCAAGTTGAGATTGTCGATACCTCAGAGGCTGAGCGTAACCAGTTTTCCCTCACCGACGCTGAAATCGTTGAACTGGCCAAGCAAGCGATGATCATTGAGAAGCACTACCAACGCCCAATGGACATTGAATGGGCCAAAGATGGCATTGATGGTCAGCTTTACATTGTGCAGGCTCGTCCTGAGACGGTCTGCTCTCAGTCTGACGCTAACGTCATCGAGCGCTATGAATTGAGCCACAAAGCGGAAGTACTGATTGAAGGCCGAGCCATTGGTCAACGCATTGGTTCTGGTGTGGTGCGTTTGGTGGATTCATTGGATCAAATGTCTTTGGTTCAAACAGGCGATGTTCTTGTCACGGACATGACAGACCCAGATTGGGAGCCTGTGATGAAGAAAGCCTCAGCGATTGTCACTAACCGTGGTGGCCGTACGTGCCACGCAGCGATCATTGCGCGCGAACTCGGTATTCCGGCCATCGTGGGTTGTGGCAATGCCACCAGCCAACTGACAGATGGTGACTTGGTCACTGTCTCCTGCGCAGAAGGCGAAACCGGTTATGTCTACCAAGGCCAACTCGATTTTGAAGTGCGCCGCTCATCGGTTGATGAACTGCCGATGCTGCCAACTAAAGTGATGATGAACGTCGGCAACCCAGATCGCGCATTCGATTTCGCGCAAATCCCGAACGAAGGCGTCGGTCTTGCTCGCCTTGAATTCATCATCAACAAGATGATTGGTATTCACCCGAAAGCGCTGCTTAACTTCGACCAACAATCGGAAAGCTTGAAGGCCGAAATCACCCAACGCATTCGTGGTTACCAAGACCCTATCGACTTCTACGTCAGCAAGTTGACGGAAGGGATTGCTACCATCGCCTCGGCTTTCTGGCCAAAACGCGTGATCGTGCGTATGTCCGACTTTAAGTCTAACGAGTACAGTAACTTGGTCGGCGGTAAAGCCTATGAGCCACATGAGGAGAACCCGATGCTCGGTTTCCGTGGTGCTTCACGCTATATCTCTCCAGTGTTTGAAGATTGCTTCGAGCTTGAAACTCAAGCGATCAAGCGCGTTCGCAATGAGATGGGCTTGAAGAACGTCGAAATCATGATTCCATTTGTTCGCACGCCAAGTGAAGCGGCTCAGGTGGTTGACCTACTTGCGAAGTTCGATCTTCGCCGTGGCGAGCAAGGGTTAAAAGTGATCATGATGTGCGAACTGCCTTCCAATGCCGTGTTGGCCGATGAGTTCCTCAAGTACTTTGATGGTTTCTCGATCGGTTCAAACGACATGACGCAACTGACCTTGGGCCTAGATCGTGACTCTGGTGATGTCGCACATCTGTTTGATGAGCGTAACCCAGCCGTGAAAGCGATGCTGAAAATGGCGATTGATGCCGCAACCAAAGCGGGCAAATACGTCGGTATTTGTGGACAAGGCCCATCAGACCATGAAGATTTCGCTGAGTGGTTGATGGAACAAGGCATCAGCTCCGTCTCGCTCAATCCAGATACGGTGATCGATACTTGGATTCAATTGGGCAAAGCGAACCATAAGTAAACGCTCCCTCTACCTAATAAAAAAGCGCCATTGTGGCTAATGCCAGTCAGTTAAGCTGACTGGCTTTTTTTATTGGGGTATTTCTTTGCCTTTGGTTTTATTGCTCTCGGATATATCCGCTCTTCTCGTTTAATGGACAAGACATGGTGTATCGCCTCCTCTTGCAAGTGAGTAATGCGCTTAGGGATTGTTCCCGCTGACTCCAACCAGAACCCCAAAATTACGTGAATGATAGAGTGAGCACACGTTGTGAAGCTCAGTTGGTTGGGGTAGATGCCTGGCACAGCTTTAGCCATGTTAACCATCTGATATCTAATAATGTTATAGCTAAGTAATAAGCCCCATAGTTCTTGTTTTACCATCTCTGGCTTCTTGCTTCTCAGTGTGAACTCGTTGTTCAGAAGTGAAGACTTCATTTCACGATATCCCACTTCGATTTCCCATCTATGACTGTAAAGCTCTGCTATTTCCGCTGGCGGATAACGACGATGATCAGTCATCGAGGTCAAGATACTCACTTCTTTCCCTTTGATAGTTTTCTTTATCAGGCGAACTTCGATGGTTTCAGGTAGTGACAGGGACTTCTTTCTCGCTTGAGGCGTTGTCTTGAGTTCGACAATCCGATCATTGCGACCCAGCTTTCTAACTTCAGTAAATTGGGTATTCTTGCGCATTGGCATTAGCCAATGCCTTTCATTACCTGTATTTGCCCAACGATGAAGAAGGCTAAGAGAGTAAAAACCTCTGTCGAACATTGTGAGGCTGTAGTCTGGTGTTGTTTCAATCAACTGTTCCGCCAATATCATCTCATTGGTTTTGTAACTCGCGAAAGCACTGGCGACCAGCATGTGACTGGTCAACTCCATCTGGCAAACCATACGCACCTGAGGAAAGCTACCTTCACCATTCTGATTTGACGCAGATTGAAACGCATCACGGTTTTCCTTAGTGTCTGGCGTTCGCCATACCACGCCATCGACAGCGAGGAGTTTTAATCCACACCAAGTCGGATGGTCAGCTGTTTCATTCCATAAGCTCTGGCTTTGATGAAATACTTCTTTCATTGCATCAGCCCCGAGCCGTTGTCTCGCTTGAACGATAGCACTAGGGGCAACCAGACTTCGCTTCCCGGGCAACATTAATTGCGCTTTGGAGACAATTGACCACAAAGGCTCTTGTCGGTAAAGCGACATAGCAACGACCGCCCAAACGGCCATGTCGAGAGGGATACGACGTTTACGAATAGTGGCCACACCAGAAGCTTCTAAGCATTGGTTGATGAAATCAGGGCAAAGAATGTCACTGAGTTTTCCAAGTTGTTCAGTATTGGGGGCATAACGATTGGCGAGTGTTAGGGCTGTAGTTAATTGCAAAATAAAAGGCTCAAAGTTTTAGAAACTTAGAGCCTTTATAAGCCATCTGCAGGATCGTTCAACCGATCATTTATCTCTTAACTGATCGGCATTAGCCATTGTGGCGCTTTTTTGTTCTCTATATCGAGAGACAAAAACAGTACGACGATTCCGCCAAATTAATTTGATAAAAACACCTCACAGGAAGAATTTTTTTCCTCCACCCTCGGTCATCTTGATGCTATTTATTGTGGAGAAAAAGCAAAATGAAAAAACAAAACACTGACTTAGGCGCACAAGGCCTAGGCTATCTTCTTGGTGTATTTGGGGTGGTATTGGTTTTATTGTGGATTGGTGTTTATAAGTTTACCCCAACGGAAGCCAAGCTTATTGAACCCTTAGTCGTGAACCATCCATTAATGAGTTGGTTGTACAACCTCTTCTCTGTACAAATGGTCTCTAACTTTATCGGTGCAACGGAAATTATTGTTGCGATCGGTTTGGTTATCGGTCTGAAGAAACCGCAGATTGGTTACTGGTCTGGCATTGCAGCTAGCGTTATTTTCGTTGCAACACTGAGCTTTTTGCTCACCACACCCAATGCGTGGAAAGTCTCAGATGGGATTTTGGTCACGAACTTCTTCCTAGTGAAAGATATTCTGTTTCTTGCGGTGGCAATCAGTGTAATTGAGCGCAGTAAGGCATTGATGTTGAAGGAACAACAATCTTAGTCCCCTTCAAAACAACCAAGATGGTTTGCATGACAAACCATCTTGGTTTCTTACTCCGCTATTGAGTGAGTATCACTAAAAACTACGCCAAGCCATTCGCCGATGCGCTGCTTTGGTAGTTTCCAAGCAATGCCTGATAGATATGTTCCGTATCGAGCACGCCAACAAATTGATCATCTTCTGCCAACAAAATCGGCTGCCTATTTTTCTTTTTCAACGCGATCATCTCGCGCATATCCAGATCGGGTGAAGCGACAAGAAGCACATTGTCATCAACCACAGGATCTTGCTGCTCACAAGGCCAAGCCAGCAGGCGCTTATCTGAATTGCGTAATGTCATCTGCTGGTCCGACTGCTCCAACCACAAATCCTGCCTACCACACACTTGCCATGCGCCATCAGTCTGCGTCAATGATTCTTTGCTGAGCATCAAAGTACGACCTTTCAGAACATTGAGAGGATTGGTGTGGGCCACGAAATCCTTCACATAATCGGTTTCTGGAGACAACACAATCTCTTCTGGCGCGCCATGCTGTATCAAGCATCCGGATTCCATGATCGCAATATTGTTGCCAATTTTTAGCGCTTCGTCTAAATCATGGCTGACAAAGAGAATGGTTTTGTTCATTTTTTTCTGCAGTTGAATCAGCTCATCTTGTAACTGAGCGCGAATCAACGGATCTAGGGCGGAAAAAGGTTCGTCCATCAAGAGAATATCGGTGTCCATCGCGAACGCTCTCGCTAGGCCAACACGTTGCTGCATGCCTCCCGACAGTTCATGTGGATACTTATCCTGCCATTCCGAAAGCCCCACCATTTCAAGCTGTTCTTTGGCTTTTTTACGGCGTTGCTTTTTCGCCATACCTTGCATTTCTAGGCCAAACGCAACATTGTCGAGCACCGTGAGCCAAGGCATCAGCGCAAACTTTTGGAAAACCATGGAAACACGATGCGTTCGTAAATGCCTTAACGTTGCTTCGTCACATTGCGCTAGGTCGACCTGTTGGTCCCCATCTTTTATACGCAACGACCCACGAGAAATGCTGTTCAAGCCGTTCACCGCTCTCAATAAGCTCGACTTACCTGAACCGGACAAACCCATCAACACACAGATTTCGCCTTCTTTGATTGAGAGAGAAACCTTGTTCACCCCCACCACTTGGCCTGCTTCATCAATGATTTCTTGGCGCGTTTTACCTTGATCGAGCAGCGCCAAAGCGTGCTCTGGCTTATCGCCAAAAACCACATCAACATTCTCAATTGTAATGGCATCCATGATTAGGCCTCCTTCTGCTGAGGTGTTTTACAAAGGCGATCCAAAATTATCGCCACCAGAACGATCGCCAAACCGGCTTCAAAACCTTGAGCGATGTTCACTGTGTTGAGCGCGCGAACCACAGGTTTGCCTAATCCATCCGCACCAACGAGCGCAGCAATCACCACCATAGAAAGCGACAACATAATGCACTGAGTAATACCGGCCATTATGCTAGGCAAAGCGGCAGGCAGTTCTACTTTAAGCAGTAACTTCAGCCGGTTAGCGCCAAAAGCTTTGCCCGCTTCAACCAACTCTTCCGGCACTTTGGTAATGCCGAGGTAGGTCAAACGTATCGGCGCGGCGATAGCAAAAATAATGGTTGAGATAAGCCCAGGTACAATGCCCAAGCCAAATAACACCAAAGTAGGAATCAAGTAAACAAAAGTCGGCACGGTTTGCATCAGGTCAAGTATTGGCCTTAGCAAGGTGTATATCCAACGACGATGCGCAGCCATGATCCCAATCGGCACACCAATTAATACGGAAATCGTTGTCGCGGCGAAGACCAAAACAAAGGTTTCCAGCATTTCTTGCCAGTAGCCAAGATTTAAAATGGTCAGCAGAGCCAAGACCACAAAGAGGACTAACCCAATACTGCGATGCAGAAACCAAGCGATCAGCGCTGTAGCGATAATTGGCATCGCTGGCGGCATCCATTTAAACAGGTCCACGACGAATAAAATGATGCTTTCCAAAAAGAAAGCGACAGCATCAAAGAAACCGGCCGCGTTGAGAGTTAACCAATCGACGCCCATTTCCAT